>NZ_JAOCNC010000002.1:0-300000 GCF_032860985.1 Chroococcidiopsis sp. SAG 2025
CTGCTTAACCCTTAACCAAGAAGTATTGATAAGCTAATACTTGCCCGGTACTTCGGTCAATTGCATGTCACAGCCATCTAGGGTTGCTCTTTTTACCCACATAGCTCCACATCTCCAAAACGCTCTGACTCTTCGACTTCAGCTTCTTCAGGCTCTTCAACTCGTATAATTTCTACTTCCACACTCTCAGGTTTTAGCCTCTGGAGCAGTTTCTGATTCACTTGTTTGAGGAGAGCGAGTTTTTTTTAATTCTTGAATCACGGTTGTAGGACTGATATGCAACACGCGGGCAATATCTCGCACTCCACTCCCCTTGAGCGTCATCTCCACGATCTGCTGCTTGACTTCTCGTGTCCTTCCTGGATAAGTTTGAGTTAAGACGAAAGTGCGGTAGGGACAATCAGTGTTTTGGCAGTAATAACGTTGTTTGCCTACTAGCGACTTTCCGTATTTAGTCACCTCTGTGCTGTGACAATGATGGCATTCAATTGCTACCAAAACAGTCATAAGACTTAACCAAGTTTTTTATTCATTATACTCGATCAACCGATCTACAACATTACCAAATTTATAATATTGCAAAGTTTTATTTTTTACTAAGTTTTAAGTATTCCAGTTATCAAATTTTATCATTCAGATGGAGAGAATTAGGTGTAAGCTGCCAATGTTTGCAGCCTAGATTTAGATGTATATACTAAAATTCTTAAAAAAATGCACGATGAAGCTGAAAAGTGAATAAAGCAAAGAATTTTGGATTGATAAATCAGGGAATAACTAAATCGAGAATCAGAATTTAGAAATGCTCCATGACTTGGATAAAACGTTAGAAGAATTGCTCAAGGCTGAGTTGCCTCCTGCTTTTGTGGGAACCAATGCAACAACACGGGTGTCCATTAGTTTTGCCACGCCCGATCGCGAATTTGCCAGTCAAATTGCTAATGCTCCAACGATCGATTTGTTTCTGTACGACGTGCGAGAAAATCTGGAACTGCGGAGCAATGAGTGGGTAGTCGATCGCCAGCCCAACGGTACTGCAACGCGAAAACGTCCACCAGTGCGGGTTGATTGTTCTTACGCGATTACCATTTGGACAGCGGGCAATCAGTCCGACCCGCAAACGGAACATCGGCTATTAGGGGAAGTGATGAAAGCACTCCTGCGACATCCCATCATTCCTGTGGCAGTGTTGCAAGGCAGCATGAAAGAACAGGAAATTTTGCCGCGCAGTTTGACGCTACGCCCAACTCAATTACAAAGTTTGGGTGAGTTTTGGCAAGCGATGGGTGGCAGACCCAAACCCGCACTGAATTACACAGTGACGATCGCCATTCCCGTTTACGAGGAAGCAGAAACCTTACCACTGGTTCTGGCATAAAGCTGAAATTTGCGAGTGACAAATGACTGCATGGATGACATTAACGACAAAGCGCCGACAGGTAGCGATCGCCGGACGGATAATAGAAGCCGTGACTCAACAGGCGATTGCCAAAGCGGCGATTAAAATTGAGCAGTCGCCGCCCGAATTTCGGCAAATACTGAGGCTCAAAGCACTCCAAGCGAGAAATCGCTCGGTTGAGTTAGATCGGGTTGTGAGTGCGATCGATGGTTGCTTTTACTTTCTCGATTTGCCCCCTGGTATCTATACGTTGACGGCATCTTTACCAAATACAGGAACCCGCTACGGAACAGTTACTACTGAAGCGTTAACCGTCTCTAGAAACGCGGAAGGGAACCTACAAACTGCGATCGCAGAAATGGTATTGCCAACGACAGCACTTACAGGAAGCGTAACCTACAACAACAAACCTGTGAGCATGGCGCGCATTCAAGTTGAAGGAAGCAGCACATCTGCTTTTAGCAACGCAGAGGGCAGCTATTTACTAACAGGATTGGAAGTTTGGCAACTCACCCCATCGGGTCAGCCTCCTCGACCCAACGTGCAAGTTTTTGCTAGAGGCTATCCACCACTGGTTCAAGGCGTTCAACTCAAACAAGGGGAATTAACCACGCATAACTTTGAACTAGCAGCGCGATCGCCTAAATCCTCTTAATCCGCTTATATCACTAGTCGCGCATGAGAGAAACCCCCAAGACCGCGCTGACTTACCTCCTACCTTCTTACTAAATCTACGCTCTCAAATTCATTGGCTGCATTGTCCCATCTTCTGTACGAGGAGAAACGTTCATGGTGTCGCTTACAAATATCATCTCTCAATCGCCTGGCGTGTACGTGTCTGAGGAACGATCCGCTGCACCGATCGCTGGCGTGGGTACTAGTACGGCTGGGTTCATTGGTATCATAACCAGGATTGAGGAGATTGGCAGTGCCGAGCATCAGGTTGAAATTGCCGCCGCCAACGCTCCAGATCGCAAGGCGAAGCAAACAAAGTTTAAGCTGCCTCATTCTAATGTTATGACCGACTCCGGGTTTGGCTTTTTTGTCGATACTGCTGAGATTGACAACATGAAAGTAAAGCTTACAAATGAGGGCAGTGAGTCCTTTGTCACCTTTACCGATCCACCAGCTATCGACAAGCTAATTAAAGGATTTTACAGAAGCAACGATTTTTCTGCCCAGATATGCACTAATTTCACCGAATTCAAGACCTTATTTGGCGATTTTATTAAAGGTCAGCCCAATCTTCTAGCTCATGCGGTGTTTGGTTTCTTTCGCAATGGGGGAACGCGCTGCTATGTGGTAGGCGTTGCCAGCGACGATGAAGGTGCTGTAGAACCAGCATTGAAGCAGTTTGAGGCAATCGACGAAATTGCGATCGTGGCGGCTCCGGGATTACAGGGGGTGCAAAAGGCAGTGAAAGAACACTGTGAGACAATGGGCGATCGCGTGGCAATTCTCGATCCGCCGGAAACCGCTAAACCCAACGATGCAATTACAGCACTCAAGCCATTTGACTCTGATTATGCTGCCCTCTATCTCCCGTGGCTGCTAGTGTTCGATCCAGCCAATCCCAAAACTCCCAGAGCAGTGCCGCCTAGCGGACACATGGCAGGCATTTATGCGCGAGTTGATAGTCAGCGGGGCGTGTTCAAAGCCCCTGCTAATGAGGTCGTGGCTGGAGCCGTAGGACTGGCGCAGTCGATTAGTAAAAGTCAGCAAGACGGGCTTAACAAAGACGGGATCAACTGTATTCGCAATTTCAATGGCAACATTCGCGTTTGGGGGGCGCGCACTTTGGGTGGAGATGCCAATGGTGAATTCAAATACATCAGCACCCGACGGCTATTTAACTATTTGCGCGAATCGGTCGACGAAGGCACGCAATGGACAGTGTTTGAACCCAATTCACCGGAACTGTGGGCGAGAATTCGTCGCAGCGTCACTGCATTTTTAACCGTAGTTTGGCGCAGTGGCGCATTGTTTGGCAGCACACCCGAAGAAGCGTTCTACGTCAAATGCGATGCCGAAAACAATCCACCAGAACAACGCCAACTGGGACTAGTGGTGACAGATATTGGTGTAGCAGTGGTCAAGCCTGCTGAGTTTGTGGTGTTTCGGCTGAGTCAGCGGCAGGAGGGACAATAAATGTTGCCCTTGACTCATGCAACTCCAGGGGTTTATTGGGAACAAAGCGTTTCGTCCCCCGCCCCTGAGTTTCTGACGGGTGTACCTGTTTTGATTGGGTTTGCAACAAAAGGCGATGTTGCTCGACCTCAGTTGCTGACACTGTGGACGCAGTTTGTAGAAATATTTGGCATTGCGGGAACAAGTGACTTACCCGATGCAGTGCAAGGCTTTTTTGGCAATGGCGGTAGGGCTTGCTACGTGGTAAGACTGCGCGATTTCATATCCATCGAAGCTGCTTTAGCAGAGGCACTGGAGGCGATCGCCGTTTTGGATGGCGTTGACCTGGTGTGCGCGCCCGACTTAGCCACAAGCAGCCAGGATACAGCCCAATTGTTGCCAATGCAGGAAGCATTGTTAGATTACTGCCAGGAGATGGGCGATCGCTTTGCTATTCTAGATACTCACCGAAATGCCACCATTGACGATGTTGTAGAGCAACAGCAGCAGCTTTCCAGCCATCCAGGGAGTCATAACAGCGCCCTGTATTTTCCCTGGATTCAAGTGCAGCACCTTAATACCAGTCTGCCTAAACTGATTCCGCCCTGCGGACATATTGCAGGTATTTACGCCCAAAGCGATCTAGATGTGGGCGTTCACAAAGCACCTGCTAACTTTGTCATCAATGGCGCGGTGGATCTGAGTTTGCTGCTGTCCGATGCCGAGCGGCAAAAGCTCAATCTTAATAATCAGGATAATCAGGTAGGAAAAATCAATTGTCTGCGAATTCTGCCAGGACGGGGCATTCGCGTTTGGGGAGCGCGGACGTTGAGCCAGGATGCCGCCTGGCGCTATGTGAATGTGCGGCGGTTGTTTCTGATGGTGGGGCGCTGGATCGATCGCAATCTGACAAACTTTACCTTTGAACCCAACGATATAATGCTGTGGATTCGGATTGAGCGCGAACTCACTGCCTATCTAGAGACTCTACTAGCACAAGGGGCGCTTCAGGGCAACTCACCGCAAGAAGCGTTTTACATCAAGTGCGATGCCGAAACCAATCCGCCAGAAGTCCGCGATCGCGGTATGGTAATTACCGAAATTGGTTTAGCCCCCACCGTTCCCAGCGAGTTTATTGTAGTGCGGCTGATTCAAGGAGAAACCGGAGTCACCCTCGTCTAAGCTTTGATTTTTACCCTGCACGCAAGGAGATTTGACTATGCCTGCTAGCAATGCTCATAAACCCGATCCCTATCAGGGCTATAACTTTTTTGTCGAGTGGAACAGCATTATTCACGCTGGATTTCGGCAATGTTCGGGACTGAGTGCCTCTCAAGCATCGGGAGAATACCGCGAGGGTACCGATCCGCCCACCATGCGAAAACTACCCGGACTCAACACCTACAGTAATATCACCTTACAGCGTGGTATTACTAACAACAAAGAACTATGGAGTTGGCGCGAAAACGTGATGAAAGGCAATGCCGATCGCCGCGATATCTCGATTGTGTTGATGGATCGAACCGGACAGGAAAAAATTCGCTGGAACCTGTCGAACTGCTGGCCGATTACCTGGACTGCCCCTGATTTTGATGCTACCACCGATGGAGCCGCGATCGAAACATTGGAACTGGTACACGAAGGCATCACCATCGACGATTGGAAGTAATTTAAACCATATCAAGTCTGGAAACCATCAACCATGATTCAGTCCACTGAATTGGAGTTCACCCTACCCCAGGGTTACATCGACTCCGAAGGCAACATTCATAAAGAAGGCACGATGCGATTGGCGACTGCCTATGACGAAATTGCGCCCCTACGCGATCCGCGAGTGCAAAGTAATCCGGGCTACCTAGTAATTATTTTGTTGGCGCGAGTAATTACTCGATTGGGAGAGTTGCCGTCGCTGAATCCGAAAACGATTGAAGGGTTATTTTCAGCCGATCTGGTCTATCTGCAAGATTTTTATCAGCGGATCAATCAAGTTGGTCATACTCGTTTCCAAGTCACCTGTCCCCACTGTCAGGGTGAGTTTGAGGTCGAACCTGTCCCTGAGGGGGAGTTACTCGCTACCCCTTAGAGCGCCTGCAAGAGGAGGTAGCGTATATTGCCTATCACTTTCACTGGTCGCCGGAGCAAATTATGCAGCTCGAACACCGCGATCGCCAACAGTGGGTGGCTGAAATTGCTCGGATTAATCAACAGTTTAATAGCGCTTCCGTTTGACAACCTGCAATATAACAACAACGATTTATCAGTACGGAGAAGTTATGGTATTAATGCCCCCTACTAATGCCCTGTTTGCTGCGGCAATGGAGCGAACGGGTCGCCGACTCGATCCCTACATGGGATATAACTTTCTGGTGGAAATTGGTGGCTTATTGACGGGCGGTTTTACCACCGTTTCGGGACTAGAGAGCAGTATTCAACTTCAGGATTATCAAGAAGGCGGCGTGAATGGCTATGCCCATCAATTTCCCACCCAAGTCACCTATCCTAATCTAGTTTTGACCTACGGCATTACCGATTTGAATGTGCTGTGGCACTGGTTCAACGCGGCGGCTGAGGGTATCATTCTGCGGCTCAACGGCACTGTGATGATGCTCGATCGGGATCGCCAACCTGTGAGCTGGTGGAATTTCAAAGATGCTTATCCCGTGCGCTGGGTAGGTCCCCAGTTAGATGCTAGCAACTCCAATACAGTAGTCGTCGAGCAACTGGAACTGGTGCATCGGGGCGTAACAAAACCGGCGCTGGCTCTAGCACATTCAGCCGCTCGGTTAGTCAAGCAGAATCGCGCCACCACATCGCTCAAACTGAACCGCTAGGGAGGCACTGCATCAATGCCGACAAGTCCACTCTACAACTGGCAGAACACAATTAGACCCAAGCTGGTGCAGCGATTAATGCGCCCAATCGCCCAACCTGGAGTGACCGGTTCTGCCCTGGCTGACCAGATTCGCTCGCGTGCTGAAAGCTGGTCAAATCGTTTGCCGTTACTCACCCAAATCTCTGAGCAACACACGCTATCCGAAGGTTCGCCAGCAGGACAACCACCGATAGTCTATGCCCAGCCCGTACCTGCGGAGACTGCATCGGATATTGCAGTGCAGACATCTACGCCATCCGCAACAAGTTCCAATCGACCGACCGTAATTCAAGCCAAATTTGTCCCATCTGCACCCACCGATCGTTTAACTTGGCAAGCTGTTGCACCAGCAGAGCGATCGCTGCCATTTGATTCATCTGTCAGCATAACCACAAGCGATCGACATCCAATTGCTTTAGAAAATCCATCCTCTCAGCCGTTGCCCACTTTACCGATTGTGGCACCGCGATCGCCGACTTCTGCCTCAAATACTGGAACGCTCTCACCGCAACTCTATACTGCTCCAGCAGATCGAGTGCCAATCGCATCCGCCCAGCCTGTGAGTGAAACGCCTCGATTAATTGACATAGATGCCGAAATTCCATTAGTCCCATCCCACCCCAAAGCCGCAGAACCAGCCGTAGAAAACAGGCGATCGCCTCTATTGCTGGTTCGTAGTATCACTCCTGCCCCCAAATTGCGCCAGGAGACTCCTTTGGTATTTGCACAACCTACACTCAGGTCAAGTCATCCCACCAGTTCAGATTTAACGGACACGACACCGCCCAAGGTCGTTAGAACGATCGCAGCTCAAAACTCAGCGGCGACGCAGGGTGCAGGAGCGAATTCAACCACAGCTCAATTCACAGCTCGATCGATCGTGCGGGAAGCAGCCCGGACAACATTGCAACCATCGCTGCAACCATCGCTAACGACGCAAACGACGATCTCGCGGGCTGAACCACCACCTCTCGATGTGGATGCTTTGGCAGACAAAGTAGAGCGCAAACTGGCGCGACGAATGGCGATCGAACGCGAACGACGGGGGTGGAAATAATGTTGACGAAATTGGCAAAACTAAAAATTTGGCCCGAGACGCGAAACCGATTGCAAAAACCGTTTGAGGTGCCTTATAACCCCAATCAAATTCAAATGGTTCAGATCGGTTGGCAGCATGACGATCGCAACACCTTGACTCCAGCAGACACACCCGCCACGTTAACGTTTGAGTTATTTTTTGATACCAGCTTGCCCGATTCGCTGCCTAGCTCTCTCGGCCTGGTCAATGCTGCATCGTATTTAAGCGCACTGCCAGTTCCCTTACCCAAAGTCAGCATTGCTAAAGATGTGCGACCCTACACAAAAAAAATTACTGACCTGACAAAGCCCGACGGCACTCTTAGTAAACAACCGCGACCCCCAATCTGCTTATTGCAGTGGGGAAATTTGAGCGAACCGTTTGAGTTTTGGAGCGTGTTGATGCAGGTGACGACCACCTACACGCGCTTTTTGAGTGATGGTACTCCCACTCGCGCAAATCTCAGTTGCTCGTTTGAAGAGTGGCAGTCTGCCAAAACGCAGAAAAAGCGCAGCAAGCTCGTTGACGACCCGACGCGCATTGTCAAACGCGGCGAAACTCTCAGCAGTATTGCTGCTGAGGAATATGGCGATCCGGCACTGTGGCGAGTCATTGCAGCTGCCAATCGGCTCACCGATCCGCGCAAACTCACCCCCGGTCAACTCCTGGACGTGCCGCCGCTACGTCCTGGTAATACTCAGTCGCGAGGATAGCCGCCATGCTTTCCACAAACCGCGCTAAAATTCCCATTCCCACGATTCAGGTGTCTGTGCAAGGCAGCCCCCGCCAATTTGAGGCGATCGCCGATTATCTGGAAACAGCCGTTGTCACCGACGACATCGAAGCACCTAGTATGTTTGCCCTGACCTTGACCAGTTGGGACACGGAAGCGGGAAAATTCTTCGACTGGTTGGATAACGATGCGTTGGATTTAGGCAAGGCGATCGAAATTCGGCTGGGCTATGACAGCGACTTGAAGCCTTTAATTTCAGGTGAAATCACCGGATTAGAGCCAGAGTTTACACCGGACAGTCAGCCGACATTAACGGTGCGGGGTCACGATCTGCGCCATCGCCTGATGCGGGGTCACAAAACTCAATCCTTCACCCAAATGAAGTTGAGTGATGTGGCAAGGCAGGCGATCAAAACCGCAGGACTGAAGGGTAAAGTCATCCCCACCACCGACAAGCTGGATTACATCCTTCAGCATAATCAGACGGATCTGGAATTTCTTCAGGCGCAGGCACGCCGGATTGGCTACGAAGTGATGATGGTTGGCGAAGTGCTACATTTTCGTCCCCAGCAGTTTTCCGAAAACAAAGTACTGACCCTGAGTCCTAAAGCCGATCGCCTAGAGTTTTCGCCCCGCCTCAGCACAATGCGGCAGGTGCGGCAGGTGGAAGTACAAGGCTGGAATCCGCAGGAGAAACAACCGATTGCTGGGAAAGCTAGCGCTAACCAAGACAAAATCGGCAAAATGGGTGGCACCACTAGCGGCTCGATGGCGGTAGACAAAGAATCGATCTACCGGATTGTCACCCAGCCGATTGCCAGCAAAGCCGAAGCCGACCGATTGGCACAAGCTAACTTTGATCGGCGATCGCTCGAATATATCAGCGGTGAAGGTTCCTGTACCGGACGAGTCGATTTACGAGCAGGCAGCGTGGTAGAAATTGCTGATATTGGTCAGCGGTTTAGCGGTTTATATTACGTGATTTCCGCCGTTCATACCTATAATCCCGAACAAAACTACACCACTCAATTCACGGTCAGGAGAAATGCCACATGATGTCAACTCAGCTTGCTCAAATCATGGGTGCGCCAGAATCGCGCGATCGCTTTTATGGTGTGACGATCGGCATTGTCACCAACAATCAGGATAAAGAAAATCTGGGGCGCGTCAAAGTGAAATTTCCCTGGTTGACAGAAACCGATGAAGGCTACTGGGCGAGAGTTCTGACCCCAATGGCAGGTACTAACCAAGATACGAAGAATAGATATGGCATCTATTTTCTGCCGGAAGTGGATACAGAAGTTTTAGTGGCATTTGAACACGGGGCGATCGAGTTTCCCTATATTCTGGGTGCTTTGTGGAACGGCAAAGACAAACCCATTGAATCGAATAGCGACGGGAAAAATAACCTACGCACGCTGAAATCTCGCAGCGGTCACACGATTCGATTAGATGATACCAAAGATGATGAAAAGATTGAAATTATTGATAGTAGCGGTAAGAACAGGATCGTAATTAGCACCAAAGCAAACACCGTGACGATCTCCAGCGATGCCGACATTGCGATTCAATCCCAGAACGGTAAACTCAAACTCAGCGGTAAAGGAATTGAACTCAAATCAGCAGCGGAAATCAAAGTAGAGGCGAAACAAACTTTAGATTTGAAAGCAGGTCCGCAACTGAATATCAACGCCAAGATGGTGAACATCAACTGAGGAGGATTTTCCATGAGCCAACCCGTTGCCCGCCAGGGCGATCTGATTGCCACCGCCTGCGTGCATCAGGTACAGGGACAACCCCCTGCTCCTGCTTCGCCCGTAGTCGCACCTGTTTCCCACCCGTTTAATGCCACGTTCGACGGACAGTTGAGCCAAAAGGTGAAAATTGACGGCAAGTTTGTGGTATTGCAAGGCAGCACAGCACTGGCAAAAGTGCATATCGCCCTACCGCCGCCAGGAACTGCACCTCTCGGCTTTGTCAAACCACCCAATAACCAGGCAGAAGTCTCCCAGGGTAGCAAAACAGTGAAGATTGAAGGCAAATTTGTAGCACGGGTTGGCGATCCAGTCAAGACGTGTAGCGAACTACCGCCGCCGCATGGAGCGATCGCCCCTGCTCCGGGAAAACCCACACAGGTATTTATCGGAGGGTAGGGCATGGATAGCGAATTTTTAGGCGTGGGATGGCAGTTTCCTTTAACCATCGGCAAGGATGACGACAAGGATGGGCGGGTGCAGATGGTGCGCTATGAGGCAGCAGTGCGCCAGTCAATTGAAATGATTTTGAGCACGGCTCCTGGCGAGCGGCTAATGCAACCAGAGTTTGGCTGTGGCATTCACGATCTGGTGTTTGCTACCAACAGCGCCGAAACCATAGGGCGGATTGTCAGCGAAGTGCGGCGATCGCTCGTGGAGTGGGAAGCCCGGATCGACGTGCAGGATGTGACAGTTCAGCCAGAGGCAGACAATCCAAATTATTTGCTCATCCAAATTAATTACCAGATTCGTAACACGACCAATCGCTTCAATCTAGTTTATCCGTTCTATTTGGAGTAACCGGAATGTCAACGCCACCTCCGAAAATCGATCGCCGCTCTTATGAGGAGATTGTCAGCCAGACCTCCAGACTGGTGGAGAAATACACCTCATGGCGGGCTGGAACCACGCCCGATGCTGGAATGGCGTTGATTCGCATTTTTGGGCGGATGGCAGCCCTAGTGAGCGATCGCCTCAACCGCACCCCTGAAAAAAACTTTCTCGCCTTTCTCGACCTGATTGGCACTCAGATTCAACCCCCCCAGCCTGCTCAGGTGCCGCTGACGTTTGAACTGGCAGCAGGTAGTCCCGTAGATGCCTTCGTGCCTGCTCGGACTCAGGTGGCGGCACAGTTGCCGGATGGGGAAGAAGTGGTGTTTGAAACCGAGCAGGAATTGGTAGTGACGACGACACAAATCGCAGCAGCATTTGTGATTGAGCCAGACAGAGATCGCCTGCGAGACTGCACAGATCGAGTTACAGGCAGCGTCGATGCGTCCTTCCCAGTTTTTGAGGGCGATCGACCCATCGACCATCACCTCTATTTTGCCTGCGATGAATTGCTGACACTGCCAGGACAAAAAACTGTCACCCTGAGTTTGCGATCGCCCCAAGCCGAGGATTTGTCAAAGTTCCCTATCATCTGGTCGGTGTGGGATGGTGCAACCTGGCAGCCCGTCGTGCCGGAAAGTGGGGCAGATTCAGTTCCAGCGATCGCATCCTCTAGCAACACCTGGGAATTTGTCCTAACGCAAAACTTGCCGACTCCAGTGAAACAAACCCTGCATGGGTTAAAAGCCGCCTGGTTACGGGCATCGCTCCACACTCCGATGTCGATGGCGGCGGTTAATCTGCCCCAGTTGTCAAGTCTAGATGTCAAAGTGAAGATGACTAGCAGTGGACTGCTGCTAGATCTGTGCAGTTTCAACACTGCTGCGATCGACATCAGCAAAGACTTTTTCCCGTTTGGCGAACAGCCGCGCTTCAACGATACATTTTACATTGCCAGCCAGGATGGATTAGCACGGGCAGGGGCGATCGTCACCTTGACTGTTGAACTGAGCGATCCGCCGCCGCTAACAGTTAGTCCCTCACACGATTTAGAACTGGAGTGGGAAGCCTGGACAGGGAAAACCTGGCAATCCCTCAATAGCACCGCTGGCTTTAAATTGGAAGACGGTACGAAGCAGTTCACTGTCAAGGGTGATATCAAATTTAAGCTGCCAGATACCCTGGCGGCGGTTGATGTGGGCGGAGAGACAAAATACTGGATTCGCGTTCGCATCCTGCGCGGTGATTACCAGACTGCTGCGGCTCAAGCGACAACTATTACCTCACTCCAAGATAAAGTGGAGAAAGCATCAACACTACTCGTGCATGACGTGCGGGGATTTTTGCCGAACGACTCGATTCGGATCGCCGTTGGCAACACTCAGGAAGAAAGGGAAATTCAAGATATTAAACTGGTAGAGCAGCAAATTATTCTAAAAACGGCTTTAGCGAATGTTTATCCAGCAGGGGCAAGTGTAATGCTGAAGTCTGGGTTCGGTGCGCCGTCGATTAAAACGCTGAAGCTGGGCTATGAATACAATTCAAAAACGGTGTCCGCCCAGGTTTGCGCCCAAAACGAGTTTACCTTTACAGAGCCGATCGCACTGCCCGATCGCCCATTACTGGCTGCTGATGTTGCTCAAAACAGTCATTTACTCAAGCTCAACAGCGTTGAGGGCTTGACGATTGACGCTGCATTCACACTCCAAAACGTAAACCAAACCGATGCGGAACCCGTAGAAATTGAAGCGATCGATCGCGATCGCCGCCTACTGGTACTCAAACAACCGTTGCAGCGAAGCTATGCCAAAGGCTCAACCCTGAACCCGCTGTTTCGTCCCTTTGTGCCAACCCGCGATCGCCGTCCTACGTTATATCTTAACTTTGACAAACCCATTGCCAATCGCTTAACTGCGCTGTATTTCCAAGTAGAACCACCCCTGCCGAGCGATCGCATAGATCCGAGTGCCACACCCATCCAGCTCACTGTAGAATACGCTAGTCCCACAGGTTGGACGACGCTGGGAATTCAAGATGAAACCCAGGCTTTTAGCGAACGGGGCTTGATTCAGTTTATTGCGCCATCTGACTGGCAAGAACGATCGCGGTTTGGACATAGTGGTTACTGGCTGCGGCTGCGCTGGGAAGATGGCAAGTTTCGCCTCAAACCTCGACTGCGGCGCGTTCTGACTAATACTATGTGGGCAAGTCAAACCACGACCTTATCGCCGGAAATTCTTGGCTCCAGTAGTGGCGACCCGAATCAAACCTATGTCACTACTCAGTCGCCCGTCTTGCTGGGTCTGCGATTAGAAGTTCAAGAAAATACTATCCCTACACTGGAAGAACAGGCAGCCTTGGAAGCAGCAGTCGGAGCGGAGGTAGTGACGATCGAAAGAGATCCAAC
The DNA here is from genome assembly GCF_032860985.1 of Chroococcidiopsis sp. SAG 2025. GTDB lineage: Bacteria > Cyanobacteriota > Cyanobacteriia > Cyanobacteriales > Chroococcidiopsidaceae > Chroococcidiopsis. Next base: position 13,199 of record NZ_JAOCNC010000002.1, read on the forward strand.
TGGGCAGACTACGGCAGTCTGGGTGCGCTGGCAACCCGTTCCTGATTTCTATGGCTCTACTGCCCGCGATCGCCATTATACCGTCGATTACTTGACTGGCACGATTCAGTTTGGTGATGGGCAGGCGGGTCGGGTGCCACCCCCTGGACGCAATAACATTCGCCTGTCTTACCAGACGGGTGGAGGCGATCGCGAAGAGTTTCCGCCCCAGACAGTGAACCAACTCAAGACAACCATTCCCTTTGTCGATCGCGTCACCAACTTAGAGACGGGCGGAGGTGGAGCCGCCCAGGAATCGCTCCAGGCGATGCAGGAGCGCGGTCCGAAGCAACTGCGGCATCGCGGACGAGCCGCGACCATCCAGGATTTTGAAGATCTGGCGTTAGAAGCCTCACCGGATGTGGCGCGGGCAAAGGCAATCGCCCCCGAATTCGACCCGCTAGAAAATGACCACTGGCTCGATCCGCACGATTCAGCAAAACGCGACCTGAAGCTGCATCAGTCCGTCGATCGAGTCGGCATGGTACGGCTGCTGATTGTGCCATACAGCACGGCACGACAGCCCACGCCCAGTCTGGCATTGCTCGATCGCGTAGCAGATTACCTGCGATCTCGCTGTGCAGCCACATTGAATCTGCAAGTCATGCGCCCTGAATGGCAAGAAGTAGTCGTGACTGCGGCAATCGTTCCCGTTTCGCTATCAGGGGCCGATCGAGTGCGATCGCGGGTGCTACAACGGTTGGAAGCGTTTTTGCACCCATTGACGGGAGGGCAAAAGGGGGAAGGCTGGCGATTTGGTCGCCGTCCTCAAGACTCCGATTTGTATGCAGCGATCGCGGCTGTACCAGGGGTCAATCGCGTCCAGTCGCTTCAGGTTTCCCTCAGTCAAGATCTGCCAATGAATACATTAATCTTTTCTGGTACTCACATCGTTCAGTTGGTGATGCCATCATCAGGAGGTCAACCATGACATTACCGCTTCCCAATTTGGACGATCGCACCTATGCCGATTTAGTTGCTGAAGCGCGATCGCAAATCTCAATCGAGTATCCCGAATGGACGGATCACAACGCCAGCGACCTTGGCATTATTCTGATCGAGTTACTGTCATGGTTAACAGAACTAGCGCTTTATCGCGTCAACCAACTGCCCGAGCGCAACACCTTTGCCTATCTCAACTTGCTCGAAGGTGGCAAAAAGCAGTTGCCAGCTGACTTGAGAAAGGCAATCCGTGAAACAGTGCCAGCCCTGCGACAACGCTACCGTGCCGTCACCCCTGATGATTTTGTAGCGCTGGTGCTGGAATGGAACCAAACGAAAGACGCGCAAACACTGGGTAAGGTGAAGCGATCGCACTGTCTCCCCAGACGCAACCTGGAGCGATCGCTTTCTACACCGCCTGACGAGTCTGCCCACATCAGCCTGATTGTCTTACCCGACAGCGAAGATCCTTGCCCTCAACCCAGTGCCGAACTGCGGGCAAAACTGCATGAGTGGTTTGCCCCCCGACAGTTACTCACCGTCCGTCACCACATCGTTGCCCCTGAGTATGTGACGATTCAACCCAGTGCCAAACTATTTCTAGAAGCAGACGCAAACCCCACGTTAGTGCGCGAGCGGGCGATCGAAGAAGTGGGATATTTCTTTCATCCACTGGCATCGGGGCATTACTGGGAGGGCAAGGGCTGGCCGTTTGGGCGATCGGTGTATGCCTCAGACCTGTATTCTATTCTCGATGGCATTCCGGATGTAGACTACGTGCAAGAGGTGAAGTTAGCTGCTAATCCAGCATCGACTGATGAGACTAATAAGATATCGATCGCCCGCCACCAACTCGTCTGTGCCGACCTCAGCGGCAATCCTTTTACCTTGATGGAGGAGACTAGCAATGGCTGGCAACCAATCTAAGCCCACAAGTAATTACCTGCAATATCTTCCCGCCACGCTCCAAACAGACTGGGATTTGGGACAGTTTTTGCTGGCATTTGAGCAAATCCTCAGCGGTTTGCCCACTAAACCTCAAATCGTCGAGCCAGACACCACCGATTCCCCCGATTCCCCCGATTCGCCTGGGTTAGAAGCCTCGATCGACGAAATTCACACCTACTTTGACCCGAAGGAAACCCCAGCAGAATTTCTGCCCTGGCTGGCGAGTTGGGTTGCCCTCAGCCTGCGAGAAGACTGGGAAGAGACAGTCAAGCGCAACTTCATTCACGGAATTGTGCCGCTGTACCAAAAACGAGGCACTAAAGATGGACTGATTGAAATGTTGCGACTCTATTTAGTCAACCCGCAAGAAAAGATTTCTGTTTATGAATTTGACCCGCCTGCTCACTACTTTCAAGTGGAATTAGAGCTCACCAGCCAGGATCTAGAAGCCTACCGTCGGAAAGAAAAAATTGCCCGCGCCATCATCGAGCAAGAAAAACCCGCCCATACGTTTTATGCGTTGCAGATCAAAATGCCCACCATGCGGCTCGTTTCTCAAAAGCTAGCTGAGCGCGAAGGCAAAGATTGGCGCATAACGATGCTGAGAATTACAAACGATACCACTTATCCCAACCGAACGATTTTAGGCACGATTTTAGGCAGCTCAACTCAAAAACCTCAAGAAAAACCTCAAGCTACAGGTTAATCACTATGCCCGATCCGAATTCATCTCAATTCCCTATCGGCATCGAAACCCGCCCCCACTACTTTGATGGTCAATATCTCAAAGTAGAAGACTTTATCGACGAGCAGCATTACCACATCGATCGCCAGCGCCGCCCCCTACAATTTTTGTATGTGTCTGGCATTCTCAACGGCTTGCAGGTTAAAGCAGGCAGCACTGACTTTCCTAACTTTACGATCGCCATTGCTCCTGGCAGTGCCATTGATACTGAGGGGCGACAAATTCTGTTGCAAAGTACAGCCCTGCTCATAACCCCACTCAATGCTCAAAAACAACCGATCGAAAAAGACAAAGCACCACTCTTTACAGTTGATTTGACAAAACTTAAACCGGATACAGGCAACATTGACTATTACCTAGTGATTGCTTACGACGAAATCAAAAAAGCCGATTCGCAAGCCGATGAGGGTAGCGCGGAGTCTAGCCGCTGGCACGAACGCCCGATCCTCCAGTTGAACCCTAGTATCGAGGCTCAAGATCTGCCTTTAGCAAAACTGACATTTTCTAGCAGCGGTATTAAAATCGACCTCGGAGTTCGCCGCTACTCAGGAGTGCGATTTCCCAGCAATGATGGTGATGAATTGAGCCTGCGATCGCAGGGCAGCGATCGAGTCATTTTACAAGGCAATCTGAGTATCACAGGGAAGACTGGCATCGGTACAAACGATCCCAAGAGCCAATTATCGGTTGCAGATGGGGTGGCAATCGGGAAAACCTACGCCGACACCTATCCTGCTCCAGCCAACAGTTTGCTCGTCGAAGGAAAGCTGGGCATAGGCACAAGCGATCCCAAGAGCCAATTATCGGTTACAGATGGGGTGGCGATCGGCACAAACTATGCTAAAACTCATACCGCTCCAGCCAACAGTTTGATCGTCGAAGGCAACTTGGGCATTGGCACGACTGCACCGAATCGAAAACTAGAAATTATCAATGATGTCAGCGGGTTGAGTTTTGAAGCAGGTAGCGGCACTCCCAATGCTGGCACTATTCGTTTTGGCGATAATACGGGTTGGAAGTTGCACTTTGGGCGATCGCGCGAAACTTCAGACCCAAAGGCAAATTTGAATTCGGGGGTCGGGGGTGTGCTCATGACCCTACAAGACAATGGTAATGTTGGAATCGGAACCACAACGCCCACTTCCCGCTTAGAAATTTTTGGAACGACTGGAAACTTATTGTCGGTAGGGGCAACTTCCGGTAGCACGGCTAACATTGACCTGTGTGGTCACGTCCAGCTAAAAGCATATAGTACTGGAGAATTGGCATATATTCAAGCCAGAGATGATAGTTCGGATGGCAAAATTGGCTTACGATTTAGAACACAAAAGGGCAAAAAGAATCTGACTGAGGCAATGACCCTTAATGCTGAGGGCGATCTCTTCCTTGCTAGAAATGTTTATCTGAGAGAAAAACTTGCCCTATACGTTGATGGAGCCGACCTCACGAATGATGGAGCTTTCACGGGAATTCGTTCGCCCAACGGACGCTACATCTTGGCGATGATGAATAACGGCGAGGCTCGTGTTTGGTCAAACCGGTCAGGTAACTGGCAAATTGTCTGGCAATCTCCCACTGCTGGAAAATAGTCAAATCAATTCAAAAACTTAATCTGATTCAATCGACCATGCTGCAACAGTATCTCGAACAACGACTGCAAACCCTGCAATCCGAATTTGAAGCAGGTCAAACCATGCTGGCGGAGTTAGAAGCAAAACAAGCGAATTTGCAAAAAATGCTGCTACGGATTAGCGGTGCAATTCAAGTCTTAGAAGAATGTCTTAATGAAGCTAAACAAGATCGTCCAGAATCTTCCCTAGCTTCTGATACTCCCGCCGAATCGCTTGAAGCAAATGACGCATCGTAATCGATTGCCCTTCACTTGCGGCTAAAAATGCTGCGGCTACTGCAATATTACGAATCTCCGCCCCTGTAATTTCTAGCCGTTTCGCCACCAAATCTAGATCGAGATCGTCGCTCAACGGGGCGCGATCGCTCCAAATTTGCTGCCAAATCCGATGGCGATCGCGATCGTTCGGTAAGGGAAACTCAATAATAAACCGCAATCGTCGCACGAAAGCATTATCGATACTGCTGCGAAAGTTCGTTGTCAAAATGGCAATGCCTTCGTATTCCTCAATTTTCTGCAATAGATAACCGATCTCGATGTTGGCATAGCGATCGTGGGCATCCTGCACTTCAGACCGTTTGCCAAACAAAGCATCCGCCTCATCAAATAGCAAAATTGCATTCGAGTTGGCGGCGGCTGTAAAAATGCGATTGAGATTCTTTTCGGTTTCGCCAATATACTTACTCACCATTTGCGATAAATCGATCTTGTAAAGATCGAGTTGCAATTCTGCTGCAATAATCTCGCTTGCCATTGTTTTTCCGGTTCCTGGCAATCCTGCAAACAGCGCATTAATGCCTTTGCCTAAAGAGAGTTTCCGATCGAATCCCCAGTCTCCATACACAATGTGTCGATGTTTCGCCTGATTGCAAAGTTCTTTCAGTTGCGCCAACGGATCGGGCTGCAAAACTAGATTGTTCCAACTACTTTTCGGCTCAATTTTGCGAGCGAGTCCTTCCAGTTCATGCCCCGATTGAGCGCGGGCAGCCGTAAACAAGTGATTCAAACTCAACGGTTTCCCGATTGATTGAGCCACATTGCGTGCAGTTGCGATCGCTTCTGCAATTTGCCCCGAACTCAAACAAAAGCGATCGGCTAACGCATCCAAATCAGTCTCCCCGATCGCCTCCGATACCTGAGTCTGCCAGTCGTGCCGTCGCCGTGCAAAACTAGGCAGTGGAAAAGCGATCGTTACCAGTCCTAACGGCGGCTCAGTAACACCTGGAGTCCAAGCGTTAGTGCCAGATAGAAGCGTCACAGTCTGTCTGGTCGCAAGCAGCGATCGCAGTCTTCGATCCGCCATTCCCTCTAAACTTTCTACGCCTTCAAGATACAACAATGCGCCTTGAAACATTGCTTCCCGAAACACGCGCTCTAGGATAGATTCAACTTCGACTTTTGCTGCAATGAGACGTGGAAGATCGACACTGAGTAGAGGCGTTGCAATTTCATTAGCGAGTCGATTTGCAGTGTGGCGGTGACTGATGCGATCGCGCCCCTGAAAATACAGCCGCAACGGTTGCTGAGTTTGCCAAGCTTGATGGACTTGTGCCAAAAGTTCTGGGGTTACGATCGCTTCGCTTTCTGGCGATTGAATCAACTGACAAAAAGGTGCAAGAACCGGATCTAACCCTGACTCTGCTAATAGGAAACGAACGACTTGTCCATCTAGATGAAGTTCCTTAGCTAATAACGTGCTATCTCCAACAAGATGCAGTAGGTGATGCCGCATGAGCGGAGCGTCGGAAGTGAAGTGCGATCGCTGCTCCAACTTATCGACTGCCGTTTCACACAGAAGATTGAGCGCTAGATCGACACTAGGACGATAACAGCGCGGATCGTCTTGTAGATAGGCATAGAGCCGTTCATAGCGGCGATCGAGGTGGGGAGCTAAAGCGATGATGATGGCATCGAGATCGAACTCAGTTAACGCAAAGGTGTGCAACAACCAGTCTAAGCGCGATCCCCTGTTAATCCGATCCGCAGTTGAATGGGATAGCTCAAATAAGGGAACACCTGGCTCTCGCTCTAACAGGCAGTCCACCTCTTCTGAACGATCGGCATTGTGCAGGGTTTGCGCCACTGCGATCGCACGTTCTATCAAACCATCCAATCGCTCTAGTAGGGGCAGTAGCGTCTCTAATGGAGTCATTATCAATCTCTAGAGAGCGATTGTTTGGCTTCCTCAAGCTCTGCCAGCAATTCAGCGAGTTCCGTCATACCTTTGTCTTCTTGATCGCCCCGCTCTCTGGGTGGCATCAATTCTCTTTTTTTCTGTAGTTTGGAGAGAACTTCGGGCTTTGGTTTAGAGGGAATCTTAGGTTTGTATGCAGCTTCAGTAACCTGGTTATGCCGTGGTTGTTTGTAAGCTTCGAGATGATGTTTGAGATAGCTAGAGCTAGAGTTTTTACTTGACATCACTTCATCAAACGTTGTTTTATTCCATCCCGTCTCAAATATTCCACCTTTCTGTCCCACCAAGAGATGCTTTTTTTGGAGCGCTTTAATATGATTTTTGACTGCTTTTAACCGCCTATAGGTCGCTTGAATTTCCTTATCAGATAATTGTTCGCGATCTGCTTTGCCATCATTCAAAATGCCTGGCAAATGTTTACCCTTGAGTTTCAGCACTTTGTCAGCCGTTTCTCGATCGATTAAATTCGGCAGTAGAACTGCATGATCGGTAAGTTTGCCGAACTCATCTCCCGTCGGTCTTTCTCTATAGGGCGAAGAAAATGCAGCATCGGATGTCTCCCAGATTTTTTTGCCGAAGGCTACGTCATTATCAATTCCTTTGACTTTGCTAGTTGCTGGATTAAATATAATGTTTCCGCCGTGTCGATCGGTTTGGTTCATAATCGCATCTAAGAGTGCCAGATCCGAAAAACTTTTTTGAGTCGGCTCACTGACGTTCCCTTGAATATCTGTAATATTCGCCAATTTGGTGCGAGTAAATTTGTCGTATTTTCCATCGCTTCTCAGTTTATAGTCTTGCCTCTTATCACTCTCCATATCCTCATCTGGAATTGCATCGACCTCATCTTCATACAAGTGCTGGTTTAGTGGGTTACCCGTTACACTAGCAGAGACTGAGCCTTTCTTTAGAACGTTGTCAATGACATGGGATGCAAAAACTTCTTTGGAGAGTACATCTAATCCCAAGTGTTGATCCAAGCGAGAAGCGGCGACCGCACGGGCACTCATTCTGGCATCCTCTTCCTTAATCCTCTGAGCGAAAGCGCCCTGTGGAAGCAATCTCTGCGGTCCTGGCTCAAAAGCAGGCTTGAAGTAGCCAACGTTACTATCTGTCTCTCCGACTGTCTCTCCGATCGGGCTATTGTAAGTCGCTTTATAGACTGGATTAGCACTTCCTCCGCCCAGCGTCACAAGGCTTTTAAGTGTGCTGTCATCCTTAGCTTCGTGTCGCTTCTTGCGCCATAACATTGCTTGTAAGGGCGATCGCGGTAACGATTGAGGCGACAGATTTGATCGGGATGCCACCATCTGCACCGTTTCCCCCATTGCCGCCTTCGCCCCCATTGCATCGGCTTCTCGCTCTAAAGTAGCATTGGTATTCAACGGAATTCCAGTTTGCGGAACCGCGACCCGTCTTGCCCGTTGCTGAAGAATATGCGCTAACTCGTGTCCTAACAATTGCTGCCCAGTTGGACTGAGGGGATGATACTGATTGGGCGCAAAATGAATGTCTTCACCTTGGGTATATGCGATCGCGCCTAGCTTCTCAGCTTCCGATCCCTGATGAATCCGCACCTTTGAGAAATCTGTCCCAAATGCCGTTTCCATTTTTTGCTGCACCGCGATCGGCAGTGGTTCACCTGGCTTTTTAGAAGACTCTGAGTTAAGCTCTGCCTCACCTACCAACTCATGAGACAATCCTCGAAACATAGGTTTCGCTTGAATCGGACGTGAGCTAACGTGCTGTGGCTCTAGACTGTGAGCTGCTGAAGCTGGAGCCAGCGTAGTTAGAGCAAAAGCTTTCTCAGCCTTAGTACTAGATTTAGCAAGGAGGAAGGGAGACTTCATGGCAGGAGATCGCTGAATAGCATATAATCGTTACTGAAGCATAGCTTCTTGCAATGTTCCTACTTTACCTGAGATCTTGCACTATTCTCAACAAGAGATTGCAAAAAGGACAAAAAACTGAAAGAAAGGGCGTAAAAAAAGTTAATTGGACGGTTATGGAAACCATGAGTAAAGGATAAGTACTTATAAATTAAGCATATGTGCGATCGATGCTTTTATGCTTAATTTCAAGTTCTATCATTTTTCACAACCGATCCCATAATCCTTCTCCATCAGTTCCAAGTGCATCAGCTGCCTTGGTGTCAAATATAACGGGCTCTTCCCAACTTTTGGTGAAGCAGGACGACCTAAAAAACTGACAATGTTTGAGAGTGGCTCAACCAGCCAGGATGAAACGTTTGCTGAGTAATGCTAATCCGGCTCGTCCATACATCTGTCGCTTCAGCATCTTTAAGCGATTGTTTAATCCCTCAACTGCACCATTACTCACATTTGACATCATGCTCGCCTTTACCGCAGCATAGTCCTCTAACAACCCTTGTGCAAACTGCTCAAAGGGTTTTAATGAACTCTGCATCGCCTGCATCAGCCACTTCTCAAACCCATCAGCTTTCTGCTGACGCAGTAGTTGCAAGAATTCATCCGCTAACTCAACTGCTACTGCCAAGTCTGGATGCTCTGCCACGATCTGCTCCAGCAGTTTTGTGTCTTCGCTCTTACGATTCTCTTGCCGCTTGACGATTAGATAACTCGCTCGACGAGTCGTCAAAGGCGGAGACTGTGAGTCGATGATTTTCACTGTTGCTCGAGCAGAATGCCCCTGTTTGACGGGTAGACCCTGAGCTTGACGCAATTGACTAATGTAGCGAGTCAGAGTCCGCTCACTGCCATTAGAGATCTTGCATAAGTCAGGAGGACTGGGAAAGACCTAGCTCGTAGTTGTACACTCCGGCTATCAGGTTAGGCGGTTTCTATTAAACAGATTACCAGTTGAGCTAAGATGCAATTATACGCTTGACTCTGTAGGAGCAAAGCATTGGAGCCATTCACCCCTGAGTATCAGCTGAACCATTCCCAAATTGAAGATCTGCGACTGGCTGCCTCCAAGCTGCTGGGGGCGGCAAGACGCAGTTTTCAAGCAGAAATGGCTTTGAAATACTGCGGTGGTAGCGCTCGATTAACCGAGACAGTCTTTGGCTGGGGAAGAAACAATGTAGAGTTGGGATTGGCAGAAAAGCGAACGGGGATAACCTGCATTGGAGCGCAAGCAGCGTTTGGGGGAAACAAGGCATTGAGCCGAGATTCGTGTAGGTGCGATTCGTTCTGGAGAAACCCATTACTTGGGAGGATTCCAGGCTTCAGTAGAGTAACCCATCAGGGGTTGAGGAAGCACTTTAATCCTCTGCTGATGACAACTTGATATCCATGTAGGTGAGGTGAAATTTTAAACCAAGTCCTATCGCCCTGGTGCGAGGTTGAAAGCACGTAAACTACCACACAATGGTAGCCCCTACGGAGGAGACTGACTATCAAATCCATAAAGCGGGGATGAAAGCGGTCAATGGTGGTAATTGCTGAAAGCACCAACCGCAAGCAAGAGTCTATGGGGAGAGCAAGCGAAATGTCGCCATCGCCATCGTCAGATCTCACCAAGGAATATAAGCTTGTGCTTCGGGCACGCCTTGGATCGGAAATAACCGATAGGGTAAGGACTGTTAGGTTCTTGCAACCGAAACAGCGCACTTCCTAGACCCCCGGTGGATAGGCATCCCTAAAGGCTCGAAACAATGGATATCAGGAACGAAGTAACCCAAATTATAGCTCCTATGGTGGTCGATACATAGGTAGGCGGTCAGGCTAAAAGCTTGATTTGGGAAGGATGAGTTAAGAAGCAAGCCTAAACCGAAGTAACGGTTAAAGCCCCAAAAGGGATGGAGTAACTTCCAGGATAAGCAGACGTAACCCGCAATGTGTATAGAGCTAGGGGTGTAAGTAGTAATGGATATGCCTAAGTCAGATTCAATCGAGAATACTGAGGGATGGATTCGTATTAATTGGCACCAAGTCGAAAAATCCGTCTTTAAGTTGCAAAAACGCATCTACGCCGCTTCACGTTGTGGTGATATCAAGCGAGTCCGTAAACTTCAGCAAACGCTAATGAGGTCTTGGTCGAATCGGGTACTAGCGGTAAGAAGGGTAACACAAGACAACCAAGGGAAAAAGACCGCAGGAGTGGATGGGATTAAATCACTATCCCCAGCAGCACGTTTTGACTTGGCAAGGGGTCTATTCATTAATGGTAAATCCAAACCTACACGTAGGATATGGATACCAAAACCAGGGAAAACCGAATTTAGACCGCTCTCGATACCCACTATTTTTGACCGTGCCTACAAGCGGTAGTAAAAGCTACCCTTGAGCCAGAATGGGAAGCTCGATTTGAGCCATCAACCTATGGTTTTCGACCCGGAAGGTCAGCTCAAGATGCTATCAAACACATCAAAAACTGCATAGTATCAAAACCTAAATTTGTCTTAGATGCAGATATTTCGCAGTGTTTTGACCGGATAAATCAGGAAGCATTACTTCTGAAGTTAAACATGAACGGTTCAGTCAGGCAACAAATCAAAGCTTGGCTAAAATCGGGAGTGATAGATTCAGGAGTTTTTGTAGTCACTAAGGCTGGAACACCTCAAGGTGGCGTACTTTCGCCATTATTATCATCCATCGCCTTACATGGATTAGAAAGCCTGATAAACCAGGAATTTCCTGCTAATTCAGCCGGAAAAATCAGAGGGGCTAAAAGCAAATTTGGCTGCGAAATCTCCCGAGCAACCTGTATTAGGTATGCGGACGATTTTGTGGTCTTAAATGAATCCTTAGCGGTCATTAAAAGATGTGAAGAAATCATTAAAGATTGGCTCAAAGGCATTGGCTTAGAATTGAAACCAGAAAAGACCCGAATAGCACATACGCTAGATCCACACTTGAGTGAGGATGGTCAACCAGGATTTGATTTTTTGGGACACCACATTCAACAAGTAAAAGTGGGGAAGTACCGAGACAATAAAACAGTCAAGGTACTCGTCTTGGTTTCATCACCCTCATTACCCCTTCAAAGAAGGCAATTGAGACTCATAAACAGGATATAAAAAGCATCATCACAAAACATAGGTCTCGTTCTCAAGCGGAACTAATCAAAGACCTTAACCCTATTATCAGGGGATGGGCTTCATATTATAGAGTCTCAGATGCCGGAACTACTGGGGATTTTGCCCGGTTAGATAGAATCACCTATCTTCGTTTAAGAAGATGGGCTAAAAGACAAACCGGAAGCATTAATAAGGGTCATCAAAAATACTGGCACACCATAGGTGATAACCATTGGGTATTCACCACTAGGTCAGAAAGTAATCCTTTACGATTACTAACACATAGTGAATTTCACTCCAGCGTGAACAATTATGTCAAAGTCCTGGGTGATAAAAGTCCTTTTGATGGTGACTTAATTTACTGGAGTTTAAGACTAAGCAAACACCCCCAGATGCCTAGCACCAAAGCAAAGCTTCTGAAAGTACAAAAGGGTAAATGTGCTTGGTGCGATTTACATTTTCGAGAAGGCGATTTATTGGAAATTGACCATATTCAACCCATTTCCTGTGGAGGTAAGAAGGAATGGCAAAAATCTCCAATTATTACATCGTCATTGCCACGATAATAAAACTGCCAATGATGGCAGTCTGAAGTCCCGTAATGACAATAGGGAAACACATTGAGTAGCCGTGTGAAGGGACAACCTTCACGCACGGTTTCGGACGGGAGGGGTGGAACAGTAATGTTCCCCTCGACCCTATCAAAAGCGCCACTTCGCTGTAAACGGTTGCTATATCTAGCTTTCAATAATTTCGATGGGGAGGAGTATTGCTCCCTCTAATGGCTGTGGGATGTTATGCAAATCCACTACGCAGTCTCCGTACCGTTTGAGGTGTCTGGTAACGTAAGGGCTGAGAGTGGCAATTTCCTTTTGGTGAATAGGGTATCCCTCTAGACTCAAAGCTTGAATTGCCTTTGACATATCAAACGCATTTTGGAGAATAACCGCACTTGCCACTAAATCAAGGTATTTAACTCGCTTTTCCTGCTCTTGGGGGTCATTTTCTGTAATCATGCCATCTTTCCCAATAAACAACCAATCTAGAAAATGGTTATACCCCTCCACAATGTTAGTACAGGCAGTGATCTGTTGGCGCAGCCCTCGGTCAGAGATATATTACAGTAAAAAAATTGTTCGTACCACCTGCCCTAACTCTCGAAAAGCTTGATAAAGACGGTTCTTACGGCTGTAGCTACCTAGTTTGCGAAGTATTGTGGAAGGCATCAGCTTACCCGCCTTGATTGACAGCACCACTCACATCAGGTCTTGCCAGTGGGTCTTGATGAGCTTCCAGTCCACCACACCTTTAAACAACGGGTCAATATATTTGTATACTGAGTCCTGAGTAGGACGGAAAAAGGTGAAATCCTTCCAGTTACGGATGCGTGGCATTAATTTAATCCCTAGGAGATACGACAGCGCAAACACAGGTGTAGACTGTCCTTGAGTATCTGCGTGCAGCGTGTCCGGTTGAATATCCGAAATGTTCTTCAGTAACCCGTCCAAAATATACACTGCTTCCCAAACACCACAGGTGATGAAATGTGTAAACAAAGCAATGTATTGATCGGAAACGTGGTGATAAGCAATACCACCATAACCGCCGTAGCGGATGTGGTACTCTGACAGCAGGTTGTTTTCGTAGATCTCAAACTTACTACCATCCGCCGCTGCCCGAGTCCCACTACCCCAACACTTTGGGAGTGAGAGACGATTGTAGGCGTTGATGATATCCCGGATTGCTGCTTGTAGTGTCTCGGTGGAAACGTGACGGCGGTTGGTGTAGGAAAGCATGTGGGAAGATACCAGCCCTCGGGTGTGACGAGCCGTTTGATTCGGTCCCAGGTTACAGCCGTAGCCAAAGGTTGTGAGAATATAGCGTTCCATTGGTTGCTCCATTTTGGGTTCTGAACCAGACAAGGGACCAAAATGTCGTGTCCAGTTGAGCCAATGCTCAACATTGCAAAGGATATCCAGGACACTGCGCTCTGGCAGGCGTTGCAAAATAGCTGCTTCTAATGCTGCTGCCCCATCAGGTTTTTCTTGGGCAGGAATGCGTTTAAGTACAGGTTCCCCATCCTTGCTGATAGTAACCTGCTGACCATCAGAACAGATTTGGTCTACGGATTCTACTGTTTGAGTGAGCAACCGTTGCAAATGCAAGACAAAATCTTCTGAATTTGAGGGAATGCCAAGTTCATGGCAATATTTTTCCATCATTGGTTCACACTCATTCCAAGTGAGCAACTCCTGACGGAAATCCGCATAGTTTTCTGACCCTTCTACACAAGCATCTCCCGTCTTTAACTCCAGTGCCAAATATGTGAAGACGCAAATCTCTAGTTGTTGGCGAACCAAAACTTCAGTATCGTCTTGGCGTTTGACTACCAACCGTCGCCATTTATCACCGATAAAACTCAAATCAATATCGAAAGGCAAGCACTTACCTCGTCGATGTTCCTGCTCAAGCACAAAAGTTAGGGCTGACATCAGTGATTGGTCTTGGGTCATAGAACGGATATCCAATGACCGAACCAGTCCAAACAGAAGCTTACGGTAGCGAGAATAAAACTGCCATAATAGGGGTAAGTGATTGTCACTGTTGTAAGCTGCAATCTCTTCACACTGCTCTAACAACAGTTGTGGACCTCCATGATTGGTGAAGACGGATTGCACTTGTTGTCCTAAAGCTGCATCGTCAATGCTCTCGCTAGAAACAGATAATATTTGCGCCAAAACTCCAAGCAAAGCTTCAGTCTGCGCCAGATGCTTTTCTCGCAACTCGACCAGCTTGGCTTTAGCGTTGTTATGGATAGTTTGCAGACGTTTGAGAAACATTTCCACCAAATGGTCTCGTGTTTTAACCTGAGCCTGGTACAGTAGGCACAGCAGTAAGGTGCGGCGTTGTATTACAGTTGTAGATAAATAGAAGAATGAATTCGCTTTTGGTAATGGTAGTAACGAGCAGTAGCTTGATGAGATCTGCGCCAATAAGACCAACGCAAAACGTGTTCAAGACACCAGAATGTGGGAAACAAGAATCGAGATACCCACCGCTTCATCTCCCAGATACTTAGTCGGACAATAAACCTCGTGCCGCTTTGAACGCAGTTAGACTGCCAGTTGTTACTAGAGGTAAAGGGGGTAGAGGGTGAATAGCAGGCTCACAAGAGTGTCGTAAGACGGTGAGAAATATTTGAGCAGCCAGGACGAGGGTGATGTGTCGATGCCAACCATGCCAGGAACGAACTTCGTACTCTCCTAAACCTAGCTGGTCTTTAGCAAATTTAAAGCACTCCTCAATCCGCCACCTTTGCTGGCGATTTGAACCATCGTTTCTAGGGTAGTATCGCTCTTAGCAAATACTTGATAGTAGCTGACGCGAGGATCTTCAGGGTGTTCTAGAGAGCGGCGGAACAATAACCAACGTTGAAAACCATCTGATCTGTCACAATTAACTGGCACTTTCGCCCAGTCATAGTATCTTTCTCCCTTACTGCCAGCTCCACAGCTAAGACGTTGCCACAGCTGCTGGCTGTCCGGCTGAGGTAACAGTTCTTGGGCTTGATAACGTTGCCAGCCAATAACTACAGGCTGCTTCTTGCTGACCGTGTATATACGGTTGTTTAGCAGTCTTTTCCAGCCACCACCACAATGAACCATCGTTGCCATAAACCTCATCAGCAACAAACCAGGCGGGACGTATTCCGTCTTTAAAAGCTGATTCCAACATCTGTTGTGCTAGTTGAGGTTTAGTCGCAAATGTGATTGATTTTGGAACTGCTCCCTTCTTACGTTTGCTTTTGATCTTCACTCCATCCATGTGCGCGGTAGATACAAACGGCGATCGATCAACGTATGTCCTTTGTCGCTAATGTAGGACATGAACACACCTACCTGGCAATTCTCCAAATGTCCAGTTGTGCCATAATACTGCACCTGTACGCCTACTGACTGCTCTCCTTGCTTCAGAAAACCTGTTTCATCAATTGCCAAAATATCTGTTTCACTCTTCAAATGCTCCACTGCATACTTTCTAATTTCTGCACACACTGCGTCCGCGTTCCACTGCGCCCGTCCTAGTAAATGTTGGAAGCGATAGGGATTGCTATACCCTACCTGTTCTGCCATTTGCCATCCATTCTTCCGCTCAACTGGGCTTAGTAGTGCCTGGATATAGTCATACGCTGCAAGACGTGCTTCAGAACGAGCGAAGTGCTTTCCCAGTTTTTGCTGAAACGCTTTCAATCTACTGCTCCATTGGGAGAGCGCTTCTAATACAACACCTGTTAAAAACACGTTGGATGTATCAAGCATTGCTAAACTGTATTTCCTTACAAATCTAGTTTAGCTTATCTACAACTGTAATACGTTGATAGTGACTCAAGCAAGTGTGGGTTTGTAAAACCAGGGCATAGTAAAATGTTCTAAAAAACTATGCATTGTCCTTTATGTAGTCATCCCAAAGCTCATAAACACGGGAAAACCAGTAAAGGTAGCCAACGATACCGTTGCTCAAACTGTAAGCAAACATTTACCAACACCTTTGACACAATTTACTATCGTCGGCAAGTGAGTGAGGAAAAAGTGCGGATTGTTTTGCAATCGCATTGTGAGGGCACCAGCTTACGTGGTATTAGTCGGGTAAGCGGGCTGTCCTACAACACAGGAGTCAGTTTGATCCGAGCTGCAAGCCAAAAAGCACAACTGGCTCACAACGCCGAAGTACAAAATGTCGAGACAGATGCGATTGCGGCGGACGAATTATGGTCATTTGTGGAAAAAAACAACGACAGTGCCTGCCAGAAGAACTCGAAGTAGGAGATTGTTGGATTGCCCTCAGCTTAACTCAATTAAACGGTTTGATTCTCGCTGGCCGTGTAGGAAAGCATACAGATGAGTTGGCGGAAGAATTAGTACACAGCACCCAAGCTAAGACCAATTGCAAAGAATGGCATACGGATGGCTGGGGTGGCTACGAACGAGTATTTGATGATGAGGTCGAGCATTACATTAGTAAAGCACTGACGCAACGGTTAGAGCGAACCAATGGCATTGTACGTCAACAAACTGGGCGCTGGCATCGAAGACAGAACAAATTCAGCAAGTTATGGCAGCAAACCAAAGTTACCCTACGCTTACTTATCAGCTACTTCAACTGGATTTGGGTGCATTCTCGTTTAGGGACTACAGCTGCTCAAAGGGCAGACCTAACCTCAGAACCTTGGACTTGGGAAGATATTGCTGTTTATCCCACACTTTGCTGAGGCACAATCGCGGCGTTTGGGGAGTTTTAGATCTTGAAACTCTGAAATATCCAATGCTTTTGCTTGTGCGGCAAAGGACTTTACCTTACTGCTCGCAATGCCTGATAACAATCGCTTGGCATCCCCAAAAGACATCAAGGAGTTAAATTTAGCCAGGAGTTGTTAAATGTCAAGTGTTTTGCGTGTCGCGACAGATTATTGTCGGGTAGTTGACGCGAAAAGGAAGTTCAGATCGAAACGACAAGTTCAGATCGCAAGCGAATAGAAATACCAAAAAATAGATCGCTTAGGATGATTAAGAATTGCTCAAGCGCTCGGTTGCAGCTTGACGACGATAACTATCAGACTTAATCTCAAAGATCGTGCCATGATGCACCAAGCGGTCTACAGCAGCAACCGTCATCATCGAATCGGAAAAAATCGCATCCCACTGACTGAAAGGCTGATTGGCAGTAATGAGTAGACTTTTGCGCTCATAGCGATGAGCAATCAACTCAAACAATACCGAAGTTTCTGCCTCAGACTTCTTGACATAGCCCAGATCGTCAAGAACTAGCAAGTCAAAACGGTCGAGCTTCCTGAGCAAAGCTGGCAGTTGCAGTTGTAATTTAGTATGCTGTAACTCCTGGACTAGAGCATTAGCCGCAAAGAACTTAGCCCGCTTGCCCAACTCCACCATCCGACGAGTCAAGCCAGCAGCCAGATGAGTTTTTCCCACCCCAGATGGACCAAAAATCAGACAATTTCCAGCTCGCTCCAACCAAGTAGTATCTTCAGCCAACTGCATTAATGGAGCAGGATTGAAGTTAGGACAATGAGTAAAATCAAAGTTGGAAAAACTTTTTGCGCTGGGGAGTTGAGCCTCGGACAGGCTTCGTTGTAACCGGAGATCGTTGCGGCGATGTGTTTCCTGTTCGCATAATGCCAGTAAGAATTTGGCATAAGACCATTGCTCCTGCATAGCTTGGTGTTCCAATGATTCCCAGTGAGCGAGCATGTGAGTCAGTCGCAGTTGCTTGAGGTAAAGAATTAGCTGCTGGTGAGGAATGGGGGCTGTTATTGGGGAAATCGGACTGGGGATTGTGTTCGTGGGGTTTGGACTCAATGAGTTGGTCATAGCTGGAAAGGTCATGTTGTGTAACGGTCAATTGTGGAAAACTCTCAGGACAATCCTGCCGAAATTGCTGTTGGAGTCCCTTTAGAGTTAAGGTTTGAGCCTTTAATTCTCGTTCTAAATAATCAGCCACAGCCGCTTCCTGGTTTTGGGTTGCCGCAATGTACAAGGATTCAACTATTAAGACGGCAGCCGTATCCAGGTCGAATTGAGCAGTCAGTTCTCAGGGCTATTTCATTCTGAAAATTTGTTTGAGGAATTCTAAACCAAAAGAACAATGTCGCTGAGTTCGAGCCATATTTTGAAACTGATTAGAACGGTACAGATTCAGCGCAAAATTCCGAGCTAATGCCCAAATCTGAACCAGCGGGATTGTTCTAATTCTCGATTTATCTTCTCCTTGAGTGACATCCTTAACGTAATGGACTTTATTTTCTACGTCCCAGTAGCCCCGAAGACGCTGAGAAAATTCTTTAGCATTCTCTGTCAAACTAGAAACGTAGTATCGAGTTTCAATTGTCTTTTCTGTTGTAGTTGTTCTGTGAGATTCAACTTGAATTAAAGTCTTTAGTCCAGGCCAATCTCGAATCCCATAATTGCAGTGACAAATACTAACGATGCGCTTTTCCACGCGCCCGTGTCCGTTGTTTTCCTGTGTATATTGTTGTTCGCTCTGGAAATTAGCTTTGACCTCTGACAACAATCCTGACTGATTCCCCTTAAGTGCGCCAAGGTAATCATTGCCGCTTTCAACAATTAACTGGCAAGTTTTTTTTGAGTATTGATGGCATCAAAGGCAAATACAACTCCCTTTTGAGCCATTTGTTTAATGAATTGGGGTAGCGCTTTGATTTCGTTTGTTTTCTGGTCTACTTCGTAGGAGTCTAAAATTAATCCTCTCTCTACTATGTATGCGGTAGTGATATGGAAGTAGTGGTGAAGTAGAACCCTTACCCCATCAGTATCCTGTATAATATTAGCTAATGCAAATGATTCTTATATAATCACTCGCAATTCGGTATTTTTGATGACAACAATTTTAGCATTCTTACTTTATCCATTCGTATTACTACTGCCTAAATTAACACTAGAGGCGATAGAACCATCCCAAAAAATATGTGAAGAACCTTCGGAACGAGTCTGTCCTACCTGTGGCTCTGAACATGTAATCAAAAATGGTTCAACTCACAGTGGCAAGCCCAAATATCAGTGTAAGCTCTGTGGTCACCAATTTGTTGTTAATCCGACTAACTCGCCTGTTTCAGAGGAAACTAAGCAGCTGATCGATCGGCTCTTGCTGGAGAGAATATCATTGCGGGGAATTGCCAGGGTGGCTCAAGTAAGTTGGTCTTGGTTACAAGATTATGTCAATCAAAGGCTAGATCAAACTCCCCGCCAGGTAAAGGTTTCAGTCAAATCACTAGGCAAATTGGTGATTGAATGTGACGAGCTATGGTCATTTGTTGATAACAAGAAAAACGAGATTTATATCTGGCTAGCAATTGACCGTAATTCTCGAAAAATTCTCGGTTGTTTTGTCGGAGATAGAACCAGAAAATCAGCCCGTAAATTGTGGGCTTCTTTACCAGAGGTTTATCAGCAATGTGCCTTCTCCTATACAGATTTTTGGCAGGCTTATAAAACAGTTATTCCCCCTAAACGTCATAAAGCTGTTGGTAAAGAAACGGGTCTAACTAATCACATTGAGCGATTGAATAATACCTTCAGACAAAGAGTTTCTCGACTGGTGAGAGAAAGCCTATCGTTCTCCAAAAAGCTGAACAATCACATTGGAGCTGTTTGGTACTTCATTCATGGCTACAATGCAGAGCTAGACCGGATTTGAGCCTCACCACTACTTCCATATCACTACCAATTAGCTCAAACCGAAGTAATTTGGGTAGATCAAGGTTATGGAGGTGAAAACTTCACACGAGTTGTCAAGCAAATTTGTGGAGCACGGGTTGAAGTGATTGAACGCATTGCCAAAACCTTTGAAGTCTTGCCGAAGCGGTGGATTGTAGAACGCACATTCGGATGGTTAAATCGATATCGTCGCCTCAGCAAGGATTATGAACTGCATAGCGAGTCGAGCGAAGCCATGATTTACGGTTCTCTAATTCGCTTAATGACTCGACGATTAGCAGCTTTATCTTTCCTTTAGAAATCAGCTCTAAAGCTGGTGCAATATTAAATCATCACAATTCGAGTCCTACCAGCGAGAACAGCTCTTGTGAGCGACTAGAATTAGAGACAGAGTCACAGAAAGTTCAAATCGTGCCGCTAACTCATCCAGAGCAGCTAAAACAAGCAACTGGCGAGTGAGTCAGCCTTAGACTCATTAGTACTTCACCCCACTCCAATCGACAAGACGTTGAGGAGCTGCCGCTGCAAAACGTACTTGAGATCCAGATTGCTATATTAACTCAGATCGAAACTATCTCTCGGCAGATCCGAGAGTCGCTGGCTAGCAATCGTCGAGATGTCTGCACTCCTAAGCAGCAAAGGCGATTGTTATTACTTCTAGATCAATTGCAGCAAATCTTGGAAGAGGAATATTAGCTGAATGGTTGGGTTATTAGAAAAAGTAGTTGAGGACAAATAGGTACCGCTTTTTCTCCTCAAATTTTCGGTGTTGTTGCTTAATTGAGTCTAATCAAGCCGTTCCTTTGTTTTTCACTAGTTTTCGTGGCAAAATCCTTTGTTGTGCTTGGATTCTTTCGAGCACGGTTGCAGCCGCGAGTCGACCAGTTTGAGCACCGCCATTCATGTATCCACTGAATTCGTCGCTTACATGTTCTCCGGCAAAGATCAAATTCCCGACATTGACATCTTGGCGTTCTTCGGAATCGTCCGATTCAATGTAGAAAAAGTCGGCAAACTCAGTCAGCTGTCCGAGCTTAAAGCTACTATAAGCACCTTTGGTGAAAGGATCTTGAGTCCATTGAGTTCGCAAAAAGCTTCCGTTCGCCGCTCCCTTGGCTCCTGGGATGATATTCTCAAACAGATCTACAAACTTCTTGCCTTGTGACTGAGCGCTGCCAGATTGAACCGCTATGGCTTGATGACCTCCAAGGAAGAAAGTCAGCACTCCATCCTTCCTGTCTGCTTGCCGCTGGGTTGCATCCCAAACTTCAGAGAATTCCAGATCGGTCCAGACCTCCTGAACAAATCCATTTTCCCGCCGCCAAACTCTCTGGTCAAATCCAGCCTCTAGCTTTTCATTCGAGCTGAGAATCGCTTCGTGAATGAAACGCCTTAACCTCTTTGGCAACTCAACTTGGATTTTCACCTCTCGCAGTACGGTGAAAGGAATCGCGACAATGACGTAATCGGCATCGACAATGTAATTGCCAAAAAAGGTCAGACGAAAGCCACTACCACGAGACTGAATCTGGGTTAGGCGCATACCAGAAAGAATCTGTCCTGGTAGAGCCTGTGCCAGACTATCGATAATTCTGCCACTACCACCCTCGACCACAAAAGTTTCATCAGAATCACCCAATACCTCTACTTTGTCTCCATCTACCGCAGGCAGAAGAAATAGCAGTAGCAGTACTGGAGCCTCTTTAGGTTCGGTACCAAACTCCGTGCGGATCGTATCTTCGATCAGTGCGCGGATAAAAGGCTCTGGAATCTTGTCGGCGTGTTTGTCTAGATAACTGGTAACGGATATCCGATCGAACATCGGTGCAAACTTCTTGTAGTCTTTATCTAATAAGTCGGCATCATCAGAGATTTGCCGTGCGAGCGGACGCAGTTTATCCGCAACTTCCGCTTCAGAGCGGATTTTTCCATCGAAATAGTAAGCTTCTTTAGGAAAGGGAAATCTGGCAGCATCCTCATTCCGATTAAATAGTTTCAGACCGAATTCACTTGCCAGCTCCAACATATCTGCATGATTTGTATTAATGAAATGACCGCCTAAATCGAGCACCAAACCTTCGCCTACAGCATCAGTAACTGAGTGTATGCGCCCTCCTAATCGCTGCCTAGCTTCATAAACAGAAGCCGTCAAGCCAGCCTTTTTGAGCTGATATGCTGCATTTAATCCGGCAATGCCAGCGCCAACGATCGCAATTTTGGGGTTCCTTCTCTCTCGACTCCAAGCCGCTTCTAAATCAGGCAACACATTAGTAGTCAGTGCTGTCCCTGTAGCAAGGGCTGCTAGTTTGAGCCAGCGCCGGCGCGTCCATCCAACCTGCCGTTTGGTCAGCGGCGGAGATTTCCCTTCAGCCATGAGGTTTTCCCGCTGCGCCTTCTGTAAGGTTCGCATGAATTGGCGAAACTTTGGCGTATGTGCCATGATGTCTCCTTAGCTTATGAGAATTTGACAGAGCAAAGAGCCTAACAACATAGTGTTGTACTTATGTCTGGATAGCGGCGATTAGGAGAAATTTGGAAGAAGCTGTTTCCTACCAAAAAACCACCAGAGAATACTTTTTTAGTGATTGAAAAGGCGCTCGGAACATACAATGGTTATTGTTCCCGCAGGAAGATCGCTCGCTACTGTTGAGGCTAGCTCAACAATAGCAATCCCAAAGCATTTTCGTTCAGTTCAATACTTCTGTAAGATTTTGCTTGGCAAGCTCGAGTAGATTCAGATAACCAAAGCTAGTTTGGATAAAGTTGTTGATTTCTACTTACTTAACGTCAATTAGAGTTAAGACAGTAGAAATTCTAGTTCGGTTGTTTATAAGATTTATCAAACCAATGTAATATTGATTGCCAACGATTATTTTAAAAACCGAAAGGATCTTTCAGCTCCATATTAGTCTAGGGTCGTACAAGGAATTATCAGCCGCTCTAAACAAGTTTTATAACTAATCTTTTAAAACTACACCTCGCTCGCGAGTTCTGACTTACAAACTACTAAAGTAAGTCATTTCTTTTTTTACTCCATCAATAATTATTTGTTGTCTACTTTTTTAGAATACCCCCCTCTAGGATATTTGCCCAGTCAAAAGTAGCCTCCGTTACAAAAGGTCACGAACGCTAGGAATGAAATAGAGCTGATTAGCAAAAGCTAGTAAAAGATTGGTATACAGATGCTCAAGTGGATGAATAAGCTCTACAAATCATACTTTTTTCTAGTAAAAGTATATTTAGTTTGAGCTAGCTGAAATCTGGTTGAATCTTGTAGGAGTTTCCAGATCAGTCATTGATTTTTTCAACTGCTTATATCTGACTAATGATATACCAATTTATATCAAGTATTTATTGATAACTTGTCTTCTTTCAGAAGAGTTGCTACAAGTATTGCTTGTCAGCCAACAAATTCAACCTTAAAGATTTGATATTCCTTTATAGTTGAGTAAGAGTTTTGAGTATTTGCAACTAGAGAGCCGCTCGTGCAACTACAGATGCGAAGTAACGAAGATATATAGAGCTACAGAGCAAAAGAAGAAAATGTCAAGGCAGCCGAGGAAGTTAACTCAGCCAGCAATTCTCTGGCTTCAGGTCTGGGGCTTGGCAGCCCTGCAAGGCGCAATTACTTTAACTTGGATCGTCTATAACCTGTATCTGCCGCAACTGTTAGTTCAATTTGGCTATTCCAAACAACTGGCAGTTGGGTTGCTGATTGTAGAAAATGCTCTGGCGATCGTCATGGAACCGCTGATGGGTGGATTATCAGATCGCACTCAGCGCTGGCTAGGTACTCGGTTTCCATTGATTGCTGTAGGGGTAGTGCTGTCCTCAGCATTGTTCATTGCCATCCCTGCCGTGGTCGTTTTTGGTCAACAAGCTGACGTGACGCGAACGGTGTTGCTGGTAGTGTTAGTGTCTTGGGCGTTAGCAATGACAGTATTTCGCAGCCCAGCTATCTCTTTACTCGCCCGCTACGCTAAACCTACCCAGTTACCGTTAGCAGCTAGTCTACTCACTTTAGTAGCGGGAGTCATCGGGGCTTTCAAACCAGTCGCCAGCCAATTCATTCTCAGTTTGGGGGCAGTTTTGACTTTTAGCATCGGTTCGTTGGTGTTGTTGGCAACGGCAGCTGTTTTGCGCTGGTTGAATTCCCACCTTGAGACACCAGAAGCAACGGTAGAGCGGACGGTAGCACAACCGCTCTCAATTTCTGCACTGGGGTTGATTTTTAGTACTGGTGTTAGTTTGACTTGGGGAACGAGATCGTTCATGGGGATGCTGCCAGAGATGCTCACAACTCAGTTGGATATGGCAAATGTGGATTGGTTAATGGTAGGAATTGCAATAGCTCTAGCTTTTGCCGCTCTACCAGCGGGAGAATGGGCAGTCGAGGTAGGCAACCGCAAAGCGATGCTAATTGGCATTGGAGTCACAGTCGGACTATTACAGGCGATTGTATTTATTCCTACCTGGTTGACTTTAGGAGCAGCTGTAGTTGGTGTGATTGCTGGGTTAAGTGTGGTATCGAACAGTGCAATTCCTTTTGCTTTAATGCTAGTACCACATCAGCAAGCAGGATGGGGAACGGGGATGTATTTTGGCGGAGTAGCTGCGGCTGTCAGCCTATTTGGGCTAGTATTCCCAGCAGCGAATCCAATCGCACCTGTCGCGGGAGCAGTTGGGGGTGCGATCTCCTTTTCGGTAGCGGCTGCCTGCATTGCTGCTAGTTTTCAGGTGCGCTCAACTTCAGATGCAGACTTAACTAGAGATTGAACCAAGACTTTCAATAGCGCCGGACAAGATCCATTTGAGACAGCTTGGACTTCTCAAGCTCGAACTCAAGCTGTTAAGAGAAAGCCGTGACTAACCCACTAGCAAAAAGCGTTCCCTCATGCCGCATTAGTCAGAAACAAAGCGGAATCTAAGTTCTACTATCTGTGCAGTCGGTTAAAGTGCAAAGTAGTCAATATACCAAGCTCCGTTGGTACCTCTAATGCTTAAATCGGCTTTAGCATCACCATCATAGTCGTGAGGAACGGGAGCGTAGTTCGGATCGCCATACCCGTTATATGAAGCATCCCAGCGACCATAACCGTTGCCAGAGTAGTCGATATACCAAGCTCCGTTGGTACCTCTAATGCTTAGATCGGCTTTAGCATCACCATCATAGTCGTGAGGAACGGCAGTGTAATTCGTATCGCCATAGCCGTTGTATGAAGCATCCCAACTACCATAGCCATTGCCAGAGTAGTCGATATACCAAACTCCATTCTTACCCCAAACACTCAGGTCAGCTTTCTTATCGCCATCATAGTCGTGAGGAACGGCAGTGTAGTTAGTGTCGCCATACCCGTTATATGAAGCATCCCAACTACCATAACCGTTGCCAGAGTAGTCGATATACCAAGCTCCGCTGTTACCTCTAACGCTTAGATCGGCTTTGGCATCGCCATCATAGTCGTGAGGAACGGCAGTGTAATTCGTGTCGCCATATCCGTTATATGAAGCATCCCAACTACCATAACCGTTGCCAGAGTAGTCGATATACCAAGCTCCATTGTTACTCCAAACACTGAGGTCAGCTTTCTTATCGCCATCATAGTCGGCAGGAACGGCAGTGTAGTTAGTATCGCCATAGCCGTTGTAGGTGGCATCCCAGCGACCATAACTAGCGGCAGCGGGGAGAATTCCCACGAGTAGTAATTCTGCAACAAAAAAAAGAGTGGCGATCGGTTTTGGTAGTTTCATATCTTAAAGTTCCTAATTAATGCATAGGAGTTGGCGATCCCAGCGCTTTAAGCTATGACGATCGCCTGACATAAGTTTTGATATTCTCAGCCACAGGACTCGTGTGATTGTTGCTAGACGACCGTTTTCTGCCACCATTGACCCAATGGCATCATCCAGCGGTGCCGCGCTCGTTTAAGAGATTCTGTAAAAACTGAGATAATGTTAAAGGTTTTCTCAAAACATACATTTTTGACTCCACGAAGCCATCTCTACAACTCATAGAGCAGCTCTATAGAGAACAGAGTTGTAGCTGAGTTGAAGACTGAGAGTCTAGCTTACGTGCGAGGAGCCAAGTACTACGAGAAGCGAACGAGCAAGAAACAGCTTATTCATGATGTTCTCTATTAAGCTCCTTGGAAAAGGGCTTTAAAATCTAATGTACTCTTTTCTAAACTCAGTGATTATTAAGATTTATACATGAGGGGAAAAGTGCGTGCAGAGACACATCAGTTTAATCAGCCGAAAGGTAGTAGAAAAAGGTGTTCTAAAGTGGTACGTTGCCACTTTTCCTTGACGGCAGACGAACGTTTTAAACTAGATTCAATAATAACGCTCCCGAAAATTTCAGATACGAAATTTATCTGTACGCGCATATCTCCCGTAGATTGACAATACTACTAATCGAGCAATACCAATGAATTTAAATAAGTATTTGGTACATTATTGCTAAACGTGAATTTATTTGAGATTGAAAAAAAAGATAGTATAAAGTTAAGCCAAAGGAAGCGGATTGAGTTCCTGGCTATATTTCAGAATATTCAGGTCATCTCAAATTAGTTAACCTAGTCTGAGAGAGCTAAGGCATTGATGAATTTATTTCGCATGGCTAAATCAATTTAAGATTTTATTTTTAATAAATAATAGTTGCCGAAAAGTCTTGGCAATCGAGTCTTCCATTTGGCATGTAAAGGGTTTAGCTCGGGTTTTATCAGCTAGACTTTTTAAGGATTGCTGATTTTACATATCCATCAAGCTCAATAATTACTCTTTGTAACAAAACAGACAATTTACTTGGTAAAAATCCCCTAGAGGGGTATGCTAAAAAGTTAGCAAACAACCAAGTATCGTTATTTTAAAATAAAAATTTAGTTATGCAGGATCTGCCAAAGAGAAACTCACCAATAGGAGTTCTAAAACCAATGGCAGTACTACCTTTTGCTTGCTACCGCTGGCTGATTAGAAGACGGCACAACTTACGAGAACCTGAAAGCCGATCGCACTCGCTAAAAAAAGCAGTCATCAACTCCTAATTCAGGTTAGTCAAATCCTGAGGACTTCAAGAAAATTTCTACTTTGAATTAGGAGAAATTATTCTGACTGCTGTTGACGGGAAATTGCCCTCTACAGGGGCGCGGTATTTTCAATTTCTCAAGAATTAAGATTGTTCCGAAACAGCCTCGATTTGGCTGATTCAAAAGCCGTTTTTCAGTTTGATTTCCTGGCTGAACTACCTCAAATCTAAAAATACAACTTTCTTCCAGTTCAGCTTTTCAACAACTGGCAAAGAAATTTTTAGCGGATAAGTGCAGCTTTCCATCAATTAAGTCGGAATCAAAAACTCAGTTAAGCACTGTCTCGTACTAGAGTTTACCTTGCAATCGAGCCGAGCCAACTTTACCTTTGAGCAAACCCAAGTTATTAACTTAAAAATACTTTCGATCCATGAATTGCAAGCCACCCTTTTTCTGGTGATTGAAGATCATCCTGAAGTCAATCAGAACAACTGTGAGTTTTACGAATACTAGCACCTCAGTGTACCTGTGTTGGTGTCAATACACCCGCGGAGGGAATCGAGCAGATCGAGCTAGACATCCCCAATCTTTTAGTCGTCGATTTGCAGTTTGGTACGGTGGGAGGCGGACAATCAGCCAAGCCAGGTTTAGCAATGTTGAAACAGATTTTCCAGCGCTACCCGAGACTCAACATCCTCGTTTATAGCAGCGAACCAAACTGCCTCAGACAACTGATATCGCAGATTAGTAAACATCAAGGTGGTTTTGTCGCGGTTAACAAGATGGAAAGACGAAATGCTTTCTTGGAAGGCGCTCGTAGCGCTCTAGCAGGACAACTGAAAATTCATCGCGATTTGATCAAGGATATGCAACTCACCCCACAGGAGTTGGAAATTCTCGAGCTTTTATGCAATCAAGCGCTATCAGATCGGGCGATCGCCCAACAAATGCACGTCTCTCACAAAACAGCTCAGAATTACGTGCAGCGCCTCAAGGCAAAATTGGATATTGAGCCGCTCGACGGACAAAATATCAACTCCCGCGTCGCTGTTTGTATGGCGGCGATCGATCGCAAGTTAATTGTTTGCTAGACACAGGAGATTACTCATCTTTGGTTTTGTTTCGTGGAGTAGCATGTAAAGTCCAAACTAATCTCACCTGCATCCCGCCATCGGCGCGGGGAATGCACTCCCAGTAGCCGTCCGGTAGTTCTGCCGCAATCGTCGCCATCAGTTCGTACCGTACCCACCACAAGACTTTCTTCTGTTGGGACTTTCTAAGGTCACAGGAGGGGGTGGAATTGCATTATTTTCCACCAGGAGCATACATTGGCTTCTTTTCTGAGTCAAGCTAATGGAGATTTCGGTGGCAGAACCATTTGGGGTTGGGCATGACAAATGACATTAGCGATCGCCTCTTTGAAGAAACGAAAAATATCTTCACGCGCATCGATCCAGCGACTATCCGATTCAGGTTCTAAAAGGGGTGCAAGTTATCCTGAATCCGTAAGGTCAATTCTCCACTCTTGACCAACTGTTGCAAATGCTGGCGCATCCCCCGCACTAGACCTGCTTCTAGTTCGGGTGTCACCGCCAATTTTTCTGCCATCGTGAGTATTCCCCAGTTGAGCGCGCAGCTCGCGTCCAACTGCCTCTAACTTGTCTAACAAGGGATTGGGATTTACAGTTGGATGGTCGATCGCTAGCAGTTCTATGCCATCCATCACCAGCTTCAGTTCTTGGAGCGGACCGTCATGGATGTCCGTCACCACTCGATGGAGTAGTTTGCGCGCTTGCAAGAGGACTGCCTGTCTTTCTGCCAGTGCTTGTCGTTGCTGGTGCAGCTGATGCTGTTTCCACGCCAATTGTAAGCAGACAGCGACTAAAGCGCCCGAACCCAGCCAAATTACGATTGGTGTTGCTAGCGGCACAATCGAACCCTGCCAAGCGGCTAAAAGACTTAAACCAGTATAACCTCCTAAAATTCCTCCACTCAGCCAAATTTTGAGTCGAATAGATTTAGCTGGGCGTTCGACAATCCCAGCAGTGACGAGTAGACCAAGACAAATGGCTCCCAGCGCGTTCACCGTGTGATTAAACCATTTAGGAGTCGTTTTGAGATATGAATTTGTCATTAAGCTAGCGATGAGATTAGCTTGCACTTCTCCAACCGACATGCGATCGCCAAACGGAGACAGCACTCCCAATGAAGTTAAATATTCCTTGGGTAGATCGAGCAAGACTAATTTATGGCGAACTTGCTGGCTGACTTGGTGAGTAGGAGACACGCTACATCGCTTCAATGGCGCAGCCGCAGCGCAGATAGATGAGATCTTGAGGCGGGGAATGTTCCCGCCGGACCCCAGAAGTTGATATTCACAGCAATTTGAGTGGGAGGTGTGTTCTCGTTCTGAATAATTTGAACGATTGCTGGGTTTGCTAAAGGTGAAGAGAATTTTTCTAAAGCGATCGCCGCCACCGATTTGACTTGGTGCGTCCGGTGAAAGTCTTCTACATAGTGGAAATCCCCTGCCAAGTGAGCTTGGCGAGCTGGACTAGTTAAATCTTTAACATCAACCTCGGATTCAAAAAAACCATGCACCTGCTCTGGAGCAATTAGCGGTTTGATGCTCTGGCGATCGAACGGCAGCAGATGATGGTACACAGATAATACCGCAGGAAGTGGATGAGAGCGCCTTTTGATATACGTTACTAAGACGATTTGGTCTGAAAATTTTGCGGAATCAGTTCTTTGAGAGAATTTTCTAACCGACTATCTAAGGGTCGCCTGATCGAATTGGGTAAATTTAAGACGACAACTTTTGCGCCTTTATCAATCAGTCCTTGAACTAGCTCGGCGTAGAAGTTGTGTTCTGGTCTAGCAATCGGGCGATCGATTGTCACTAACAAAATTTCTTTCGGTAGAACGCTAGGTTTGTAGAGCCGGAGCAAAGTGTCTTGAATTCTTAGCTCTAGTTTGCCAACCAGCGGTAGCTGGCTCAAGAGAATACTCAAAACTAAACTCCAAACAACACTCAAGCCAACCCCTGCTATGAGCCAAATGTTGAGGAGATTCAATCTTCTGCTCATAGGTTCTTGGGTACAAGGCGGTAGAAGATTGTTTGCTTGGGGTGATGCTGCTGCAAATTAACACACAGCTCTTCACCACATTGCTCTATATACCAAGTCCCTGTCTGTGTTTGGATTGTTCCATTTAGGTCAGGAGTTGTTTGTATTATCCCATGTAGTGGAGGACCAGACAGAGACGTTACGACCTCCCCGTCAATTTCTAACCGCAGCTCGACCGAACCTCCCTTCCCAACTCCACTAATAACTCGTCCCGTACCTTCCCAAATTTGGCTAGCATTGGCGGGAAAATTTAGCAGGCTTAGTAATAAAAGTGCTTGACAAAGCGTACCACAGGAAAAGATGCCCATAAGTGGAATTTTCCTCAATAGCAGAGCAGGTATTGCTCTCCCCGCTTGGGGATTATATAGGAATAACTTGGCTGCGTGCGAGCAATTCTGACGGAAATCTCTACAAAGCTTTGCTACACGCACTTAGCGTCTTCAGTCCACCACTAAATCTATGTAGATCTAGAGGGAACGGGAAAGCCTGGCCGAGTACATTTCGCTCCAAGTGCTGAGAAATAGCTAGTCCTTTCAATGTAGCTTAGATTGCACTCGGTTGTCTTGCGTAAACGCGCAAATATAATTGCGCGTTTGCCTCTAGTTGGAGTCGCCCAAAATCTCTAAGATATTCAACTATATAGCTATAGACTTTTGGAGAGCAAGCAATGAAATTTCTCAATCTAAATAAAGTTTTCACTTCCGCTTTGGCTGTACCTATCCTATTGTCTTTATTTACCTTACCAAGCTCAGTTGTAGGGGAAGCTAACGCCTCTTCTATAGATACTTCTGCTACATATGAAAAGCAAAACCGTGGGGAGACGGAGTTGGATGTGCAATCTGCCGAGGGTGAACTTGATGGAAATTGGATAATAACATGGAGAACACGAGATAATAGGGGTATTTGGACCTATTACAGAGGCTCGCTTAATCTAGAAAATGATGAAGGTATTATGACTGTCCAGGTGAAGAAAAACGATAGAGTAATTAGAACTGTGAAGGAAAGAATGGCGGTTAGTCCAGGTAACGAAGAAGGACAATATACTTTAACGGCTACCAGCGTTAACCCAAAGAAGAATTATACCCCCGATGAGTTTGAACTTGAAGATAATGGAAACGGAGGATGGACAATTAGGCATACTGCCTCTCCAGGAGCTAGGAATGTGCGGATTGTAGCAAGTAACTGAATAGCTACTTCAAGCAAAAAAGCGGGGATATGGAAACCGAACTGTTCTCTTGAGGAGCATTGATACTTCAGTTCAAGGCTAGGGCATGTCTGCAAACTAGATAGGCATTGAGCCGGGTTGTATTACAAAAACTTTTGTAAGCGGTTAAAAGTGGTTCTTCGTACTTAGCAATCTAATTCTTTTTTTGATAGCCTTCATATCCTTTCTGGTAAAGATCTTAGCCGTTTCATTACTAAATCAAGAGAGAATTCTAGCTAAATCCTTTACCAGTAAAGGTTTTTAGATTTTGATGCAGCCAACTAGCAAAGTAGATACTAAAGAACCGAAAAGCTTCGGTGAAGACATGAAATTTCAGAACACTCGTCAAGTATTGATATCTGCTTATATATTGAGCGGCACATTAGTTTTTTCTAGCGCCGTACCCTTAACTGCTTTA
Organism: Chroococcidiopsis sp. SAG 2025; assembly: GCF_032860985.1. Classification (GTDB taxonomy): domain Bacteria; phylum Cyanobacteriota; class Cyanobacteriia; order Cyanobacteriales; family Chroococcidiopsidaceae; genus Chroococcidiopsis. The sequence goes on from NZ_JAOCNC010000002.1 coordinate 44,723, forward strand.
GCTACCCTACAGGCAGGATCGGGAGAAACGATCGCACAACCAGCAAAACTCGCACAACAACGCATTTTGTATGTCAACCCTCAGCAAGGTAGAAACTCCACTTCTGCAGGGCAAACGCATCATGTCAATAAGGTAGGAAATTACCGAGTTTATTGACATTAGTTGCAATAAACTGAGACTTATTGAGAAGAAATTGGGCTGAACTCATTTGCAATAATCTCTAGTTTATTGAGAAGAGCTAGTGTAGACATAGGGTCGGGTGAAGTTGAAAATACGACGAATATTCTCTGATGAATTTAGATGCGTTTGCCCTGGCTCAAAAAACTCTTCCAATAAGTCAATTCGTTCACCAGTATTGGAATTGCCCCGTTTATCAAGCATCCACCACAGTAGGGGAAACGCTACCCTGTTGTGGACGACTCCTAGCATCAGAATGTTGATGGTACAATTACCAAACTCCCAAGTAGTGCGATCTATCGATAAAACCCAAGGTTGAGGAATCTCCATTAGTCCGACCACGAGTTTTGCCAAGTCGTAATAGTTCAACTCAAAGTGGCGGAAGAACCGTTGCAAGCGTTTGTAGTTTGATTCGGTCTTGGCTTTACCCATAAATGCAGTTGCTAGTTCAGTAAAATTCACCGTTTTGGCTCGAAACAGGGCAATCAGGAATAGCGCTAGAAATGTCACTCGTGCACCGTGCCAGTTTAAGTGGGGCTGTAATGTTTTTCGGATTAGAGTAACCTGATGCATAGGGTTTCATACAATTCAAAAGCTATTTTCATGAAACCCTTTCCTCATCCACCTTTGCAAGCTTTTGTCCTGTACCAAGATGCCAAACATGTATTTAGACGTTCGTTACTCCCAAAAAGATGTTGTGAAACGGCTAGGAGCTAGATGGGATGCAGTAGCAAAAAAATGGTATGTTCCAAAAGGGATCGCTCTAGCTCCGTTCGTGGACTGGTTGCCTGCGCCTGCAATAACAGACGATAGCGAGCCAAAACTGACGATTGAGTTAGTGCCGCAAACTTGCTGGTATTCCAACGTTCGTTCTCACGTCTCTAAAGACAATTGGAGAAAAATCGGAAAGCAAATTTTTCAACGGGCTAGCTACCGCTGTGAAGTCTGCGGTGGACGCGGTAACAAGCACCCAGTCGAGTGTCACGAAATTTGGGATTACGACGACAAAAGCTGCACTCAAACGCTAGTCGGACTGACGGCTCTGTGTCCCGCTTGTCACGAGTGCAAACACATGGGATTTGCCAACACGCAGGGGAGAGGCGAGATTGCGATCGCTCATCTTACTCAAGTCAATAATTGGTCGTTGGAGCAGGCTAGAAGTTATATCGATCGATGTTTTCAGGTTTGGGCAGAGCGCAGTCGATTCGAGTGGAAATTGAATTTGAATTATTTGAGGCAATTTGACATTTATTTATAGTTAAATGCACCTACCAAAGTGTGATAGTTGCTTCGCGAGTAGCCGCTGGCATCGCACAATTTTTGATACGATTCTCGAGGATCGATCGCGCGCACTTGATGAGGTTTTTCTAGTATGCTAGCTGCACCGCTTGTTCGGATTAGATCGGCGAGTGAAATCTCTCTGATAGCTTGTTTTTTGACGAATAGTAACACAATTATCTGTCTGACTCGAACAAAAGTTTCCTTAACTCGATCTTCTGCCAAGTCCTGGCACAAGTAGCGTAGTCTACCTTCAAGTATCGCCAGGTTTAAGTTTGGGTCTTTCCGGGAAGAAACCCGCCCGTTGAGAACTTTTGCTGCTTCCATGATGACTTGGGATTTTGTCGTGGCTGCCATAGATTTTTCTCCTAATAACTAATAGATTGGCTCTTACTGCTTTTAAGGGGCACAAAACCCGTCCGCGATCGCAAGCAGACGGACGGGGAGTAAGGTAAGGGGATTGGAAGAGCGATCGCCTACCCGATTAAATAAATTGGAAGTAATCGGCACTCAAATCTAAAGTTGCAGGATCGATACCAGCAAGTGCAGCGATTTGATCTGGCAGGGAACCTGGGGTGTTAGCGTAGATCCCCGTTCCTGGTGGCAAGCCTTCCGGTAGAGCGCCTAAAGTATATTCCACCTCGACCAACTCAGTTGCAGGTGTTGAGGTAGTGCGACTCAGCACGAGCGCGTCTTCATTTGGGTTGAACCCCAACACGATCGCCAAGTCCCGTTCGCCCCGTTCGCTGTAGTAGGGACCAATTCCCTCGCGCCCCGACCCGCCAGCTAGGATAAACGTATCTGCTCCTGCTCCACCATAGAGAATGTCGGTTTCACCACTGCCGCGACTGACGTTACCGAATAGATCGCCTGTTCTGCCACCAGCGCCATCGAGAGTGTCATTTCCCTCTCCACCGCTCAAAAAGTCACTGCCTCCCTCGCCAACTAAAGTGTCGTTGCCAGCATCACCGAAGAGGCGATCGCGATCGTTGGCACTAATCTTGCTACCATTACCTGCCAGGAAGTCATTGCCCTCGCCGCCGCGCAGTTCGTCAGCGCCGTCGCCGCCGTAGAGCTTGTCGTCCTCTCCCAAGCCAAACAGCAAATCGTCACCCGACAACCCGTATAAGTTGTCGCGATCGCTCGTCCCAGTTAAAGTCTCGTTTGAAGCTGTGCCATATACATCAGTCATAAGTCAATAACCCTCCAATTGTGAAAATAATCTTGTCGGATTTTGAACATCAATAAATCTTGCTAAAGGCGGCTTTTTGCAGATTTATATTCAGTGAAAAGTGGAGATAGATTTATGCAGGCATTAGCCCGAATTGGGCTTGTATTACAACAGCAACTGTTGTAAAAAACTGGTTGAGAGTGCTTAATTCGTTGTAGATTCATATTCCGTATAAGGAAGCTTTTCAGAGTTCATACTACTCATGCTACTAACTCCGAGTTGTCAACTATCTAACATTGAAAATGATTCTCAGACCTAATTAAAATTCCGAATCGGTTTCTACTTTCACGCCGATATCTTCGTAGCAGTCGGGATAGGTTTTCTTTGACTTTCTCAAGTAAGAATCAAGTTCGAGCCAGTCCACAATCGACACGCTTCTGTTGCGTTGCTCTAGGAGTTTTTGATGAACTCGATCGCGAGTGCGTTCCAACTCACAAGCTATCTCCCAATCGCCTTGAGAAAGTGCGGCAATATGCCGAGCGTGCAGTGAATAAACTTTCAGTTCTAGCTCAGCATGATATCGATGTGAAATCTCAAATCTTAAAATGTCGTACTCGTTCATATATTTATAGTACAGACGCTTAATACTCTATTCGATGATTTCCAGCTTTCCGGCATAAATTTGTTGGGCGAAGTCCCAAGCTTGATGAAATGCTGCAACACCATTGCTATTCAGCGTACCCGTTGTAGGAATATTAATTCCGTCAAGTGAAACTTCTAAAGAGAAGCTTTTTTGATTGCCAAGATCGGAGTACCAAAATGCTTCAATAACGACTTTATCTAAAGCATCTTGGCGATGAAACTTAATTTTAGCCATGTGGGATTGTGACTATTTTTGTAGTAGAAGGTACTGACTGAATTACCTTAGTTCAAATTTGTCCAGTTGCGAGTTAAACTCCTTTAGTTTTCGCAATTCTCTCCATTTCTTTTCAGCTAAGCTCTTCGCAATTCGCTGACCTATATATGTTTGCTTGACTCAAACTCGCGCTCGTTCTGCTAGCATTAGTATCAATCTTCTCAAACTCTAAGAGTGCTTGCGATCGCGTCATTAAACCACTAGGAGATGTACGGACGCGACCGAATACTTCAGAGTTACCTACAACGAATTTAAGCAACCAAATTTTTTGTTTCATGAATTTTTTCTAATTTTCAGTTATTGTGACGCGATCGCAACTCCTGCGTTGCGGTCGATTCTGAGGGCGCAACAAAGTACGCTCTTTGCTGCAACACTCAAAATTGTGGTAATTGCACGGTAGAGTGAGATTTCGATGGCGGACAATCGGAAACCCCAATCGAATAAGAAATCTGGAGTTGAGGATTTCCTAATTGGATTTGTGAGCGCAATACGTCAGCATAAGATTCGACGAGTTGCTCGCACTCATGACAATCGGCTAAGCCAGAAATCTCGAATTTGAGATTGAGTTGGTGAGTTTGGGGCTGTTTGATAGTAGTTTGTTTGAAGTCCATATTTTTGTTTGTTTCCCTGTTTGAAATTGATGAATCTGCTCAAAAACAGATGGTATCGTTCGTGCTTGATTCTAGAGAAAATGAGCGGCAAACGCACCGTCAGTACTCCTCGAACTCATCTATGTTAAATTCTACAAAACACTAACTTTTGCAAGAACTCTATTCTTGCTCCCAAAGTAATAGTTGTTTGCTTGTAACTTCGCTTTCATGTTCTCGGATCAGAGCATCATATGCAAGAGTGAAGTCAACAATTACATCGTTCCACCAAACTGGAGGAGAAGCAATACCGTTCATTTTTTCTACATAAGCGTTGATCCAGTCACAGCCAGCCAGAAAATTAGTACAACAATCGAAAGCCAGAATATTTAATTGCTGCTTGACTCGTCTTTTCACACTCGGACGTGCTGTTTTCCAAAAAATACTATTTTTCAGCGTGTGGTATGCTTGCGCTAGATTTAAAGCAAGACTTAAGTATTTTTTACCTTCAGCAATTAGAGGATGATCGATTTCGAGTTTATCGTATCCAATTTTTAACGAACAATACGTAGCTTGCACGATCGTCACTCGTAAAGAGACTGCATGAACTTGACTTGCTGTTGAGTCCAGCATCCGTCGCTGAGACTCATTTCAATCTCATCAAGGGTAGATTCCCCGTGGCTTGTCACGTTCATGAACACAGCGGGAGTGCGTCCCGAAGGGCAAATTCCGTAATGCCCCGTCCGCTTGCGGCGGGGATAGGAATTTGAGCGCCCCGCAACTTTTTACTTTCGTTCCACTGAGGAGGGCAAAATAGGCTAGATGTGTCCTGCTAGGACTGAAATCAGCACAAAAGCATACATAACAATTAGCAAGCCACCGTTTAAAACGTATGAAAGTGAGATAACGGGATTTGTAAAGCCGATTAACAAGCCTGCCGTAACCGATAGGACGACACCCGTAGCTGGATATATTACCGCAGGTGCGTATATTCTCAAACTATAAATGCCATATAATCGTACTCTATAGCCGTTAATAAATTGTAGTAAGGCAAGGAAACTAATATGTGCCATAGCCAAGGATACGCCTGCTAAAAGGGAACCTGCAACGATCCGAAATAACGATACGAATGAATAGTGGTACAATGATGCCGATCTAGCGAATAAAAGGGAGAGAAGCATTTTTTGCTATTTGTAGTAAGTGTTTACGAGAGTTAAAAAAGCAAGTTAATTCTGTTTAGAAAATCAAAGTGAATTGGTATAAGTCCCTCTTCTGTCACTCTAGGAAAATTCGATGAATTTACGTTGTTTCAGCCTTGCGTTGAATTAAGGTTTCACCCCAGTTTGACAGAAGCTGTTTACGGACGCGATCGCTTCCGTTATGGATGGAAGAAACAAAATAAGATGCACCGAAAAAAATTACATTACACTTTTATTGTGTCCTGACAGTTAAGACCGATCCCCCAATGGTGCTTCGTCGCCCGTACAGAAGCTTGGTTCTGGGTTGAGACGGTTATGACATTGGTGAAATGGTTGTGCCATTATCCCGTTTAGGAGACTGTATTTATCCGTCAACCCAGGTCAGGGCGCACTTCCAATTGCTAGTATGACTCTACATTGCTGAGGGAGCCTTTGATGATGAAAACACCAAAGTCTAAATCCCGTTTCCGTCAACCAAGTACGAATGAAACTTCTGAGTTAAAACCAATCAACCCAAATGCAGCAGGTATTGACATCGGTTCAGAATTTCACTGGGTGAGTGTTCCAAAACAGCGAGCATCTGAGTGTGTAAGACGTTTTGGCTGTTACACAGCAGACTTATACGCCATTGCAGATTGGCTAGCTGAATCAGGGCAAACGCATCTAAATTCATCAGAGAATATTCGTCGTATTTTCAACTTCACCCGACCCTATGTCTACACTAGTTCTTCTCAATAAAGTGGAGATTGTTGCAAATGAGTTCAACTCAATTTCTTCTCAATAAGCCTCAGTTTATTGCAATTAATGTCAATAAACCTAGTAATTTCCTACCTTATTGACATGATGCGTTTGCCCTGCTAGCTGAATGTCAAGTGGAAACTGTAGCAATGGAATCAACCGGGGTGTATTGGATTGCTTTGTTTCAAATCTTGGAGACAAGAGGCTTTGAGGTTAAACTTGTCAACGCCCATCACGTCAAAACCTTACCTGGACGTAAAACTGATATTTTAGACTGTCAGTGGCTGCAACAGTTACATAGTTACGGATTGTTGTCTGGTTCTTTTCGCCCAGAAGACCAGATTTGCGTATTGCGGAGTTATATTCGCCACCGGGATAGTTCGATCAAAAGTGCTTGTGTTCACATTCAACGGATGCAAAAGACTTTAACCCAGATGAACGTGCAACTGCATAAAGTTGTCAGCGATATCACTGGTACTACTGGAATGGCAATTATTCGAGCGATTGTTGCTGGGGAACGAAACCCACAAATTTTGGCAGCTAAAAGACATCACCGTACTAAACGCTCCCAAGCAGAAATTGCTGCTGCTTTAAATGGTGATTATCGCAGTGAGCATATTTTTGTACTGCAACAGGAATTACAACTTTATAATGCCTATCAAGCTCAGATAGCTGCTTGTGACCATCAAATACAGGAGTGCTTGGCTCAATTTAGTGACAAAGTTAATCTCGATGAATCTCCGCTTCCGCAACCAAAGCATTTCCGTCACAAACCTCAAGGCAATGAACCTGCTTTTGATTTACGTACCCATCTCTACCGAATTAGTGGGGTGGATTTCACTGCCATTGATGGTCTTGGTATCCTGACGGTGCAAACCATTATTTCTGAGGTCGGTTTAGATCCTACCCGATTCCCAACTGTTAAACACTTTACTTCCTGGCTTGGTCTTTGCCCTTGTAATCGCATCACTGGTGGTAAAGTTAAAAGTTCTCAAACTCGCTTGGTGGTTAACCCTGCTGCCAATGCTTTTAGAATGGCAGCACAAACAGCTGGCAAGAGCAATTCTGCCTTGGGTGCTTTCTATCGTCGCTTACGTTCTCGACTTGGCACCCCCAAAGCTATCACTGCTACTGCTCATAAGCTGGCACGAATTTTTTACCGACTTTGGACAACTGGCGGTAACTATCAAGATCTTGGCATGGATTATTATGAGCAACGTTACCAAGAACGAGTTATCAATCACCTCCAGAAAAAGGCTCTAGCTTTAGGTTTTGAACTTACTCCTCAGCCCCAAGCAAATACTGTTTCTTAGGAGAGGGATTAGAAGAATATTCTTAACAATCTTCGTCTTATTCTTCAACCTTTTACCCTATTTAACTTAATTCAACCTTGGCTTTCAGTTTTTTCTATTCCTCAATTATCTTTGGGATTTGCTAAACTTCAATCTATTGTTTATTACCTTACCTCTTCCATTTTTACCTTCCTAACTCACCCTGATTTCCATTTTTCTTCTACCTAAAGTGACACAACGGGGATAATCTAAGTTGAGCGTCCGCAACTGCTCTAAATTCATTCGTCTCCAACTCCAAGCGATCATCAACACTCAAATCTCAGATGAAGCTGAAGTCTCTGTGCTGCAACAACTTAAAGAGTAACGAATTACTGACTAGATATTTGCCTCTTCTTAAAAAGAGTTCTCAGTTGAAAGTAATCATTAGTTTAATCTTTATTTATATTTACTAATAAAATAAGCCCGCTAATGATGAAAATACTTGTGATAATTATGATTGTGTATTGCTTCTACTATTTGATTTTTAAACTATCTTTATCTTGACCCTTTCTTATTTCTGAATTGATTTGACTAAAGCCTCTCAAGTAACTAGTAAATTTTGTAAGAGTACTGTTTGAATCATTCTTTTTGGAATTAGTTCTACTCTTATCAGTTGCTAGTTAATCCTTGAAGCGCCCTTCAGGATCAGCATAAAGTGCATATGCTAACCAGCTTGAGCTATAAGGTGCAAGTTGACGAATTTCTTCTCGCGCAATGCGAAAAGCTTCAGCAACATTTTGGTTTTCCTGTAATAGTACTGTGTAAAAGCATTGAGTAAACCGTAAAGCTAACCCGTCATTTACCTCCCACATTGCACCTACGAAAGCACCTACATGAGCATCCTTAACTAAGCGCTCTGCCCATCCACCTAAGCCCGTAAAGCTGAATTCAACTCTAGCTGCGTGACAGGCATTGATAAATATTAACGGTCTCGTCCGTCTGCCGCCATATCGAGCACGTAAATCTGAAGGACGTAGAGCAACACCTGACAATATAATTGCCGAGTTATTCGGTAATGTTGCATCAAACGTACCGTGGCAAGCAAAATGTGAAATTGAAAAATTACCCGTTTCCAACCAGTCCAGTACTTCTAAGCTATTGCTGCAAGGCTCTAAAGTAGTGATCGCTGGATGCAACATGTTTAGCTGTTTAATAAATGTAACTTCTTCCTGTACTGCTGCTAAGTTGCTCTGAGCTGGTGCAATTGGTCGCACCGCACCGATAAGTAGCTCGTCAGCTGTACCTGGACCTGATAGCCAACGGGAAATAGCAAACTGCTGACACCAAAAGGAATCTTCTTCTCGTTCGCCATCATCACTGAATCGATAGGGTTTAATTGCTTCCCAAGGTATCCAAGGCTCGTCTGAAGTAACTAGTACAGTTTTAATCTGGGATTTGAAACGCCAATACTCCTGCTTCAACTGGTCTGGGATCAGTTCGTCCCACAATCTATTACCTAAAGCTGCTAACCGTCGCTCTGCTAAGGCTTGCTCTGTTTGCTTCATAGGACGTGCTAGCTGGCTCAGTTCTTGATACGCTGCTTGCATTTTTTCTAAGGGCGATCCTTGCAGCGTTACTTGCCCCAGTTTTGTGTGATGATAACCTACTTTAGAATAGGAAGAGTGCAGCGTAAAATACAGCGTCCGGTTATCATGTCGATCCAATTCCACACATAACTCTAAGTCAGGTGGAGAAATAACGGGCTTAGTCTTTAGCTCAATTGACGTGACTGGTGACTTTTGAGATAAAATTTCCTCTTCCAAAGTTTCCCTTACTATTAGAGTGTCACGTATTGTACTGAGTCTTCGCCCGTGTTGATAAAAGTCTACTCGTAGCTCCTGCTCGCCCAAGCAACTGGGAATGAGTAGAAATCTTTCCTCTGAGTCATCGTCCCGCTCTACAAGTAGAATTTTAGTATTGCTACCCACGATATAAAACCCCTGACCACGTAATACTATTTCTACCTCTGGTAGTTGCTTAAGCACACCTGTGTCCTGAACTTCAACTGCTTTGGCTTTCTGGTCAGGTGGTTTTATTAAAAGTTGGACAAACAGGCTGAACTTTTGATTAATTACAGTATACTTTGGACATTCTAAATTGGGATAACGAATTAATCGTGATAATTGAGGAACAGTCTCTTTTAGTTGGGTTGGACGTTTTTGTTTAAACCAATCGTCGGGGGCTAAGTTTGAACAAGAACTTCCTCCTTGTTTAAATAACTTCGGTTCAGCCTGTCTCAGCTTGAGTGCAACTACAGAGAAGGCTTCAGCAATTGCCACAATCCCACCTAATGCTGCTAGAACTTGTAAGAGCGTGCATAAGTCCTGGAACAATGAGTCAGCCTCAGAAGTATTGGCTACTTTAAGTTCACGGAGTATTGCTTGCCAAAGATGGTTACGGATATTAGGCGGAAGTTCTATAAATCGAGGAACTAGCTCTGCTAGCACCTCAACTTGTTTCCAATAACCAGAATGAATATAGGCTATAGCCAGTGCTTCCTCTAAGTATCCTAACTCAGCAAGCTTATTAACCAGTGCTGCCTGAACCTTGAATTGCGATCTTTTATTTTTACTATTCCATACTAAAAGTGCTTCCTTGAGCAGTGGCCTTGGTATTGGTAAGAGAAAAACTAATTTTGCTAATGCCTCTGATTGCTCATTTTTATTTTCAATGTTTTGCACTAAATAAAGCGCTTTCTGTAGCTGTCCCATTTCTGCTAGCTTAGAAGCTATTGCTGCTAGCACCGTTGAGCGGCTATACTCGTCCTTGATATTTCGTGCCAAATTTAGCGCTACCTCTGGTTGCTCAATCTCCGTTAGCTTAGGAACTATCGCTGATAGTAGCCATGAGTCATATTTCTCAAGATTTCGTGCCAGATTTAGTGCTGCTTCTAGCTGTCCCATTTCTATTAGCTTAGAAACTATCGCTGATAGTAGCCGTGAGTCATATTTCTCAAGATTTCGTGCCAGATTTAGTGCTGCTTCTAGCTGTCCCATTTCTACTAGCTTAGAAACTATCGCTGTTAGCGCCTTTGAGTCATACTCGTTCTCAAGATTTCGCGCTAGATTTAGTGCTATTTCTAGCTGTCCCATTTCTGCTAGCTTAGGAGCTATTACTACTAGTACCTGTGAGACGTTATACTCGCTAACATTTACTGCCAGATTTAGCGCTGCTTCTAGTTGTCCGATTTTCGCTAGCTTGGGAACTATGTCTGCTAGTGTATCCAAGCGTATATACTCGTCCTTAATATTTCGCACCAGATTTAGTGCTGCTTCTAGTTGTCCGGTTTCTGCTAGCTTGAGGGATACTGCTGCTAGCACCTGTGAGCGGCTATACTCGTCCTTAATATTTCTCGCCAGATTTAGTGCTGCTCCTAGTTGTCCGGTTTCTGCTAGCTTGAGGGATACTGCTGCTAGCACCTGTGAGCGGCTATACTCGTCCTTAATATTTCGCACCAGATTTAGTGCTGCTTCTAGTTGTCCGGTTTCTGCTAGCTTGAGGAATACTGCTGCTAGCACCTGTGAGTGGCTATACTCGTCCTTAATATTTCGCACCAGATTTAGTGCTGCTTCTAGTTGTCCGGTTTCTGCTAGCTTGAGGGATACTGCTGCTAGCACCCGTGAGTGGCGGCTATACTCGTCCTTGATATTTCGCACCAGATTTAGTGCTGCTTCTAGTTGTCCGGTTTCTGCTAGCTTGAGGGATACTGCTGCTAGCACCCGTGAGTCATAGTCATACTTACCAATATTTAGCACTTCCTTAAGCAGTGGTTCTGGCAAGTAAGGTACTAGTTTCGCCAATACTTCTCTCTGCCAATACTCATCCTGAATCTTTTGTATTGCTTTTAGTGCCTCTTCTAGTAACAAAACTGATATTTCATTTTCTTCTGTCATAACAACTGCTGGTTGTGTTGCAAAAAGATTTTGAGAACAGAGTTTTCCGGTAAAGTAGTTGGACTTTATGCAGCAACTCCAAAAATTTGAGACACGAATTCTACTTGAGCTAAAATGTCGCCTTTTTCTACTCCGATAATTTGCCCTTTTCTAATTTGATTCATCGTTTCGTAACCCATAATTGTTCTGATTGCCGTGTAGAAAGATTGAAAACCCAAGCCAGGGTTGACTAACTTTTTGATAAATCTGTGGTCTTGTTCAACCACGTTGTCTAAATATTTGTTTTGCCGTAACTCCACAGATTGAGTTAGTATTTTCGCTGCTTTTAGCTCCTCAATCGCTGGAGGATAAGCCGCATTTTTATCGACATTAATTACACGAGGAGCGGCATGATGAGTTGACTTTAAGGCTTTGCGAAAAAACCGTTTGGCTGCCCGTGCATCCCGTTTGGCGCTCAACATAAAGTCAATCGTGTTGCCTGCAGAATCAACAGCTCTGTACAAATATGGACACTTGCCTTTGACCTTGATGTAAGTTTCATCCACTCGCGCCTGTTTCATTTGTTGGCTTGAGATGTGAACGACACCGTTTTTCTAGTTCTGGAGCGTAGTGCTGCACCCATCGATATACCGTTGAATGGTCAACACTTAACCCTCTCTCGGTCATCATTTCTTCCAAGTTCCGGTATGAAAGCGGATATCTCAAATACCACCGCACACATAGAAGGATGATTTCGGGTTGATAGTGCCGCCACTTAAACGGGGTTTTAGAATTCATCAGGTGCAGGTAGAAGGATTTTCTCTCAAAGAATTATTTCAGCTTACCACTTTTTGCAACACTACCGTTTGTACAACCTTACAAAAGAGGATCGAGTTTAGACCTGAATAACTCCAACTCAATTGTTTCAGATTGAATCTGTTCGCTATTGTTATACCGGAGAACGAGATCAAAATCGTGGAGTGATGACTTATCGGCAGCAATACAGAATAAAAGCCTATCGGTCGTTCCAACACCGACTGCGTGAGAGATAGGCACAATTTTCTTATAGTTTTTTCCTTCAACTGGGAAGCGAACATTATACGAGTATGAAGGCGGAACGATGGCTCTTACGTTGGGAAATTCTTCACTCAGAAGGCTTACAATAGTTGTCACCCTATTTATCTGTCGTGATTTACTGCCCTTAGAATCTATCTGTCTATACTCTAATTCCCCAAGTATAGTTACACGCCCAGACGGAAAGGGACCTAACGCTTCCTTCTCCATAGCTTCATACTCTGTCCTTAGTAAGCGCTTTCGTAGAGTGCTTCTTAGAAAACGCGGCTCTAGATCGACCGCGAAAGGCTCACCCAGCTCACTCTCTTCATCAAAATACACCCATTCCGATCCACGTTTTTTTCCACTCGATAGCTCTTTTAGCAGCTTTATATTGACACCGACTTGGTTGAAAAAACGTGCAAGCGAAAAATCTGAATGTGGAGGAAAAAACTTATAGGATCTATAATATCTATTTTATTAAATCTCAACTCAAAAGGATACTGAATTGCAGGTGTACAATCGGAACGCGTTCTATAGAAGTTTTTGTCGTAACTATTCACAAAAGTGAAGCGAAGCACGCAATTCTCCATTGGACCCCATCCAATATTTTTTAGCGAAAGCATCATGTTATGTCTAGTTGCAATAACGGGAACGGGTCTCGGATCGAGCCTTGATTTTTTGATTTGAAATATTGCTTCGTGAAAAAATAGAGTTTGGCTCGTATTGTTAACAAGTTTGACATCTAGTACTGGAAAGGTAAACTCACAACTCCAAGGTGACAACTCTAGAAAACTGTTCTCACCACTGTTTCTAATTGCATCCAAGTATGGGTCATCAGGTTGAATAATAATATGTCCTTCTTCAATGTGGCTACAGTAAGACAATTGAGCGTCCCTTGGCTCATCCTGCGGTACATAGCTGCTCAAAATCAGAGTAGGTACTTCGTTTGGCAATAACACTCGCTTGGCTTCTGATTTGGCAGAAGTATCACCAGATTCTGTGCATGGAGGTAAAAGTTTTGACTTTGGCGGTAGTTTAGCTTGCCACTCAGCATCAAATCTTCTCAAATTTTCTGCTTTATCCTTCGACCAAAGTTGTAGTGTGAAGTGCCAGTCCTCCGACCCTTGGCGACTTTCACGGTTATCTATCAAAACTTTTAAGTAGTCCTTCAAAAGATTAATTGCTTCTCTGATTTGCTCTTTGGTTAACTTACCAAGGAGTTTGTCTTTTTCTATAAGTGCTTCCAGCGATCTCAGCTTTGTTCTCACAACTAGCTGCTTTTCTTCTAACTGCCAGTTGACTTTCAGATTTGAACGTAATTGCTCAGTGCCTTCTAGTTCGTCATCGGCGTATGACAGCAAGATTTCAAACAGGCGCCTAACTCGACCTCGAACAACATCGCCATAGGAATACTTCATTAGTTTCGCCTGTTTCCCCCAAACTTTTGCCAAAAAGTTTAGGGAACCCCCAAGGAAAATAACTACCCCAAACTTGTCTATTCCAGATACTAACACACTGCTAGAGATTCACTAGGTCCTGTTGCTTTGGGGTTGTACCCCAAAGAGAGACTGTGGTCATTGGTCGACTCGCAGACTTTCTGGCGAGCGAGCCGAACAAGACACATTCTCTTCGAGCACCGAATAAGTTTTTGATTTTTCGGTCCAACGTTTCATAATTTGATGAAGGAGATTCACGATGCTTAGTAAATTTGGCACAGTAAAAGTATTGGTGCAGAGCGCGCTTGTAATAGCTACTACCATGTCACCAGGTTTGGCCAGCAGCCCTCTTGGATATACTCAAACGCCTTCTACTGAATCAACTGCCATGCTCAACCCTGTTTCACCAAAAGGTTTGCCTGCACAAAGAGCCTGCCGTCTAATAGCTAAGGTCGTCTCGGCGCCCATGCCACTTCCGGGGCAGAAAAGTCGATCTAGCGGTAACTTTAACCTTAACTCTATTCGAGTCGGGGAAACCTTTCGGGTCATAGTGATGAAGGGGGGTCGAACAACAAACAATCGTATCCGCTTCAACCTCAAACGAGATGTACGTGGAGCAGTAGATCCGATTGCAAGGCCAAATATGCGTACCGGATTGTATAGAAGGGTATCGAATTCCTCACTCTATCCGGTATATATCGCTGATCCAAGTGGCGCCGGAACAAGTCGATTTACAGTAAAATTCTGTAGAAATTAAACCTTTTGACATTGCACATTATTGGCACTCCACATTGGCCCAATTGTGGAGCGCCAATAATGTGCAGAGTTTGAAGTGTAGCATCACACGAAGTTTCTCTAAAACTAAAAAGTTGAAGTGCTTTCACGTCTTTGGGCGGTTGTTATCGGACTTAACCTGCTCACTCTCGCTGGTACTAGCGTAGCTCCTCTCCTCGCTCAGCTAGCAGCCCTACCGCCCTTTTCCAAGGTAATGAATTACCCTCATCCGGCTTCTGCACCGGTAAATCTAGCGAGAGTAATGTTTTGTGTTACTCGTTTTTGAGCTACAGCAAGTGATCGTGCTTCTAGTGGAAACTTATTTTATCTATCCGCTAGAACGCTTGAACCCCCTGTAATCTTCAATAACTTCTAAATTCAGGAAAACAGCGTTGCCCAGCTCCCTAAGTTTATCTCCAACTATTCAGAGGTTTTATGAAGTTACCGCCCGAATGCCTAATAGCATTTACAGTATTTGCGTCATTTACTACCCCCCAACCAACTGTTGCAAATCCTCAAAATAATCTTCCCGTTACTTACTTAAACATAGTTCGAACTATACCCATTCCCAATGAAACAGCTCAACCTAATCCTCGGCCAAGAACCACCAATCCAATTGAGAGCCGAATTATGGCGATGTCTTCTAAAGAGGCTTTACAGCTTGAGTTAAACTCAGTCCGATCCAATTACGAAAAATGGAGGGGGGATTTTATAGCAATCAGCACACAGACAAGACTAGCACAGATTATACATCTGCGCGCAAATCAGGTTGGTGTTGTCTTAGACTAAATCGTTGGCACTACAGTTGTAGATAGAATGATGAGGTAAGGGTAAACGTGAAGGGTAATGATAAGCTAATCGGCATTTAAGCTGCATAATAGAAAGGTAAGCCTACCCAAAAGCAGCTATGCCACCACCAGCCAAGAACTTTTTAACGCCGTCACAAGTCATCCAGTTACAGCAAGCTCTAAAAGAGAGTGAACTACCACACGTTCGGGAAAGAATTTTAATTATTCTGCTACAAAACGATGGTAAACCACAACATGAGATTGCTAAATTTTTAGGTTGTTCACCGAGAACAGTAGCCTATTGGTGTATGCATGGAGACCCAGATAATTTAGAAAGCTTACATAATAAAAGAGAGTATGAACATTACCGAAAAGCTACTTCTGAGTATATCGAACTATTATTAAAAACCGTTGAACAACCACCATCAGAGTTAGGTTACGAATTTGGCAGATGGACAGCAGAAAGATTAGCCACATACTTAACAGAGCAAACTGGGATTGAGTTAAGTAGTTCTCAAGTTAGGAGAATATTAAAGCGAAAAAAGTATAGTTATATTTGGGCAAAATCTGATTTAGGAGACAAACAAGATCCAAAAGAAAGAGAAGAATTTCAAGAGAGACTTAGGAAATATTTAGCAGTAGCAAGAGATTATCCCGATCTATTACAGGTATGGTTCTGGGATGAGAGCGGTTTTAGTTTACGTGTGATTCGTCGAAAAAATTGGGGTAGGAAAGGACAGCGCCAGAAAGTTTTAGGGCAACGCCGTCGTGGTCGAATAAATGTAATGGGAGCAATTCGAGAATCAGATCGTAAACGAGGATGTTTCTTTATTGAAAAAGGGAATGCAGATATTTTTTTAGAACAACTGCAACAATTGAATGAATTCATTAAACAAGAGTGGGCAAATCAAGGAAATTGTGCTGAGGATTTTCAGTCCCAAGGACCTCGGATTATTTTAATTTTAGATAATGCTAGCTTTCATAAACGTCAGGATATTTTGAGTCGAGTATCTCAAGAGCTGCCGAACTTTCGGTTAGAGTTTTTACCAGCTTATAGCCCTGACTACAACATTATTGAATTAGTTTGGCATTCATGTAAGGAATACATTGCTCACCGTCTATTTCAATCAGTGGATGAATTGAAGCAGCTACTAGAGAGGTTGCTAAACCAAGGCGAGTTAGTGATTAAATGGTATCGCCAGATCAAGAATAAAGGGAATAACTATTATATTGCAGCTTAAATGCTTATTAGCTTAGAATGGCACTAAGATAAGGTGAAATGCTTATTAGGTATTACAGTTGTAGATAAGCTAAACTAGATTGATTTAGTAAATACAGTTTAGCAATGCTTGACACATCCAACGTATTCCTAACAGGTGTTGCGTTAGAAGCCCTATCTGAATGGAGTAGCACACTCAAGACGTTTCAGCAAAAGCTGGGAAAGCACTTTGCTCGCTCGGAAGCACGCCAAGCTGCTTTCGATTACATTCAAGCCCTTCTCAGCCCTGTGAAACGGAAGAATGGATGGCAAATGGCTGAGCATATTAGACGACACTGTTAATGGCGGGTTAGAACAGAGTATTGGCGGGTAGGTGAGACAAAGAAGCGATTCTAGACAACGGACGCTCTCAAGAACCAAAAGTAGAATCAAAGCCAACCAAAAAGAAAGACACTAGAAAATCTCCCAGAAAAGAGAAAAAGCTAGTGTCAAGAAAAACCATCCATTTATACCAGAAAAGAGCGTATATGGGTGGTGATATGGAAGTAGTGATGAAGTATAATCCTTGCCCCTTCAGCAGTCTGTATACTATTAGATAGTACAAATAATCCTCACATACTCGCCTAAAAATTAGTATTTTTGATGACAACAATTTTAGCGTTCTTATTTTACTCATTTGTATTACTACTGCCTAAATTAACACCAAAGGTGATAGAACCATCCCCAAAAATATGTGAAAAACCTTCAGAACGGGTCTGTCCTACCTGTAGCTCTGAGCAGGTGATTAGAAATGGTTCAGTTCATAATGGCAAGCCAAAATATCAGTGTAAAAGCTGTGGTCGCCAATTTGTTATCAATCCTACTAACTCACCTGTTTCAGAGGAAACCAAGCATCTGATCGATCGGCTCCTACTTGAGAGAATATCATTGCGAGGAATTGCCAGGGTGACTCAAGTAAGTTGGTCTTGGCTACAAGATTATGTGAATCAAAAGCTAGCTAGAACTCCGCGTCAGGTCAAGGTTTCAGAAAACCCGCGCAGTAAATTGATTGTTGAATGTGACGAGATGTGGTCATTTGTTGATAGTAAGAAAAATGAGGTTTATATCTGGCTAGCAATCGATAGAAATACTCGGCAAGTAGTTGGTTGTTTTATAGGCGATAGAACTCGTAAATCCGCTCGTAAATTTTGGGAATCATTACCAGCAATTTATCAACATAACGCTATAGCTTATACTGACTTTTGGCAAGCTTACAAAACAGTTATTCTCCCAAATAATCATCGGGCAGTTGGCAAAGAAACTGGTCTAACTAATCATGTTGAGCGCTTAAATAATACCTTCAGACAGCGAGTGTCTCGACTGGTGAGAGAAAGCCTCTCCTTCTCCAAAAAACTCAACAATCACATTGGAGCGATTTGGTACTTCATTCATGGCTACAACGCAGAGCTAGACTGAATTTGAGTCTCACCACTACTTTCATATCACTACCAAATTTTGCACTAAAAGCACTCGGATAACTTTTAAAGCCAACTTGAAAATAGATGAAATATTCTGGCTTTCGCTCGATTCCTGCTCTAGAATTTGCTATAGGTGCAGTTGGCAGCAGTTTCTCTACCTGTAGAATCGCAAGTGCCTGCAATCATTTTAGAGTCATTTTGACTAGAAATCAAAATTTTTCGATTTTTGACTTTCTCGCTTTAATCCAGGCTGAATGCTCATGATTCAAACTCAAACGAGCGATCGACAACTATTGGTCGAGCTTCATGGCGATTTGCCCCAAAGTTTGAACTCGAAAGAGTGGACGTACAAGCTTTCGATTGCGGAGGAGTTTTTGGGAAAAGATTGCCCGTGAACATTCAAAATCGCTCGACATTTCTGAATTACAATGTTGAAAAAATACAATACCGAAATGTCGTGTCTTGCATTAGCAAATTACCTTGATGAAATTATGTCCATTTTACAAAAAGAACTGTTATCGTCGGCACTTTAGCTATTTTAAAGTCTATAGCAATTGCGCTCTATCGATACATCATAGGACAACCTTCTCGAACCAAGAGCCGACTGGCAATAGCGTTATTGACGATCGCGATTGCCCTAAACACTTCTTGTTCTGGCACAATCTTTCACCTCCTGGTTGCTGTCGCGGTGGGTTGGACGATTGCAACTTGCTACTACTCGTGCGGCGTTTTCGATGCAATCGCGCGATCTTCCCATGTACCTGCATCTACTACAAAGTCGGCATGGTTGTGCGCCATTGGAGGACTGCTTGCTTCTGCGCTGGGGTATACGTTGCATCTAGTAGCTACCACATTTTCTTCATGAGCGCGTTCGCGTACAATTTCCTGGCGCTGTTGGCGAGCGCGTGCATTCACTTGCCGCGTCTATCGATGACTGCGATTTATAAGATGTTGAGAAACTTTTAATGCTAACGAAATGTGATTTTTGGTCTAATGGTTTCCTGATTGGATTTACAATTAATGGTATTTGTTTCGGGCTAGCATCTGCATTAGTATTTGTCGAAGCCGATCTCACTCTAAATCATCGTGAAGCTGAGTATCTTACATTCAAAGGATTTGTGTATTCTATTATGAGTTTTGTTAGCCTGCTTGTAGTTTTGCTAACCTGCAAGTAGTATTACGATAATTAGTCTTGACATAACTTCGTATAAGCATTTACATATTCCCGCTTCATAGCTGTATACATCTGCTCTAATTTTTTTTTCCTGATGTATGAGCATTAATCGCTACATTGACAACCTCGGCTAAATCTTTTTCCAATCCCAACTCATCGAGCGATAATACGAGTGTCTCTTGGCTCAAGAGTTGCATAACTCCTACTATTTTTGTTTGTAATAACTCCCAGAATAAATTCCGATAGTAGGGATATCAAACAGAGCTAGAATTATATTGAAGTGGTAAGCACAACCAATTCCTACACGAGCGCCAGCCAAGCGACTTAAAAACTGCGCCATCCCTCTTCATAAGGATCGCGAACAACTAAACTATCTTGATAATAGCGATCGAGGATTTCGAGTAAGTTGCGATCGCCTGGACCAGGTTCTCTACCAAAACAAAAGTATTCTGGTTGAGAACTTTGATCGTCTAGCAACTGTTTAAGATAGGTTTCTAAACTGAGTTTAATTAGATTGTAGTTATAGTCTGGAAAAGATTTT
Organism: Chroococcidiopsis sp. SAG 2025; assembly: GCF_032860985.1. GTDB lineage: Bacteria > Cyanobacteriota > Cyanobacteriia > Cyanobacteriales > Chroococcidiopsidaceae > Chroococcidiopsis. The sequence continues at coordinate 64,437 of NZ_JAOCNC010000002.1, forward strand.
AGACTAATAGCTGTAATAGAATTTGAACTACGATTGTAATTACGTTGCTCTAATTTTAACCGAGTGAGTATAGGTAAAAGCAAAATAACATCGTCGCCTAAAACTTTAGTATTTACGTCAATTTTAAATTTTTAACTATCGATAAAGATGCTATCTCTCTGACAAATAAATAATGAAATTTTCTGGCGAAAAGCTTAAGAATTACGAGACTAGCTCTACTTTTAAAAGGTCCCAATCCTAATCCCGTCCCAATAACTTTTATTTTAGGATTGAAACTACGTGCTAAGCTAATAGTTATGTATTCGTAAATAATTACCTCTAACCAACGTTCGTTGAGATATCCTCCGCCTATGTAGTGAATGATATCTAGTTGCTTTTAAAAATTAATATATTCTTTGGTAAACAGAGCTTTGTGAAATAATTTATATAAAATGATATCGGAAAAAATAATAATTGCGATCGCTACTACTTGACAAAAGCTTAAAACCGCGATTGTTCTAACCATTCTCCTCGTAAAACATGTCCGAGGAGTTGGTGTACGACCAAGGGAAATTGAAGCGGTATGCGCAACTGTTCTAGTTTCGAGTTAATTCGGTAAATGATATCCGACCCACTCTACTGAGTGCTTTAACTCTAAATCGCTATCAAATTTGAGTTGCGATAGCGATTCAAAATTTTTCGAGCCATATAATTCTAAATTGTCTCGGGTTAGTCTTAGATGCTTGCTGAAAAATTCTATAGTTGAGATGAGTAAAAGATCGTCTCCAAAGTTATATAAATTGTAAGCACCTCTGAGATAAATCTTTTTCTTTTGATTCATAAAAAGGGTTCTTCCTTTTTTTTGGAGTTATAGAGGAGCGAATAATAAGATTTTTAAATAAAATTCTTCTTAATAAAATTACCCAATGGCTTGTCTTTGATTCCTTGCCACAAGGCTGTATTTTTAGCTTGGTGCGCCATGACAAACTTTTATCGTGACTCACTTTACGAATTACTGCCATACCGTAATTAACTGGACTAGTCTTAACTTCCATCAACTCGAAATGAGGAGAGGTTTTAATGTATTTATCAATCACGTATCGAGGTCCATCCCAATTGCAATATTCTGGATAAATGTCATGCAACACGATATATCCGTTAATCGCTACATGAGGGTAGAAAAGTAGAAAATCTTTTTCACATCCTTCTTTAGTATGATCTCCGTCAATATAAATAAAATCTATCGGTTCGCTCAGAATTTCATGAATTCTTTCTCCTACGGCTACAGAGTTCGATTTATGAAACTTTACTCGATGTGTTAGTTGAGCATTTTCTACAGAATTTTGAGCGTATTTTAGTGGATTAGGTAAGTAGGCACGATGATAGGGGGGAGCGGGTATGATATCCTCAAATAGATCGATTGAATTAATATCTCCCACGCCTCCGGCTTGCTCTAAACCAGCAGCCAGCCAAATTGTAGAAATTCCCGTAAAACAACCAATTTCTACCACTTTTTTGGGGGCAATATTGCAAGTAAGAGATTTCAAAAACTCTCCTTGTGATGGCGAAACAGAAGCAGGATAAGTAAATTTCTCCCGATACATTTTAACTAAACTTTTTGCCCAGGCATCAGGACTATTTTGTAAGTACTTTGGTATTTCGTAACCGCGACTCTCATCGTTAATATCTGGAAATAATTCCTCAATTAATTGCTGAACTTCATTTTTTTGCAAATACAATTGACCGCTAATTTGGTGTTGCTTTAAGTTTCTTCCTGTAGCAATTTGAGTGATGCGCTCTGGCGTAACTTGAAATCTATCAGATAAGTGTTCGAGTGAGTACAAATCTTCCGTTACCGCTTCTACAGCCATAGTTGTTTCCTAAGTAAGTAAAAAAAGAAGTCTCCAAGACAGAAGTTAGAATTAAATTGATTGCGTGTATGAGTTAGAATTAGCCGAAGTTGTAGACCAATCAGCGTTAACTAAAAACTTGCAGAGGTTGGGAACACCAAGATTACCTGTACCAAAGAAGTCACCTCCATCTATGCTAACATTTGCAGCATCCTCTATGTGGTCGAGTACTTCGCTATCGGCATGAGTTAAATGTAATGTTACTCGATACATACCTTGAACCAAAGGAAAATTCTTGACACGACACAAAATGTAACCTCGGTCGGAATTCAGCGTGAGGTTATGATTTGTAAAAGAGCTTTTTAATAAAATCACTCTGACTCCGCGCTCGTCAATCAAATCTACACAAACAACAACGTTATTTAAACGTTCTCCCGTATTATTTGAATAGCCAATTGCAAAATCATAGTTTTTTCCCGATTGTAATGCTGGTTCTTCTTCGCCTTGTTCGTTTAAAAGCTTGAAACTAGAAACTCTTATTCTTCCCGAACCACTGCGATCTCTTCTTTGACTTAAGGGAAGTTCTTTAGCTGTACCGTAAGCTTTTTCTAGGTAAGCTCTGACAACTTCTTCAGAACTAGCATTTAAACTGACAATACCAGATTCAAGTAAAACACCTCGATTGCAGAGAGATTCTACCGTACTCATGCTGTGACTGACGAATAAAATTGTCCGTCCTTCTCTGGCAACATCTCCCATTTTTCCCAAGCATTTTTTTTGAAATTGCACGTCACCGACTGCAAGGACTTCATCCACAATTAAAATTTCTGGTTCTAGATGAGCCGCAACCGCGAAAGCCAGCCGTACGTACATCCCCGAAGAATAGTATTTCACTGGAGTATCTAAAAATTTCTCGACTTCAGCAAAAGCCACAATTTCATCAAATTTCTGTTTAATTTCAACTCGACTCATGCCTAAAATAGAGCCGTTGAGAAAAATATTTTCTCGACCTGTAAGTTCATGATGAAATCCCGTTCCTACTTCCAAAAGACTCGCGACTCTACCTTGAATCCAAATCTCTCCTTTTGTAGGTTCGGTAATGCGACTTAACAGCTTCAGCAATGTAGATTTTCCCGCGCCGTTGCGACCGACAATTCCTAGAACGTCGCCTTGTTTGACTTCAAAAGAAACACTTTTTAAAGCCCAAAATTCTTCTTCAGCTAAACTATTAGCTGTAGATTTTGCCAAAAATTTATGTTTGATAGATTTGGTAGTACTAGCGATCGCATCCCGCAAAGTTGAGTTTGGCTGCTGATGGCTGATGAGATATTTTTTGCCTAAATCTTCTACCCGTAATACAATATCAGACACGATCTCAATCCCCACTAAATAACATCTGCGAAAGTACGTTCGGTTTTCCGAAAGTACCAAATGCCACTGGCTAAAAGTACAGCAACTAATATTGTAGATAGAAGAAATCCGGGTAAATAAATGGTTGATGCGCCGCCTAACGTTGCCCAACGAAAGCCATCAATCACCCCTACCATTGGATTTAACGAGTATAGCAAGCGCCATTTTTGGGGGATAATGCTACTACTGTAAGCGACTGGCGAAATATAGAAACCAAACTGAACGATAAACGGTACGATGTGCCGAAAATCTCGATATCTCACGTTTAACGCTGCTAACCACAATCCACCACCCATAGCAGCGGCGATCGCGATCGCCGTAAAAAATGGTAGCGTTAAAATTCGCCAATCTGGGACAAAATTGTACCAAATCATCAACGCTAATAGCAGCATTCCAGAAATTAATAAATCTACGAAACTCACAATTACCGAACTAGCCGGAACGATCGCCCGAGGAAAATAAATTTTAGAGACTAAATTCGCATTATTAATTAAACTCAGACTCGACTCTGACAAAGAGTTAGCAAAAAACTGCCAAGGTAACATAGCAGCAAATACAAGAAGTGGATATGGTACGCCGCCAGAGGGTAACTTTGCTAAGTTGCCAAAAACAAATGTAGAGATTAACATTGCTAAGAATGGTCGAATTAACGCCCAAGTAATGCCAATCGCTGTTTGTTTATAACGGACTAAAATATCTCGCCATGCTAAGAAATAAAATAGCTCGCGATAACGCCACAAATCTTGCCAATATAATGCCTCCGTGCGTCCTGCTTTAATTGTTAGTTCTTGAGGTTTCGTCTGCATACTGTTGCTCTTAGTTTCCTAGTTTGATTCTTTCAGCTTGAGATAATGTTGCCAAAAACTAGTGGAAGTCAATTCAGGTGCAGCAGATTTCCATTCTCGATTAATTACCGACCATTTTCTAGTACTTGTAATGAGAATCTTTAGCCAGCGTTTGATTAAGTTAATTCCAATTGACTTATCTAATTCGTTTTGCAATAAACAACTATTTTCTTCTCGGTAAATGGTAACTTTATTTTTCCTAAAAACACGACTGAGCGTTCCAGCATGAGCGCTATTCTGCCAAAGCATGACTTCGCCATCGCTATGAATAAAATTTGGAAGTAAATGACCGTTAATAGTCAATAAACTCAAGAATTTTTGCCAAACTTTAGCTTTCGTTCTAGGCGGACTAAGCTGAGTATCTAGACAATAGTTTGGCTGTAAAGTTTGAGTCTTGTAACTCTTACTCAACTGAACTATTTCTCGGTGTAATTTTTCGGGAGAGTTCTTTTTGAGAAGATTTGGTCCTTGCAGGTAATCTTCAAAACCTCTAACTATCATCTCGGCATAATTGTATTCAAATACCAACAGAGAGTAAATGAAATCTTTAGTAAATTTAAATAGCGTATTTGTGTAATTTATGGTTCCATAAATAGTTCGAGCGATGAGATTATTGCGAGTGTAGTAGTAACCATCCCAGACGATAACTTTGCTATAAAATGGTTCGTGCCAAACAGCAATAGATGGAAATGCTACGATCTGCTTACTCAATTGCCTTTTTATTCTTAACCCGAATTCCATGTCATCTATCTTAATGAAGAAAGGTAGGAGAAATCCGATTTCTTTGACAAACTGACTTGGGACAGCAAAAAACCAAAAACCACCGTAATCTACATCATCTTCTGATAAAAGTAAGTTCAGAGACTCAGTTTTTTGCAGTTCGAGATTGTGTTTTAGAGGAGCAACGCGGAACGGTGAAAATTTGAAGCTTTGCGGATCTTTATCGTAGGCAGCTCCAGCTTCATATAAAATATGTTTCTTATATAAATCCAGCATACTACCAGCAACAGCAAAATCTGCCTCAGCATATTCGTAAATGCTAAATAAGCGATAGATTGCCTCTGTATCTAGTAATATGTCATCGTCCATTAATAATAAATGGGTGTAGCACTCCGATTGTAAAGCCGTCACCATTCCTTTTGTGAAACCACCACTTCCTCCCAGATTTTCATTTGGAATCAAGTGAAGTTTATCATTATTGAAGTCATCTTGACTTACAGTTTGACCGTTATCAACTACAAAGATTTGCCAAGACTTATTCGCCAATAAAGAATCTTGCAAAATCGTCTTGACTGTATTTTTGATATATGCTTCTTTTTTAAAAGTACAACTAATAATTGCCAGCGAAATATTTCTCAAAGGTTGTTCTTCAGTAACGATCGCTCCCTCTACAAATATGCCGCGATCGCTCAAGCACTGAATTTCTAAATAAATTCTGCCTTGAAGTGTATGACTTTGCTGGAGAGCAGGCAAGGCAATTTTAACGCCATCTGTTATTTGGCACTGTTTGAATGTTTCTTGTCCGAGTAATTCTCGCTCTCGTTCGTACCCTTCTCTATAGACTGAAACTTGAAAATCACCGTTGAGTCTCAACAAATAGTAGAGAGAATTTAGAGTCGTGTATTTTGCATAATAGCTTTCATAAAAAGAGTTGAAATAAGAGTTAGTTGAAACAATCTCATTTTGCGCCAGAGAGATCTTTCCTGTCTCCCAGTCTACATCAATATCTCCACTTTTACTGTTGGCAAAGTATAAATCAAAAGTGTCCTCCGTTCTGGGAAAATTAATCCGATTGACTACGTAGTACATACATCCTCTATCGACTGAGAAATTTCTCTTGCGCTCAAATGAATCCTATGCTACCAAATCTTGACGCTCGGATTTTTCTATGCTCGATTTGTCTAAATTGAGATACCGCCGCCAGAATTTTAAAGATGTAAATTCTTTGCTTACCTGCTGCCACTCTGTCATGACCTTCGACCATTTCATCCGACTTTCGATCGCTAGAGCGAGCCACCGAACTATTAGCTCAATCCCAACTGATTTGTCAAGCTCATTTCGGTACAAACATTGACCTCCTTCTTTAAAAATTAGGACTCTCTTCTTTCTAAAGGCTCGCGATCGCCGACCTGCACAATCGGCTGTTTGCCATAGTAATACACCTTTGTCTTGGGTCAAAACATTGGGAAGAAAATGACCGTTAAGAGTTAATAGACTGACAGTTTTCTCGATTAAGTTAGCTGTCGTTCGTTCTGTTTGGGGATGAGATGGCAAGTTATGATACTGAATCTGTTGAGTTTGAAAAAGAGAATCGAGTTTCATAATTTGACTGTGCCACTGTTCGGGATCGGCGTGCTGAATAATTTCTGCTCCTTGCAAATAGTCTTCAAAGGCTTTAACGAGCATTTGAGCATTTTTATAGTCAAAAACTAATAAACTTGCCACAATAGCTTTGGTAAAATATGCGATCGCGTCTGTATACCTTAAAGTTCCATGTATGGCTTGAACGATCAAGTCGTTCCGGTAATAGTAATAGTTCCAAATCGAAGATTTCGCGAAAAAAGGTTCGTGCCATACCGCAATCCCAGGAAAAGTTATCAGCGTGTCGTTGCCGAACTTCTCCTTGATTCTCAAACAAAACTCAGTATCATCTACTTTGAGAAATAAAGGTAGGAGTAAGCCGATTGATTCAAAAATTTTTCTGGGCACGCTCAAAAAGTAAAAGCCTGCCGAATCTATCGGTTCTGTTTCGACGAGTAGATTTAGATTGCTGACGTTTTGCAAGTCGAGATGATGATGTAATCTAACTATATTAAACGCTTGGAACTCTCTATTATGTAGTGCTTTATTATACAAAGCGCCTGCTTCATATAGTTGATGCTTCTGAGATAAATCGAGCATACTACCAGCTATAACTAAATCGCGTTTGGCATATTCGTTTAAGGTAATAGCTCGATAAATTGCTTCGCTTTCTAGCTCTATATCATCATCTAATAACAAAATGTGAGAATTGCGATTGCTGCTCAAGGCTTCAACGATTCCTCTCGTAAATCCACCACTCCCACCAATATTTCTCTGACTAATTAGTTTTGTTCTGCGATCGCTAAATTCCGAACGGCTTAGAGTTCCAGCATTATCTACAATTAAAATTTCTATCGATTTGCTCTGTAATAATTTATCCTGTAAAATAGTTTTGATGGTTCGTTTAATAAAAGCCTCTTTTGAAAAGTACAAGCAACAATTGTCACCGAGACTTCGCGTTCTGGTAATTGTGGAGTCGCGAGAAAGCTTTCTCGAAGTTTTCCCGATTGACTCAAACATTCTAATTCAAAATAGATTCTACCTCGCTCAGTTTGTATTTGTTGTAGCTCAGGTAACTCAATCTCTGTTGCCTTGCCGATCTTGCAGTTGAAAAATTTTTCTTGAAATAGTAATTGACGACAATTTGCTTCAGAACTTTTAATAGATATTTCTCTATAAACTGAAATTTGAAAATTTCCCTCTAGGTTCAGCAAATAAAAAAGTTTATCTAAAGTCGTGTACCTGGTGTAAAATTTTTCGTATAAAGAATTGAAGTATGAATTAGTAGAAATTAACCCTTGTAGAGCAAACACCACTTCTGGAGTCTCTGCACTATAGTCGATTGCTGCTTTGTCGTTGCATTGTAGATATAATTTAGCAACTTCTGCCGATTTTGGTAGTTTTGTTCTACCTACTATATGCATGGAATCTCCTACTGAGTTTTAATTCGCGGACTTTAACTCCTATGAAGCTGGGGAAAATTGAGTGTTTAAATTCCAATTCCCTCCCCACACGCCGTTCTAAACGCGCGCTAATTCTCGATTCTCTGTTTGGGATGTATCGTCGTCGCCAGCTTCTACGATTTTCTTATAGACCATCAGCGCTTGAGCCACGACTTGATCCATGTTGTAGTACTTATAAGTTGCTAGCCGTCCCACAAAATGCACTTGGGGTGTCGCATCGGCTAACGCCTTATATTTTTTATAAAGTTCGGCATTTTCCGGTCGCGGTACGGGGTAGTAAGGATCGCCCTGGGCGCGAGGAAACTCGTAAACGATACCTGTTTTTGGATGTTCTTGCCCAGTGAGGTACTTGAACTCTGTAACGCGAGTGTACAGGTGTTCGTTGGGGTAGTTCACGACGGCAACTGGCTGATGCACGGGCGTATTTACGGTTTCGTGCTTGAATTCCAGAGAACGGTATGGTAACTTGCCGTAGCGATAATCGAAGAATAAATCGATGGGACCTGTATAAATCATCTTGCCAAACGGTATGACCTCCAGAATTTCTCTATAGTCAGCGTTCAGCATCACCTTAATGTTGGGATGAGATAACATCTTCTCAAACATACGGGTAAAGCCGTGTAGTGGCATCGCTTGATAAGTATCCGTAAAATAGCGATTGTCGCGGTTCGTGCGGGTAGGTACGCGGGCAGTCACCGATCGATCGAGTTCGGATGGATCGATATCCCATTGCTTGCGCGTGTAGTTGCGGAAGAATTTTTCGTAGAGTTCCCTGCCGACCTTATTAACTACCACATCTTCAGCAGTTAGGATACGCTCTTTAGGCTCAGCCACTGAAGTAAAAAACTCTTCTAGCTGGAATGAAGTTAAATGGAGTCCGTAAAGTCGGTTAATCGTGTCGAGATTGATGGGAATTGGCACGAGTTGTCCGTCAACGCTAGCAAGAACGCGGTGTTCGTAAGAACGCCATTGAGTAAATTGCGAGAGATACTCGAAAACTTCGCGAGAGTTGGTGTGAAAGATATGGGGACCGTACCTGTGTATGAGGATACCTGCTTCGTTATAGCAATCGTAAGCATTTCCACCGATGTGCGATCGCGTATCGATAATCAGAATCTTTTTTCCCAACTGACTCGCCAGTCGTTCTGCTAAGACGCAACCTGCGAAACCCGCTCCCACAATTAGGTAATCAAACATGACGATCGATAACTCCTATAGTATTTTTAATCTAATTTCCAAGTTGCTTCGTTCTAACTTTTTTGAACAAACGTTCCTGGCGCAACCAAAAAGTGAAAATTCCCGCGCTGGTAAACAAAGACCCAAGAGTAGAACCAAAAAATAAATAAGATTTGTTTGGCGAGCTGGGGGTTTGTGGCAAGCTAGGTTCTACTAGCAATTGAATTAATGGATAAGAGCCAAAAACATTTGTTTTTACAAGGTCTAAATTTATTAATATCGAAGAGAAAACGGCTTCCGCAACTTGGAGATCGCGTTCGAGAGCATCTAGAGTTACGCCTTTTTGGGATAAGTCTCGTAATTGAGCCTCTAGTTGAGAGAGTTGTTGTTGCATTTCTTCAGCTTGCGCTTGCAACCCTTGCCGTTGAGTACCAATTTCAATGACCTCCTGAAAAAGGTTTTCTTTAGAAGTACTAACACTATGGCTACTCAAAATAGCTTTTTGTATAGTATCTTTTGACAACGTCCTTCCTAACAAAACTTTTGTCCGATTGAAGATTGCTTTGTTTAATTCGTTGTACTCGTCCTGCTCGTTAGAAATTGTCGGATGATTGGGTAAAAATTTAGAATTTAGCTCAATTAAGTTAAGATACGATACATGATATCGAGCGAGGAGATCTTGAAAAATTCTATCTGATTTTAGTTTCAAAATATCGCTAACTTCTATTTCTGATAGATCTAGACTTTCTTTTAAGTCAATTAAGCGAGCATCAGCTTGTTGCCAACCTGCTACAAGCTCGGCTTTTTGCTTTCTTAAGGCTTCAATTGTTCCCGTCAAACTTTTTATTCTTTCTTGTGAATTTAAACCCGATTGAAGCTTGTAATCCGATAAGCGTTTTTGAGCAACTTCTAGCTTTTTTCGCGCTCGAAATAAAACAGAATGAAATTTACCGTCTTTTTGCACAAACTCTTGTTCCCTTAGTTCATCAACTCTTGCTTGCATTGCTTGAAAAAGAGCATGAGACTTTTTACGTGCTGCTTCTGGCGACTCTCCCTTGAGATAAAATTCTATAGTTGTAGTGGCATAACTTGTATTGATAACAGGGGTACCAAATTTTTCTGGAGTCATGTTGAGTAGCGAAGCAGCTGCTCTAATCACGGGTTCGCTTTGAGCAATGAATTTGTAATTTTGTCTCGGATCTTGTCCGCTGATACTATAAGGTGAAGCGCTATCGACTGATGCTTGTCCAATCTCTGGGAGAGACACTTTTGTAGCAGAGTTATTTGTCGGAACGTTAATTGCCCAAGCACTGATGAAAGTTGGAACTTTCAAGTTGAGATACGTTAAAGAACTAGCCCAAATTAATAGGTTAACCATCAAACCTGAAACTAAGTAAGATGATGCTTGGTGAAATGAAAGTTTCGCTCCTTTCGCCGGACGATATATCGAACTAGACATTTGCAACTCCGAGCGATCGTTTATTTACTAGTTTTTTGAAAGATTGTTTTGGAAATACCGCTGTCTTTCTTTATAGGAACTAGTTAGCTTATTAGAACAAAATTGATTTTTGAAGTGGTCGAGCATCTAATATAAAATATCCTATAGTAGGATATTTTACTACTTCCTATCTTAGCCAAGTATTCCTTGAATTTCGTCAAGCAATTCTCTTTGCTGTCCTGTTGCCGAACGAATCTTTCTCAATCCTTTTTCTTCAAGTTGTCGGATTCTTTCTCGGCTCAAATTAAACATTTTCCCAATCGCTGCGAGGGTTTTTTCTTCTCCATCCTTCAACCCAAAACGCCAGAGCAAAACTTCTCGTTCTTGAGGCTTCAAATCGATGAGTAGCTGGCTAATACTTTTCAACAGAAATTCAATTTCTAAATGGTTGTATTCCTCTATTTCTGGTTGAATTAATAATTCAACCAATTCTTTGTCGTCTTGTTTTCCAATTCTTGCATTGAGCGAAAGTAGTTCTTTTTTTACGCTGACGTATTCCTCGATCTTGTTTGGATCTGACTTCAATTCTCGGGCAATTTCTGATAGAGCGGGTTCGTACCCCAATTTATGCGATAGTTCGCGGCGAGTTTTTTTGACTTGATTGAGAGTCTCGATCGCATGAATTGGCAACCGAATAGAATGACCTTGAGTGGCGATCGCACGAGTAATACCTTGACGAATCCACCAGTAAGCATAAGTACTAAAGCGATAACCTTTAGTTGGATCGAACTTTTCTACTGCTCTTTGAAGCCCAATACTACCCTCTTGAATTCGATCTAATAAGTCTAATCCCCTACTTTCATATTTGAGCGCTATACTAACAACTAATCTTAAGTTAGATGTAATTAGTTTTTGCTTAGCCCGTTCGCCAGCTTGTAATTTTTTTTTCAATTCTTCCATTGTTAAACCAGTACTCTCCGCCCATTCTACGTGGAGGGGGGATCGTTGTAATTTAACTGTTAATAGCTTTTTTCGCTTGAGTAATTCGAGCATGAACTGTACTTGCCTACCCAATTCAATTTCTTGCTGTTGACACTCTGCGGTCTAAAGACGCGCAGATTCTATAGAGCCTTTTTTACTATCCTGTTTCCAGGGCGATCGAATTAAAGATCGATAACTGCTCTATTATCCCGGTTTCAGGCGTTGCCTTAGATATCGGGTTCCTGCCCTGCTGCCGTTTGCCACGAATGGCGGCACCATCTCTGACAGGCATAACTTCCTCGCGGTCCACGAGTAGGTGTTTACGTCTTGTACTGACAAACTTGAAGCCGAGCCGCTGCAATCCAGTTCTAGCAGCTTGGGTATCTGCATGGTCGATGTGTCCGCATTGTGCGCATAGAAATCTCTCACCATCACGATTACTGGCACTAACATGATGGCACGGTATTGTCAACTTAAGACAGCAGAAGAAAAATTAAGCATGATTATTCCTGTGAAGCCATGATTGCTGAAATTATGCAGCAGAGTTTAGCCCAACAATTTCTCGCCAATCTTTAAATCGTTGGCGTAATTGTTGGCGATAGCGTTGTGCAGTCAATTGATGTTGCTTGGGGTGAAAGTGGTCTCGAATTGGTCCAAAAGCGGAAAGAAATCGTTGGGCTTGCCCTGGGGATTTGAATTTCCGCATTCGTCGCTCTCGCACTCGTGTCGGTTGGTGGGAGTTTTCCACTCGATTGTTTAATCCTTTATGCGCTCGATGCTCCACGTTCTTCATCACTTGTTTCTTCGCGGCTTCATAGCTCTTTAACTTATCAGTGACAATCACCCGTGGCACAAAGCCTTGTTTCTTCAAGAGCTTACGGAAGAATCGCTCTGCCGCTTTTGTATCTCGATGTCGTTGCAGCAGAACATCCAGCACGTTGCCATCCGCATCCACTGCCCGCCACAGGTAATATTGCTGTCCTTTGATCGTGACAACCACCTCATCCAGATGCCACTTGTCCGCAATATAAGGACGTTGGTGCCGCAGTTGATTCGCGTATTGCTGTCCAAACTTTTGGCACCATTCCCGAATCGACTCGTAGGTTACCTCAATCCCACGGTACAGCATCATTTTCTCAATGTCTCGATAGCTCAAGGGAAAGGTGTAGTAGAGCCAGACACAGTAGCTGATAATCTCGGCAGGGAATCGGTAGCAACGATAAGGATTTGTACTCATCCCATCATCTTACCCCAACTCCCCTCCGTCAAGTTGACAATACCTTCAGCCACCAGAAGTGACCGCACTCAATTTATTAAACGAATGGTAGAATTTTCTCAACAAACTCAATTAAGAATTCGGTTGATTTATTATCCTCCATATCATAGTAAATATAATCCCATAGAACGCTGCTGGGCAGTGTTAGAAAACTTTTGGAATGGAGCTATTTTAGATTCGATTGAAGCGGCTGTTGCATGGGCTTCTAATATGACATGGAAAGGCCTTTCTCCACTAGTGCGCCTAGTCGAGAGAACTTATGAAAAAGGTGTAATTGCTTCGGCTCAAGAGTTAGAATCACTTCAACCCTTCTGGCAACGTTCTGAAACTTTGCCTAAATGGGACGTGACTATTTGCCCAATCTTACTGGTAGCTTATTTTTACGCACCTCCCTTAGACTAGTTTTTCTCAAGAAAGCATGAGTTATTGCAAACTCTCTCAACTCAATTTTTTCTCAATAAGCTCAAGTTTATTGCAGCTATTCTCAATAAACAGGGGATTTTTCTAGCTTATTGACATGATGCGTTTGCCCTGCCTCCTACCTCCTCCAGATCTGGTAAATCAGGTTCTTTAAGGGCGCACCATGACTTTGATCACCTCTCGACTATCCATTGCAGCATACCCTTTGGGGACACCGCTGAGATCGACAGTCAAATCAAGGACAGCAGAGGCGTTGAGTTTGCCTGCCACAGTATCGGCTAGCAATTCTGGAATGTAAGCACGGGCAGGTGCAGCCCCGCCTCGTAAGGTGATGTTCTGCATGAATAAACGACCCAGATTCAAGTTGTGGCTGCTACCGTGTGGCACATCGACATAGCCGCTCACTCCACCGGGACGCGCAATGCCGATTGCCGTTGCCATTGCAGGCTCACTGCCTACACACTCCAGGACTGACTCTGCACCGCCTTGGGTAATCTCTTGCACGGCTGCGATCGCACTGGGCCTAACCGCCAGCCCTATCCTTACCAAACCTGCGTGGTTGGGCCAATCGTAAATTCATTCACGTTTGTGTCTTCTGGCTGGTCAATCGCAAACGCTACAACATTGGCGACTCGATCTGGTGAGATGCCATATTGCTCGTACAACTTTGTCATTGTTTCAGCCACATCTCGATCGGTAATCCGATCTAACAACTGGGTGTTAATTGCAGCAGGATAAATTGTCGCAGTCCGAATGTTAGTCCCCTCTTGAGCAGATTCCATGCGTAGAACTTCCATGAAATCGCGCACGAACCATTTCGTCCCACCATACACCGCACCACCTGGATAAGCTTTTAATCCAGCCACCGACGAAGTTGCAATCGCATGCCCAGACTTTTGGCTAATAAACGTTGGCAATACAGCAGCGATACCATTGAGGACACCCTTGATATTGACATCAACTGTTTGATTCCATTCATCAGTTTTCAAGGCAGAAAGTGGAGAATTTGGCATGATGCCAGCGTTCAAGAAAATCACATCGACGCCTCCAAATGTTTCCTTAGCAAGCTTGACGATCTCAGCATTATCAGATGGGTTAACCACATCCATCACTTGATAGACTGCTTGTCCGCCAGCTGTTTGAATTTCATCAACCAGTTGTTTCAATTGGTCCTCGCGTCGCGCGCCCAATACGACTTTAGCGCCTTTGCTTGCCAGCAATTTCGCACTTGCTTCACCAATCCCTGATGATGCGCCGGTAATAATCACAACTTTGTCTTTAATCATCTTATTCCTCTTTTTGTTGAGTAACGACTGAGTCCCGCTTTCTTCGGACTTGCCAATTAGTGGCTAAGGGCACGCCGACGGTTCGATGTGGCATCAGCAAAAACCCGACCATCACTGCACCGTTTGACCACCATCAATGACCATAGCGTGCCCGATGACGAAGGCAGCCGCGTCCGAACACAGCCAGACGACGGCATTGGCGATCTCTTCGGGCTGCCCCATCCGTCCGATCGGCTCCTCCGCGATTACCTGTTCGCGTCCTTCAGCAGTGCCGCCAGTGAAGCGATCCATCATTGATGTGTCAATGTAACCGGGGGCAACGGCGTTGACGCGGATGTTCTGCGAGGCATAGTCGAGAGCCGATGACTTGGTGAGTCCAATCACGCCGTGTTTTGCTGCGGTGTATGCAGCTCCGCCCTTGATGCCGATGACACCAGCACCCGATGATGTGTTCACGATTGCGCCGCCCCCTTGCTTCAGCATCAGCGGGATTTCGTGCTTCAGACACAGAAAAACGCCACGCAGATTGATGTCTACGATCCGATCCCACTCTTGCGCTTCGATTTCCGCTGTTGCTAAATTCTTCTGTTCCACACCAGCGTTGTTGAAGGCAAAGTCCAGCCGCCCGAAGGTCTCGATGGTTTTGGAAAGAGCCGCCTGAACGTCCTCGCTTCGCGTCACGTCGCACTTGACGGCGATCGCTCGTCCGCCGAGTTCTGCGATCGCGCGCGCCGTTTCTTGATTGCCCTGTTCCGAAACGTCGGCGACCACAACCGCCGCGCCCTCACGAGCAAACGCCAGTGCCGTAGCTCGACCGATGCCGTTTGCTGCTCCGGTCACAAACGCAACCTTTCCTGTGTATCCATTCTCGTTCGTTGTCATTTTTTACTCCTTGCGTTGCTTATTAAGGAAGTCTTTATCAGGATTTCCACAATCTATTGCTGGGTAGTGAAACTAAGAACGTGTATTTCGACTCCCAAAAATTTTGGATGCGGGGGTCAGTTGGGATACTGGTCATCGCTAACCTGTTTCATCCAGTTCACAGCCTTACCGTCGAGTGCCTCCTGAATGGCAATGTGCGTCATGGCTGTGGTGGCTGTAGCTCCGTGCCAGTGTTTTACTCCTGGTGGAATTTGAACCACATCACCGGGTCTGATTTCTTGAATCGATCTGCCCCATTGCTGCACGTAGCCGAATCCAGCCGTTACGATCAGGGTTTGTCCCAACGGATGGGTATGCCATGCTGTCCGCGCACCAGGCTCGAACGTGACACTAGCGCCCGATGTGCGTGCTGGAGCGCGTGCTGAGAATAAGGGGTCGATGCGGACGGAACCTGTAAAGTTTTCGGCGGGTCCTTTAGTGGAAGACTGCGAACCGTTTCGCCTAACCTCTACTATTTGTGCATTATTGCTCGATGGAGCTTGTGCTTGTTCCACAGGAGCGAAACCCGAAGCAAGCAGAGAAGATGACGCGATCGTTGCCGCAAGCAGTTTCATTTCTATCTCCTTAAACGTTGCTACTGAATTTGATCAATTGTCACGTTGACAGAGCCAGGCACATTCAATGCCTCGATGCCTCCATCTATTTTTCCGAGAATAACGAGTCCGTCTGAGTATCCAAAATCTCGATAATATATCGCCAAATTCCCCCAGGGAGCGTAATAAGCAATATCTCCAACAGCAGGATCGCTACCTGGGGGTGCATCTTCTGTAGATAATTTTTCTGGCAGATTACTAACTTTTTCGGTTCTCGCGTAATCTTCTAACGTCAGCGTTAATGGCAGTAGGGAAATAAAATCCTGAGTGGTTTTGCTGTCGATCAAAGTGGCTGTAACAACCTGGTCTCCGACCTTGATGTTTATCTTCATACTGTTTGCCTGCTTGGTTGATATTTTAGTCGGCATCTTTGACGAGGCACTGCTAGGCATACTGTTGTCGGCACGGCAGGCTGAGTAACTCAGGGACATTACCAGGGCGAGGACCAAAATCAGCACTCTCTTCTGGTAATTGTTTCCCTGGTAGTGTTATACACCTGTTGAAGGACAATCAGATTGAGTAGCCAAACTCAAAGCGATTGATGAATAGCCCAATCACCGTGTCGTGCATCAGCTGAGATTTGGAAAAACAAATTGTCTTCCGTGCCAAGCGTTTAATACGAGTGCGATAAGTCAGATGTTTTCGCTCAATCATTTGAGTATAAAGTTTACCAACAGTGTGTTGTGACTCATCAATATGCCGTTCATACGTCCCCCAACCATCTGTGTAGAAATGTTGGATTCCAAAGGGTTGCAACAGCGCTTTCAACTCCAAAAATGCTTTATCTTCACGGGTGCGCGCGTACATATGCCAACACTTCTCCCGTTGCATGGTCTACCGCCTGCCATAACCAACGCGGCTGCTGCTTCGATTGTACAAAGCTCCACATTTCATCCAGTTCTGCTTCCGGATCTAGAACCCTCAACAGCAGCACCTCAACTGGTTGAGAACTAAGTTGGGCTAATCGCTTTTTATTCACAAGCTGTAACTGTCGATGTTTTTTTTAATTCCTCAATTACCGTCGTGGGGCTAATCTTCAGCACTCTTGCCGTGTCACGAATCCCACTACCGTTAACTGCCATATCTGCAATCTGTTGTTTGATGGAAGGTAGATCACCTCGGTAAGAGTAGTCCCGAATGAAGCTACGACGACGGCAATCAGCATGTCGGCATAAGTACCGCTGCTTACCTTCATTAGACTTGCCATTCTTAACTACATCCTCATTGCCACAATCGGGACAAAGCACTGGCTCTAAAACCATCTCCTCTCCTACTGTCAAACAACTACTCCAATGTCAGCAGATCTTCACTCACATTTCAACAGGTGTAGAACACGACCGTTTCCCTTAATGGGAAGCCATTTCAAAAGCATTAAGTCTTTCCTTCGTACTGCTCGTCACTGACCTGTTCCATTCAATCCACGGGTTTACCGTCGAGCCATTCCTGAATAGCGATGTAGGTCATGGCTGTGGTTGCCGTAGCGCCATGCTAATGCTTCTCACCTGGCTCAAAACAGAAATGCAATCATACTTTCAAAAACGACGGGTTCTTCAATAATTCTTCGGTTCTTATCCCAAACTCACGTTACTTTAAATGTTTGGTAAAAAATGACGTGAGTGTGTCAAAAGGGATTAACTCCACTTTGTCATATAAATCTACGTGACCCGCATTGGGAACGATATACAATTCTTTGGGTTCGGCTGCACGTTTGTAGGCATCCTCACTAAACTCTCTTGAGTGAGCCTGATCGCCCGTGATGAAAAGCATAGGACGAGGGGAAATCGTTTCTATGTCATTAAACGGATAAAAATTCATGAACTTAACATTACTGGTCAATGTCGGATGCGTTGTGAGTTCCGGCGATCCTCCTCTAGGCGTGTATTCACCTCGCGGAGTGCGGTAGAAATCATAAAACTCACGCTGGATGGGTTCTGTGTTTTCATCTAACTTATGTACAGTCCCGCTTGTGTATTTAGTTTCACCGTCGGTAAACTCTACATAACGTTGCTTTGCAGCCTCCTCTATAATTTTCTTTCGCTGCTCAAGGGTCTGCGAATGGTTAAGTGCATTTCGGCTGGCTGCTCCCATATCGTACATACTGACAGTTGCGATCGCTTTCATTCTTGGGTCAATCTTAGCGGCACTGACTACAAAACTTCCGCTGCCACAAACTCCAATTACACCTATTCTGTTCCTGTCAACAAATGGGCGTGTGCCGAGAAAATCAACTGCTGCACTGAAATCTTCAGCATAAATATTAGGTGCAACAGCGTTGCGTGGTTCGCCCTCACTCTCACCCCAGAAAGATAAGTCAAGAGATAAAGTCACAAACCCTCGTTCAGCCATATTTGCAGCATACACGTTGGCACTTTGTTCTTTTACAGCTCCCATAGGATGCCCAACAACGATCGCCGAATGTTTTTCACTTCGATCTAAATTCTTGGGAATAAATAGATGCCCCGCAACATTCATTTTGTATTGGTTTTTAAAAGTAACCTCATACATTGCCACGTTATCGCTTACTTTAAAGGTTGTGTATCTTTCAGGTGATATTTGTTCCATTTCTGCTGTTTGTTTTGATTGTTCTTTTTGTGCTGTTTGTGTGTAAGCTTGCCCGCTTATCATCAGAGTCGCCATTGCTAAAATTAATACATATTTCATCTTCACTTTACTTACTCCTCGATCTGTACTTATCGCTTATTTTCTGAATGTAAGCATTGGCGGCAATGCTGCTAAAAGTTTTAGCAGCATTGCTAGTAAAAACGCTTTTCCCGAATCTTTATACCGTTTGTCCGCCGTCAGCTACTAGCGCGTGACCTGTCACAAAGGATGAAGCATCCGAGCAAAGCCAAATGACAGCATCGGCAATCTCTTCCGGTGTTCCCGCTCTACCTATCGGTTCCTGAGAAATAGCTCCTTTGCGCCCTTCTTCTGTTCCGCCCGTGAATCTATCCATCATCGGCGTATCAATGATGCCCGGAGCCACGACATTAATCCTGATCTTGTCTGTTGCATAATCCAGAGCTGCCGAGCGGGTCAGACCAATGACTCCATGCTTCACTGCTGTATAAGCTGCTTGTCCTTTAAATCCTTTGACTCCTGCGCCGGAAGATGTGTTGACAATGGCACCACCGCCGCTTTTGAGGATCAGGGGAATTTGATACTTCATGCCAAGAAAAACACCTTTCAGGTTGATATTCATCTGGCGATCGAATTCTGACTCGGTAATATCAGCCAATGGTGTTCCCGGATGATCGACACCGGCATTATTGAAGGCGTAATCCAGTCGTCCATACGTCTCGATAGTTTGATCAAGTGCCGCTTTGACATCTTCTGCCCGTCGCACATCACACTTGATAGCAATAGCTTCTCCGCCTTCCTGTTTGATACGATTTATTCCCTCTTCAAGGTGTTTATCGGACGAACCGACAATCACCACGCTGGCACCTTCTTTTGCAAATGCCAGAGCGGTAGCCAAGCCGATACCTGTTCCGCCGCCAGTGATAAAGGCAACCTTGTCTTTAAATAAGTTATTTTCTTTCGTTTCCATAATCTTTAGATCCTCTGCTGTATGAGTTCAATTATGCGGGCGTGAAAACAGATAGCGTGAGGACGTTCATCGAAAAAAACCGGACAATTCTCTAAAAATCTGCCGCGCGACGTGCTGAAGAGAAACAAAGCGTTTAAGATTAAATTTATGAACCCCAAAGAAGCAGAATTTGAAAAGCGAAGGATGCAGCTCAACCGGGAAGAGCTGATCGAAAGAATGATTCGTATTGCTCCCGAAAACAGCCTTTTGGAAGTGTTTCCGGGCATTTTCATATATCAATCATCGAAACCGACCGAGAGCCAGGTATCCGTATTAAAGCCCGCCTTCTGCGTCATCGCCCAGGGGAGCAAGGATGTCCTTTTGAACGATGAATTATTTCACTACGACTCCGGTCATTACTTAATCTCGACGCTCGATCTGCCGATTATGAGTAATGTCGTCGAAGCGTCCGAGGAAAAACCTTATTTGAATCTTCGGATAGACCTCGATCCGGCACTTGTGGCTGCGGTGATGATTGAATCCGGTATCGAAACTAAAAAAAGCGGCGACAGAGTTAAGGCGATGGATGTCAGCCCGGTTGATGCCGATTTGCTGGAAGCGGTCGTCAAATTGGTGAAACTATTTGACACGCCGGACGAAATGAAGTTTCTCGCGCCGCTCATCATCCGCGAGATCATCTACCGGCTTTTGAAAGGAAAACAGAGCGCGCGGCTCAGCCAGCTTATCACTACGGAAGGCGACGCGCAGCGCATCTCCAGGGTTGTCAGGCAAATCCGCGAGAACATTGATCAGCCGCTGAAAATCGAAGATACAGCCCGCGAACTCGGCATGAGCGTGTCAGGCTTTCACTCTCATTTCAAGTCTGTTACGGCAATGAGTCCCTTGCAGTTCCAGAAACAAATACGGCTTCAGGAAGCACGTCGTCTGATGCTCGGCGAAAACATGGACGTGGCGAGCGCCAGTTTTCGTGTCGGCTACGATGACTCGTCTTATTTCAGCCGGGAATATAAAAAACTATTTGGTATGCCCCCGCATCGTGACATCACCAAGCTGCGCAGTAATTTAGGACAATAAGAATTGGACAGGCTAGACTGACCAGGTAAATGGCAGATTAGTTCCAGATTTTTGCATTCGTAAATGGGATGTGATTAAAATCGTCGGGTCAGACAACTATGCGGTTTGCGTGCAGAAGCTGACTGTTTCATCCAAAAATCATCCCACCAACCATTAGCCCGAATAATTCGTAAAGCCAGCATAGGATTCACTGTATCTGGGTGCCAAGTAGCTCCTGGAATCTTCAGCCGCTTTTGGGGAATATAACGATGAGCGCTTTCAACCTCCCCAGAACCGATAGGTAAACCTTTGGCACGGAAGTAGTCATAATCAACAGCATCAATAAATCGCTTTAAATACTCAGATAAATTAGTAATACGGTCCTTCCCTTGACCGTGATATCCCTTGAGTATCCTGATTACGTGCCTAACATCCCCAGCATCAATTTTGTGAAGCTTATCGCTCACCCACTTGTGACGCTCCTCACCTGTCAAGCCAATTGCTTCAGCACTTTCATAGAGGTGCTGCTTGAGATGGGGTCGATCTAAAATAAATGTTAGGTTAGGAAACTGCGCTTGGAGTGCTTCCCGTAACCCATTCCCTCCATCTGCAACCGCATAGATTTGTGTTTGCTTCGACATCCCTTGGTCATACGCTGCACTAACTAGTTGCCCAACAATTTCTGGATACTTGCTCGCTCGAGCCACGTAAGTCCGTTTTTCTTTATCTTGAATTGGACGAACTAAACCCACTCTCACTTCTTTCCAGTCTGCTTCACGCTTACGTTTGAGCAGCCGACGTTTTTTAGTAACTTCGGCTTTTTCTACTGGGAGCAAAATACCAGTCCGAATATGGCAACCATCTAGTTCTACCAATAACTGCTCGATATTTAGTTTAGTAGTGAGAGATTTTAAAGCTCTTAGTCTAGTTATAAACAGTTTGACTTCCACAAATTTCTGTGCTTTTAGCGCTGTTTTCTCTACTTCGCGGCGCACTGTAGCACGATTAATCGCCCAGCCATAATGTTCCTCAAATCTCCTTGCTGCTTGTCCAAAAGACTCTTCCGCACCGAAATCTGTCAAAGCTCGTTGCACTGCAACAGAGCGATCGCCATGCTCAATTCTCAACTGCTCTTTGACTGGACGCGCCCCTAATCGTTTGTTTTTATCCCATAGGTAGGGAGAAGGAATTTCAATCGCGCCAAATAATGATAAATATTTTATCCGTTTGCAGCGATGTATGGTTAAACCTGTTGCCTTAGCTTTTTTGGTCACAAGGCTTGCTAGCTCAGCTAGAAGCAGCGATACTACCATCCATCCTATTCTACGCAAGAGTTGGTTAATTATCTGATCGAGTTCCCGCACCTTCTTATCTAAATTTGGTTCTCCCTCCCACAGTGCTTGAAACAGCATTTGACCGATTGTTTGGACAACATCAGTGTATTCAGGATTTGTAGCAGTAGTCATAGCAGTATCAGTAGTTGCTCAAGATTACTTTTGTCACACTGCCATATTAAAGAAGCAGTTTTAGCTTCCAATCTTTCCTGGTCGCAATTTAACTCTACAACCACCTACTTTTGACCGCACCCGAGCTAAACGAGCGTGCTATCCAGCAATCTCCAGCCTCTAGCTCCTCCGGCAGGCAGTGTTTTTGTTTTTTAAGGGCAAATCGACCACATTTCATCGGCTGCAATCGCATCTGTGTCAACTGCTTGCACCTCGGCATTGTGTACCATTTGCGCTTTTTGAGCTGAGGAATGCACAATACTGACTACAGTATCGTAGGCTAAACCACTAATCCGACTGATGCCACGTAAACTATTGCATAAGAGCATGAGCTTGTAGCACAATCCGCACTTCTTCTTCGTTTACTTGACGACGATAGTAGAGCGTATCGAAAGTTTCAGTAAAAGTTTGACGACATTTTGGACAAAAGTAGCGCTCTCGCGCCTTTACTTGTCTTGCCGTGTTTATGCGATTTGTCATGACCGCACAAAGAACATTTCATTGCACTACCCAAGATCGACTACATCATGCTTCAGTCTAGCAGTCCCACACTTGTCTATGGTATGACCGAATCATCAAAAGAGTGAAGTCGCGCTCCGCGCTCTGTCTCGACGTTGCTCGTAACCCTACCCAAACAAACGGCATTGGTTGTTGATTCCATCCAACCGCAGTTGCTTGCAACCACGAGGCAGATTCGATTGGCTGTTTGCGGATGATGCCCAAATACAGTTCGCACCTGGTGATAAAAAGGCTGATGTTGAATTCTGAATATAAGCTACAAAGCTCTAGTTTTTCTCCCATTCTCTGCCATTTTTTCCATCAGCTCATTCATTTGCTGCTTGACACTTTCGGGCATCGGAGCCACTTCGACTGGGGTTGGTTTGGCTTGTGGCAATCCTGGTGCTTGAGTAAATTCATCGCTTGCCCCCAACCAAAATCGAATAAATTCTTTGCGCTGCCACATCGTTTCTTCAGCAGTCGAGGCAGCGATCTTTGGCAATCCACCAATCAGGTACAGTGCCGTCTGCCCTTTGGGGGACAACCCCATTACTGAGTCTCGATCGCCCCGACTAGCTTGTTTGTGGCACAGACTCCACTCAGCAGCAGCTAGTAGTTCGGGATCTCCCTTGACTGCTTTTACCAATTCCTTCGCCGTGGGAAAGAAACGTGATTCTAAAATCGTGACTCTTACTGCTTGCTGAAACTCTACTGTCGTCAATCGCTCGTCTAGGTATTGCTTCCACATCAGGGCGACTTCATCCAACATCTGGCGCTGGTAGTGCTGACAAAGTAAAGTCAAACCTCGAATCCAAACTGAAGAGTCAATCATGACGAAACTCCGAATAGATGAGCAAAATGTGCGTAAGTCTTGGCTGCTCCAACTTCTGCCTTGGAAACGCCATCAGGCATTTGTGGCAAGGAGTGCATTGCCTCCCACTCAATTTCCAACTCGTCTCGTCGCTTCAGGTCGTATTTAGCGGCGCAAATGTGCTTGCGCACTTTGACGAGCAGTTCTCCTGGGAGCAAGTCCTTGTAGGCAGGGTAATTGCCCAGGCTCCGCGCCATGTGCTGCTCGAAGTCGGAATCGAAGACTCCCCGTCGCCCAGTTTCCCACGGTAGGCGATCGCTCCCATCGATGTTCTTGGGGTACTGCGACCGAGCGCGGCTGAAGCGATGGTTGCAGGTATGGGAAAGAACGCCTCTAGCATCGCAAGGAGAAGATTCTCGGTGGCGATCGCCCAATTGGGGATTGCTGATGGGAATTACCTCAGCCGCGACAGTTATCTCAACGGCTGGCAGCGGTGTTTGTTCTGACTCTGGGGGAGGTGAATCGATCGTGAAACGGGGCGCGGAAGATTTCTCCCCACAGGAGAAAATGGTAATGCACTAGACAAGGGGATCTGATTTTGCAGAGAATAAGATTCAGTGGTGAATGAAATGTCATGAGCAAACAATCTATCGTGTTAGAACCTGTGCGCTGTCCTGATTGTAATCAGACTCACATTGTCAAACATGGTAAGAGTGCTGAGGGCAAACAGCGATATCGCTGTCGCAACTCTGAATGCTCACGTCATAATTTCATCTTGAACTACAGCTATCGTGCTTATCTACCAGAAGTTCAACAACAGATTAGTGATATGGCAATAAATGGTAGTGGAATTCGGGATACAGCACGAGTTCTCAAGATTAGTCAAACAACGGTAATGGAAACGCTAAAAAAAAAGACCCTACATTAAACAAGTAAATGAAACGCTGGTTCAACAACTTCGTCCAACGGTAGTGGAAATCGTGCCCTACATTGAAGAAGCGGAGTTAGACGAGATGTGGAGCTTCGTCCAGTCCAAACAACACGAACGATGGCTCTGGCACGCCATCGACCACCAAACGGGGCAAATTTTGGCGTATGTTTTAGCAGACCACAAGGACAGTGCGTTCATCGAGCTAAAAGCCCAACTAGCTCCTTTTGGAATTACAACTTTTTACACCTATTGAACGACAATTAAATAGACCGAGTGACGACAACTAACTTGACTGCTACACCAAGTTGACGAGACGACAATTATCTTCAGCAACCGCTGCCAAAACAAAAGACACTAGGCAATGTCAATTAACGCCAATTAATGGACTGCCTAGTGTCGGGAAAACGAATTAATTTCAAACAGGTTCAAATATACATGAAAGCGAGAGAATCTGGCTGCACGCAGGAAACAGCAGCAGCAAAGGGAGGATTTTCGAAGCGTACAGGTAGACGCATTGATGCGGGAGCTCATCAACCGCAACGCGGACGACCCCATGACTGGCGTACCCGCAAAGACCCATTGGCTGAGGTATGGGACAGCGAACTAGTTCCGCTATTACAAAAACAACCGCAATTGCAAGCGATAACGTTGTTCGAGTACCTGCAGCAGAAGTATCCAGGCAAGTATGGGCAGTCTATCGTGCGGACGCTGCAACGACGAGTCCAGCAATGGAAAGCGACCAGGAGACCAGCGCAGTCAGTGATGTTTGAGTTAGAGCATCAACCAGGCGTAATGGGCTTGTCGGACTTCACCAAGCTCAAGCAGGTGCAAGTCACGATTGGCGGTCAACCCTTCGAGCATCTACTGTATCATTATCGACTTGCCTATAGTGGATGGCAGTACGTGCAAGTCATTCAAGGTGGCGAGAGTTTTGTTGCTCTGGCTGAAGGTTTGCAGAATGCCTTGGCAGCAAGCGGGGGTTGTCCACAAGAACATCGCAGCGATAGTCTTAGTGCCGCCTACCGTAACCTGGGTAAACGCACCGATGAAGATTTGACGCAAATGTATCAACGGCTATGCCAGCACTATAATTTGCGTCCCTCACGAAATAATCGCGGACTAGCCCATGAAAATGGTTCGATTGAGTCACCCCACGGCTATTTCAAACGACGGCTGCATCAAGCCCTATTGCTGCGCGGCTCGTGTGATTTTGATAGTGTTGCTGCCTATCAAGCGTTTATCTCTGGGATAGTTGAGAAGTTGAATACGCGCATTCAAGCCAAATTTCAGCTTGAGCAACCCTACCTGCATCCATTACCCAACTATCGTTATCCCGACTACGAAATCCTCAGCGTCAGAGTTACCACCCGTAGCACGATGACCGTGCGCTGCATCACTTACACTGTGCCGTCACAATTGATTGGCTTACGATTAACCCTTCACCTACATCATGACCGGATAGTCGGTTTTGTCGGCACGCAGCAGGTGGTAGAACTGCCACGCCTTCATGTACCTAGCCGCAGTCGGTTGCGGCGCTCCCGTTGCGTCAATTATCGTCACGTCATTGACAGCCTGCGACTGAAACCCCGTGCTTTTCTACACTGTACCTGGCAGCAAGAATTATTGCCTGACGACAACTACCGCCAATTATGGCAGGAGATGTTAACCCAGTTCGATTCCTACACGACGGCACGATTGATGACCGAGGCACTGTACATTGCTGCTAAACAAGATAAGGAACACGCAGTCGCACTGTATTTGGCTGACCACTTACGCTCTGGCACCCTTAGCTTGGTGGGACTGCAACAGCAGTTTCATCTGGGTGAGAGTGTGGCACATCCAACGCTTTCGGTACAGCAACACGACCTTTCCCCTTACGACTCTCTCTTGCATCATGTCCCCCAACAACAGCCAAATAACAGCCATCGAGACTCTGGGCTTCCTACTCAAAACACTCAAACTGCCCCACATGAACAACCATTGGCAAGAGTTGGAGCGTCAGGCTCTGGCTGGGGGCTGGTCACACGCTCAATTCTTGCTAGCACTGTGCGAATCCGAGGCAACACAACGTTATCAAGCGCGAGTGCAACGCGCCCTCAAAGATGCCCACCTGCCACCAGGAAAAGCTTTTTCCAACTTTGACTTCAGCCATTGCCCCAGCTTAAATCAGCCTAGCATCATGCAACTGGCTCAGGACAGAACTTGGTTGAAGCGGGGTGAGAATCTGCTGCTGTTCGGTCCTTCTGGAGTCGGGAAAACTCACTTAGCTGCTGCTGTCGGTCGCAGTTTGGTAGAACTGGGTGCACGAGTCAAGTTTCTGGGTGCCACCACAGCCGTGCAACTGCTACAAGCGGCGAAAGCCAACTTACAACTGCAATCAGCTTTACTCAAGCTCGATAAGTACGATCTGCTGATTCTTGATGACATTAGCTATGTCAAAAAGTCGGAAGTGGAAACATCAGTGTTGTTTGAGTTAATTGCTCACCGCTACGAACTCAAAAGCTTGATGATTACTGCCAATCACCCTTTCAGTGCTTGGGATGAAATTTTTACCGACTCTACTATGACCGTTGCTGCTGTAGATCGCTTGGTACATCATGCTGTCATTCTCGAAATCCTTGCACCCAGTTTTCGTCAACAAGCGGCTCTACAACGCTCTTCTTCTACTGACCAAAAGCAACCAAAATAATTGTCGCGCATTCGTCAAGATAGTTGACATTTCATAACACCGACGGTTGGGGAGCCTATAAGCGCCACTTGCGTCAAGAAAAGCATGTGATTGGCAAATCCAACACACAAAAAATTGAGCGCAAGCATTTGAATTTACGGACGCGGATCAAGCGTTTAGCTCGCAGAACAATCTGTTTCTCCAAGTCAGTGTTGATGCACGATATCGTGATTGGACTATTTATTAATCGAGTTGAGTTTGGACGAGTCATTTAACACTCAGATCCCCTTGTCTAGTGCATTACCCGGCGGCAAGTCGTTGTCATGCAGCTAGAGTTGTTTCAACAAGTGACGCAAGCAGTTCAAATCTTGTGGCAGGGTCATCTGCTAGTCTTAAATCTGACCCAAATGGATGCAATCCAAGCACAACGGGCAGTCGACTTTGTGGCTGGAGCAAATTACTCAATAGATGGGCAGCAACAACACCTAGCACCAGGGCTATTTTTGTTCGCACCCAAGGACGTTTGCTTAGCAAAGGCTGTTGCTGAAACTGCCGCTCTGTAAAATCGTGAGCTTTGTGTTGGCAGGATTGTAGCTGATAATTCTCGTCACAGGAGCGAATTATTAATGCAGCTCGAAGATATCCGATACTTTTTTACCAATCCCCCACCGATTTATCTTTGTCAGGAGCAAGCGGTTTGCTACGTGCTGTCGGTGTTGTTGGAGGGCGAATCTTACGGGACTCGACTTATTCAACAACTCGAAGGCGAATCTGGCAACTATCGCCTCTCGGACACGATCCTACATGCAGCGTTGGAATTTCTCGAATCAGAGGGAGCAATCTGCGGCAGCTGGCACAAAGTCGAAGGGCGCGGACGACCGCGACGGGTGTATCAAATCAACCCCACATGGCACGATGAAGCGCGAAAGCTAGCGCAATTGTGGCGAAATAGTGCGACTCAACAGCGGTAGAAAAGACGGTGCGTTGCGCTCTGAGCGTGAGAGCAGGTGTCACGAAAACGTCAGATGGGTTTTCCTGTTGTCAACTGGGGCAAATACCTGCCACAAAGAGCAATGAATTCCTCTAATGCCGCAGGTTCTAAACCTTGACTATGCAGATAGAAGATCCAATCGACCAGCTCCAGCCAATCTGGGATCTTTTCCAGCTCTACCTCACAATTGGATTTAACGTAGCGCAAACAACGATGATGCCGATCATACTTCCAATATTTCATCTGGGGCAGTTTTTGTGCCGAGGCAAATAGTATTTTCTGGGTAAAAATCGCTACCATAGAATTTTGCTGAATAATTTAGATTTACGAAGTATCAGTCCTGCTTTCCTGATTTCAGCAAGAGAACAATTTAATTCGAGCCAGCAAAAAGCAGGACACACTGGTGTCTCTAGCTGCTATAACGTCTGGGTTTCTTCAACTGGGCTAACTATAGATACACCAAGCCCAGGGAAAAATTCGGATTTCGAGCCTATGTATTTACACATAGATTATGTCAGCCTTCTGTCTCCTGACTCCTTCTAAAGGTCAAGATCTATTTGTATCATCTCATACCAGCTTCCGCAAACGATTTCAGACGAGGACTTCCAACTGCCATTGAGCAGTCGTGGACGCATTTAGCTGCCAAGCACGCTCGCCAGCGCAGTACACAACTGGTAATTCGAGCGCTCACCCCTAACAACCAAAAAAACAAATGTTACACACAGGAGTTACGCAGTTGGATGAAGAAAGAAGCGAGGTGCAGCCAAATAAGCCCGAACCGCGTCTCGCACGATGCTAAGTTTTGCTTCGTACCAACTGATACCTGTAGCAAACCAGTATAGTTCTAAGCCTAAGAAAGCCCGAATTGCCAATCCAATATGATTGCGTTGCGCCCGTGAAGAACGTACTTGAGCGCGTTCTACCCCACAACACTGCTTGAGTCCACGATGGTATTCTTCAATTGCCCAAGCGAATTCACTCCACTGTAAGCGTTGTAACTGGTTCAAGTTGAGGTTATTAGTTGCCCAGTAATCAATGTCACCGTTTGGGGCGACTATCTTGAAAACTTTGACCATGCCATAACCCTTGAGATGCACAACAGTTCCTGTTGCCGCCAGCTCAATCTCACTGAGAGGGCGATTGCCCGTGCGATCAGGATTGACATGACGATTGCACTTGAATCGGGTCAACCAAATCCACTCGTGGTGGCGAATCAGTTTGAGATTATCAAGACTGCTGTACCAGCTATCAAAGACGATGCAGTGTGGGGCAAATCCTCTTGCCTTTGCTGTATCGAGCATGGCACGAAAGTGGTCATTTTTCGTGGCTCCATCCACCGACTTTTCGTAGAACCGATAGTCTCAGGGGATATGGTTGTCGCCTTGCGTCCATAACTTTGAGGGGCGACAACCGAGCTAAAATGCTTGCTGTATGAGTGTCATAGCTCTTAAACCTTTGCGATAAAATGCCTGTTTATTGCGAATAGAACCGATGAGTTCTTCAACCCATACCTGGCATTCATGAAAAGCAACTATCCAGTTTTGTCCATATAAACCTATCCAAAAATTACTGTGCCGTTTTCTGGTTCTACCTTTTTCTTGGGAGCGGCAGACATAAGGCTGCTGCCTTTGTAATTGAGTTCTTTGCCCGTGTAACCAAGCAGAAGTCAAAGAGATAGCAATTCATAAAATCAAGCGCACAAGCCTATTAGGTGAAGCGTTGGAACCTTCCAAATTATAACCACCTGTTTTACAGTCACGGAACATAGCTTCAATCCCAAAACGCTGACCATAGATATGAATTGCAGTTTTTAAATCTGGGAGATTGGTTAATAAATACCAGGCTTGAGCCTCTTGCTTGCCTCGATACTTTCTTTTCCAGTACACTGCTAAATTAAACCGACCAAATCCTCGCTTTTGAGTCAAAGTGACGTTGGAATAAAAAATACGTACTCCTGGATGAATAGGAATATTACTTAGAGGTTGAAAGTTTTGTCTTTTTTCACGAAATGTGGTGTCTTGTTTTTGACGAAACACAAAGCGAGTATTCTGTTTGTGCAACCAGCCTGCTAGCTCTATACTGTGGAACTCTCTATCGCCAATCACGACTAATTTATACTTCTTTAACAGCCGGATTACCGGACACAATGCTTTTTGTTGCTCTGCTAAGTTACTACTTCCCTCTTTCTCTAATAACAGCCAAAATATCGGGAAAGCTCTTTTTTGATAAATTGCACTAACCATTAGCACATTATTTTCTTTCCACTGCGTTCTATAAGAGCGCAATAATTAGTTGCGCTCCAGTTTTTACTTGACGACTGAATATTTCCTCAATG
Source organism: Chroococcidiopsis sp. SAG 2025 (assembly GCF_032860985.1). Taxonomy (GTDB): domain Bacteria; phylum Cyanobacteriota; class Cyanobacteriia; order Cyanobacteriales; family Chroococcidiopsidaceae; genus Chroococcidiopsis. Next base: position 94,739 of record NZ_JAOCNC010000002.1, read on the forward strand.
ATGGGAAACCACAGCAACACCACACTTAAAGCATCTAGAGTTAAGAATCTTTGTAAATGTCGTCGTCGGCTATTCTGTTGGATGGGTAAAGGCAAGGTAGCTGCTAGTCTTTCCAATCTCACTTGTTTTTGAGTTTGAAGCAGCCAGACCAACATTTTTAAGGTAATTAGTTGGGCTGGGTTCAAGTACTTTTCGAGCGAGGTTTGATAGAATAATGGTACCATTTTTGATTACGGTCTTGCTTAACTGACGAGACCGTTCTTTTTTACCATAAATCCCGTTCAATTTCCTCTCAAGAAAGTTTGTTGTCAATAATTAGAGGATTTTTTCAGGAGGCGACAAATGGGTAGGTCTTTGGCAGCAACGGTTTTCGGGCACTTGTCGCCCCCTGAAGATTTAGATAACCATACTTTATTTGATAAGTAGTTTGACTGAATCTAAAACTGAATAAAATGATAGCTATAATTACTTAAAGTAATTATTTGCTCCACAGGTATCTAAAGATTTATCTTTATAATTTGCTGGTTTAATTTGCAAGGTTTCTGCGAATCTTCTCAGGGTTTGGAACAATTTTGACAGCATCTTGCCTTTGCCCTGGCTTGCTAACAATTTCAGCTTGCAGGAGGTATTCTTGTTCGAGCAAGTCATCCAACACTTGTTGGAGTAGTCGATTGTTACGACTCGAATTAGCACCCAGAATTCCTGATTTTCTGAGCAGTGTAGCTTTGCCGATCCACATTGGATTCTTTTTATCCCAGCTTAAGCGACCCATGATATATACTAAACAACGGGATTGATAATCTCTTGAATAGTTTGCACTAGGTGCTGGAACACCTCTTGCAGGGAGGCTTAAAAGGATAGTGTCCTTTTCGTCGTAGAAGCCTAACTCGACTTCGTATATGTCTGGAAGTTGAAAAGTTAAATCACCAGCTCGTTCAAAATCGACTTCTTCTTCCCCTCTATCCCGATAAAAAGCTCTTTTTATTCTGAGAATATTTTTATACACTACAGCTACATCTGTGTAACCTTTTTTACCCGACTGTGCAGGAGTAGCAGCTTGAAAGACGATCTCAGTACGGTGCATCGAAAGCATTTCTTGTGCCAGCTGATTGCTAATATTTGAGTCATAATCTCGAATACTCTCTCGTCGTTTGTATCCTCTTGCTTCTAATAGCAATCGCGTATCAATTAGTGGTGTCTTTGTTCCCTGTTCGTATGCAGCTTTGTAGATGAGATATACGGTTTCAAGATTTCGCGGCCCACAAAACAAACTGACTCCTAGTAAAATTCTCTGCAATCGTCTGATCTCAGCATCTCTATGCCGTTCGGGATCTGTTTCGCTAAGTGCCTTTATGACTTTCTGGGTGTGCGCTCGAAATCCTGGGTTTTGCACTGAAGTTGCTAAGTTTGACTGAATGAAATCAAATTCATCATCTTCGAGCTTGCCGACCTGATACCGACGTTCGAGTTCCAAACCATCATCGTCTTGGTATAAACCTCCTCGTACTCGAACGACGATCGCGCACTGCCCATCTATCCCACTTTCGACTAACGGTAGGTCAACTAGAGGATCTTTAAAAGGCGCTCCAGCTGTTGCCAGAATTGATAGTAACTGGGCATCCATAGGAACGAGATACTCGCGTTCTTCTACCATTTTCTCACCTGTATGCGCTTGCGAACCTACACAATTTCCAATGAATTGGAGTTTGATAGCGATTTGCCAGCATTTTATCCTTAAAACATAGAAAAACCTTATCGAACAGCTAAAATCTTCCAGTATTTGTAAAGGAATGTAACTATCTGCTACGATGCCCGCGTCAAATTTTGGATTTTTGCTACGATGCCCGCGTCAAGTTTTTGCTACGATGCCCGCGTCAAGTTCTACAGAAGTTTCAAATCTAACTGCTTGATTGATAAGGATTTCACAACAGGTGCTACGATGCCCGCGTCAAGTTTTTGCTACGATGCCCGCGTCAAAAGTTCGATTCAGTCCCTAATATGCTGCTATACAGGGGCTTGAGACTCTAGCTATGGAGTGGTAAAACTGTTCCAGGTTGATTTTGTTTTTGCAGTTACGGCGCGATCGAGGTAGGAGGTTTCCCCAACAAAGTAGAACGGACACACTTTCATATCCAAAAGCTTGAGTATCCTTTAGAGATGCAATTGCTCAAGCAACAGGGGATAAATAATGCGAATGAGTTACCAACACTAAAACCCTCACTGGTGGAACAGTCAGGGCTTTAGGTTTGCGATCTTATCTTTTTTATATGGGATCGTGTCTTGCAAGCACCAACCTCACAAGCATGACTCCCTGTGGGATGTATGGTTTTCAAGGTAGAAACCATAGATCTCGTTAACTGATGCTAATCCGAGACAAGCGACTCACGAGACAAGCAACTTAGTAATCCGAGACGAGTAACTCAGCAGTAAGGGCTTTTAGTTGCACTTTACTGCTGCAAATTATCATAGCAAAGATTAATTAAAATCGCTTGTCTCGGCTCCAAAAAGAGAGATTTCGAGATGAAACAAGCACAAAAAAATATATCTTCTAGCCCATCTGTATCCCAAAAGCTCCACTTAGAACGCTCCTCCGCGATCGCCCAATTAGAGATTCTCGGATACAAGCGTGGGGATGCCATCTATATCAGAGCTTTCCTACCAAAAGAAGACCCCCGCTATGCTCCTAACACTGGACGCAAAGCCGACAAGCTGAGTTGGGAACAGGTAGAGCGTTGGCAAGAACAAGGCTATGGCATTTACATCGTTGTTAATGGCGGCGGACATAAAGACGAAAACGTAAAGTCCTGCCGTGCCATCTTTTGCGAATTCGACGATAGAGCCATCGAAGACCAAATTAATTTTTGGCAAGACTTGGGGCTACCAGAGCCTTCGATGCAAATTGCTACCCGCAAGTCAGTCCACTCGTATTGGGTGTTTGACGAACCGATTGCTGTGGAACAATGGCGAGAATTGCAAGCGGCTCTGATCGCATACACTGCGAGTGATCGGGCACTGAAAAATCCTAGTCGAGTCATGCGATTGGCGGGGGCTTACCACATCAAACCTGGGCATGAACCAGTACGTTGCGATATTATCCACTCTTCAAGCAAGTGCTATAGCTACCAAGAATTACGCTCGGCAATTCCAGTTTCGCAATCTACTACACCAGCTATCACATTGTCGCCCTCATCAGTTCCACAATCTCAAATCAATTTAGTCACGTCAGAGGCTAGGCGCTTTGAAGAGCTTTCCATTCCCGTTCCTGCCTCAGTTTTTCTAGAAGCCTGCCTTGCTAAAGAATCTCGTGCCTTGTTGGGAGCGGGAGTAGCAGAAGGCGGACGTAATGCCCAAGGAGCTAAACTCGCCCGCGATCTGATCGGCACTGCCAATTACCTCCAGTCGATCGGTCAAAGTTTTGACGGCGCTCCCAGGCTACTGCTGGAAGATTATGCCAATCGTTGTTCTCCGCCACTACCATCTAGGGAAGTAGAAACAATTTGGCAGTCAGCCGAAAAAGACAATCCCACTCCTAGCTGTACGCCAGAAGGTGTAGACGCTTGTATCAGGGGGTGGTACTGGAAGCATCGCGTCAAACCACAGCCACAATCTACCCAGAAAGATCGCAACTATGCCGCTGGTCGCGGCTTCGGCTACAGCAACAATGGCAAAGGTGGAAACAATCCACCCATCGCTACGGTGTCTCTGTGCGATCGCATTCGAGAAATTCTCAACCACTGTGACAGCGAATCTGTTACTGCCACTGCTTTGATGGAGCTAGCTAGTGCCACTGGTCGTACCTACAACGAAATCGATCGACTCGCTAGAATAATTCGCGCTGAAGGAGAACTAGCAGAGGAAGTCATCGAAGCGGTTGAATCCTTTCAAGGAATTCTCAAGAGCTGCCGCAAACGACTGAACATCCGGCTGTACTTAGACAAGACATTATCCGACCCACTGATGGCAAAAGCAGCAGCCATGCCCACTGCACCAGAGTATCTATTCAATACGGTACTTCCTTCTAGTGCCTCACGCATTGGTACGGCAGCAAGAATTATTGTCAATCCCCAAGGTGGTTACGTCCAACCTTGTATTTTCTGGACAGCCAACATCGCCCACAGCGGTCAAGCCAAGACTCCTCCGCAGCAGATAATCCTCAAACCGCTAGAGGAAATGGAAGCAGCAGCCAAAGAAAATCACGATCGTTCCATGGAGGACTACGAGGCTACCAAAGACAGCGATGCCAAAGTTCCAGTGCGACAGCGGCGGCTACTCAACAACGTCACCACTTCCACCAAAATCAGGATTCACGACGAGAATCCACGCGGCTTGCTGGAATATATTGATGAATTGGTCGCTGACTACCAACGTTTGAACCAGTACAAGAGCGGTAAGGGCGACGACCTGCAACTGGAACTATCGTTTTGGAATGGCTCTGGTGGTAACTTCGACCGTCACGACGCACGACTATTCTTGAAGCGCGTTGCTTTGAGCAAAACGGGGACTTACCAATGGGACACGTTAGCACGCTTGATGGGAGCTGACGAAGTTAATTTTATTGCTAGCGGTTACTCGTCTCGGTTTCTCTACTGCTCGATGGTGGATGCCCCAGCTAGATTTCTCGATCTTTTATCAACTCCAAATCCAGCTGCCGACGAGTTAAAGGAAAAGTTGTCTTGGCTGTACGCCCAGTTAGAACAACTACCCGAAACCGATTACTTTCTTTCCCATGAAGCTAAAGTCCTATTTCAAGGATGGAACCATACTTTGGTAAACGCCGAGATGGAAGAAAAGCATTTCGGTCTGTCGCTAGTTTACGCCAAGATTGAATCCTACACGGCTCGAATCGCCTTGTGGTTGCACGTTGTCAATGCCGTACTGCGTGGCGAAAAGCCCCAGATGACGATCGACGGTCGGACAATGCAACATGCAATTGAAATTGCCTCTTTCTATCTCGACCAGCACAAGCTGATCCATGCCCATAACGCCCCTACTCGCCAACCAGAAGGCATTTTTCTCAAAGTCCAAACTCAAGCAGAGAAGATTTTGAAAAAGTGCGGCAAGGGTGTGAGTGCTTCGTTTCTCAAAAGTCGGATCAATGCTCTCAAAGGCTGGGCAGTGGAAAAAATTCGCACTTGCATCTTCAAAGCTTTAGCAACCTCCGGTCACGGACGAATCGAAGGTGAGGGCAGCGAAATGGTTTACATCCCTAACCCACCAATAGACGATCTGCCAGGAGAATTGGTGAGTATTGGTGGAGAATTGGCGGCATCACCAATAGCCCAAACCTCCAGCAATAGTGACTTACGAGCTTCGATTGGTGAAATTGGTGAGGACAGTGCCGTGCGAGGGTATCCCCCGTTGAGGAGCCACTGCGTTGCGGAGGTTCCCTCCGTTGTAGCAAGTGGCGTGCAACTGTCCGGTGAAGACACTTGCGTGCGGAGGTGTCCTCCGTTGAGCGAAGTGTCTGGTGGCACAACAACAGAGGCTACTTTTTCTCAGCCGTCAACTGAAGCAATCGCCTCGCCCTTAGACCACCAATTCACCAACTCGGTGGTTGAAACTGCTACTGCGACTGCCTTAGACTCTGTTGACAATACCACCAATTCATCACCAATTGCACCAACTGAAAAAACTAGGCAGCAACAGTCACCACCAGCACAGGAGCTAGCAGAACAAATACTGTTATGTTCTACTTGGGCTGAGATTGCGAGTCGAGTGAAGGAAAACACCAATATGTTGGTAAAGGCTGCTAAGGAAATGACCGCCCAACAACGCCAAGGGCTAACGAGATTGTTAAGCGAGCATTTGTGCCAGTCTCCGATCCACCTGAGTCAATTGGCTTGGGTTCCCGAAAAGTTAAGGCAACGGACATTAGAGCGATTGCAATTTACTATCCGCCGCGTAGCAAGCGTGGCAGGGAATGTTTTAGATTTAGGTTGGGAGAGTATTTCTGGCTGTAGGCTGGAGAGAATCGGTCAAATCGAAATGCTAGGAGAAGCTTGGCTGTTTACTACGCCAGATGGGACTCATGTTTATACTTATCCTGATGCAGTAGAAGCGATAACTCCGCTCGCGCTCGAATAGCGCTTACTGTAAAGAGTAATAGCCTTGGCAAGCTGCTTCTTACGCAAGAAGGTTAAGCAGGCGAGCGCAATTGCTAAAGATCCAGGTGTAGTCTGCACGCTTGAGCCATTGAAGGATTACCAGCCGTGTCAAAAACAAAAGATGAGACAGACAATCAAATAGCTACCTTAGAGGTACTAGAGCAGCTGTCTCCTGACGAGGAACGGGAACGACATCGGTTGGAAATTAGAGTTGATCGAGCTTTGGGCGAGGGCTGGTCGGCACTTAAACAGTTACGCGATCTTCGTCTGTACCGGAGTACGCACAAGACATTTGAAGAATACGCCAAGGATAGATTTGGATATAATCGCGCTCATGCCTATCGCTTGATTAACGCTGCCGCAGTCTTGGAGAATTTATCTCCCACCGAGCGAGAAGAAGAAATGTCTCCAATTTGGAGACAAAAAATGCCTTCCTCGGAAAGTCAGTGCCGAGAATTAGCCAAACTGCCCGCACAACGACAACCGAAAGCATGGGAGAAAGTCCTGTCTATTTCTGGAGACAAGGCACCTACAGCTCAAATTGTCAAAACTGTAGTCGAGCGGATGAAAGAAAAACAATTATTTCCAGCCAGGGATTTTTGTGCGGTGGGAGATGTGTTTACCTTGACTCGGCTTCAAAGTCGCGAGCGCAAATACAATGGCTATCCTTGTGTTGCACTGGTGCTAAAAACTTTACCATCGAAGTTGATATTTATGATGCAACTCTCATAGTGAAACCAGAAAACCTCAAACCCATCGATGACCCTGATGTTTGTCGCCAGCCGCCTACTATTCTCAAGCGGATTAAGCGAGTGCGGGATACAGGCTTTGCTCGATCGGGGTGCTTACTATGTTTTAGACGGTTTGGGACGGCAAACCTATTTGACTGACTTTGAGGAAAAGTTATTAAGCTTGTTGGAGCAAGAACATGGGATCGATTCTTAAGGGTAGCTCTTGTTAGTATATGTGTACTAATTCAGTCTCAATTGTAATGAAACGTAACAGTCATCAGATCCAGCTTCCAAGTCCTCGGAGTTGCCATACTGCTAATGACCGAAGCTAAGTTGAGGAAAACTAAAAACACAACCATTGACTCGTTAGGTGGACTGTTAAAAATAAAAATGCGATCGCGTACAAGTACACCAGGAATGAGATGTGCGTTCCTGCGCGTCGGCTCCATGCCCTTGTTCGGCTGCTGCCTACAGCCAGCGACGAACAGAAGCCTTATAGGGCAAGTAGTCCGACGGGAAGCGGCTCTCCAGGTAGCGCTCCTCTCGCGGGATGACCACGAACGACATCAGCGCCACTGCTGGTATGAGGGTAACGAGTAGCCAGAGACTGTTGACCCAGAATGCGACGCCGAGCTGGAGCAGCGAGAAAGAGAGATAGATGGGATTGCGGCTCCAACGATAGGGACCCGCGTGTACTATCGTGGTGGTGGGATGATTGCCCGGCACGGGCGTGCCAGCAGTCCGAAACGTATGCACAGCCAAGAGAAACAGCGCGACAGCGACCAGCACTACAGCGCCTCCGAGTGGCAAGCTCGCGGCACGAGACACAAGTCGCAATGACCATGCGAAATGCAGCAACAGACCCAGAGCGATCGCGCCCAGATATACTAAAGGTGGACGCACCTTTCCAGAGTTAGCGACTTCCGGCATCATGCCTGGCTCCGTCTTATCGCTGCGATCGTCGCTTGCCATACAAAGCTCCTCCAAGTCGAAGAACGTTCACCTAGGGCTGCTGCTCAGCCGCGAATGGCATACAAAAGGGAATTAACCCTTCTTATCCGAAAATGTCGTGGATTAGATGAGAGAACCTGCTACAGGATTGCAGCCGCCGAACAATAATTGCACTGAAATTACAATGTCAGGAAATGCTAATGGACTAATTTCTCCCACTGTGAGAGTTTCTTCCGACGTGTAGTCATCCTCGCAAGGTGTGCGAAACACTTTGAGCTGTCGATGCTTCAAATCCACAACCCAGTATTCTTGGATCTCAGATGTGGCGTAAGTTTTTCGCTTGGCATCTAAATCTTTGTTGAGGCTAGTGTTAGCATACTCAATTAGCCAAAAAATATCTTCGGCGTAAGGATGGTGTTGGCGGTAAGTTTGCCCAAGGGGTTTAACAATAGCAAGATCGGGTTCTGGTTCTGAGTTATTAGGCAATGTGATAGGATGACCTTCGCGGACTTGAGCGCGATCACCTAAAATATTCCTTAAATATTTGCCGACTTCATCCCCAAGATAGGCGTGTTCTGGACCCTCTGGAGGCATTTCAACGATCTCTCCGTTTAATAGCTCGACGTGGCGCCCCTCTAAAAGACCGACTTGGATCATGCAATGATAGTCTTCTAGCGTCCATTTAGCAGTAGTCACAGTCATATTGTGTCTTTGCGATCCAGAGAATTACTGCGGCGTTTCTACTGAAATAACCTAATATCCCCTAATTCATAGTTTAACTTGAAAAGGTTTTGGGAGTAGAGGTTGGACATACTGCAATATTCCGAACGGTTCGCTCTCACATCTGCCCACTGGTATTAAGGAGGGCTTGTTTAGTAGTTATAATCGCAGTTGCTTAAATTCACTCTTTGTACGTTGTGCTTAAATTTGATCGAGCTTTGTAGGTTAGACCTCCTGCATGAATCAAACAGCATGTGCCAGTTCATAGTTCAGCAGTCCTGCAAGCAAATTTAAGCGTAAGCCAAAACGTTTTCTCCGATTACGATAGCGACCAGAGAAGATGCGAAAAATCTTGAAGCGACGAATTACATGTTCAACGCGAACCCGCAGCCGCGCCAAAGCGCGATTGTGTTGCTTTTCCGCTGCTGGCAAAGGTTGGTTACGTGGTTTTTTCGTGGGGAGACAAGCTCCTGGATGCTGTTTACTAAAGCCCTGATAGAGCGTGTTATGCACTTTTGTAGAACCCAATTTGGGAGCGAAATTCAGCCTTTGTTGGTATTTTCGGGGAATGGCTGAAACTGGCTAAGAGAGTGGATCATTTTCAAAGTTCATAACACCCTCTAGCCTTTATCTGCTAAACACAACTGCGATGGCATCAAGGGCAAACGACTACGTTTGAGCAACTTAAAATCATGCACTCTACCCTTTTCCACAGCCGTACAAATCACTCCTCCGGTTTCCAACTCTACCAACATCTGCGCCTTCATCGTATGGCAGCGCTGCTTACCACTGTAGTATCGTTTTTGTTTTTTTTCGGACGTTCTATTTCCATTTCACCCACATCTACTACCATCACTTTCCACTCCCAACCTGGCTGATACAAGGCGCGCTTGCTTGGCAGCCGAAACTTGCCGCATTTGATTAACAAGTCTTCAACTTTTCTGATGATTCGTCCTACCGTAGTTTCGTGCAGTCCCCAGCTTGTCCCGATGTGAAACTGAGTGCGATATTCCCGCCAATACTCCAACGTGATTAGCAGTTGATCTTCTGTACTCAGTTTATTTTGTCCCCCACGTCGCCCCTCTCTTTCTAGATCTGGACGCAATACCTCAACCATGCAAGCAAATGTGTCTCGACTGACACCGCACAAGCGTTTAAATTCGCTATCTGATAGGTGTTGTAAATCAGCGTAAGACATGGCAACTTCTCCCTTACTTCATTATTTGTGCCATGCATTTACTTGAATTTGCAATGCTCCATCTAGAACTGGCACACTTGTTTATCATTCATGCAGGAGGTCTGTTAACTACGCTTTTGCCATGTAGAAAAGGTTTTGATCGAACGAACATCGCTACTACAAATTTGAGCGCCGTCTGCGCTTAAAAGCTGCTCCCTTAATATCTCCTCAACTACTGCCCACACTTTAGAAACAACGTACAAGTGCTTTGCACCTGTTGCACAGATGTTAATTTTCGTGCAGTGCGACTATGACAACGCAGCCATCCATTTCTGAGGAAACACACAAAACTCAGACAGTGACTAATTCACAGGCAGAACAAGAAACACAAACTACATTCACTGAAGAAACCGCTCGCTTGGAAATAGAAGCAAAACAGGCGCTAGAACGCCGCGATTACTATCACCTTGCCTACAGCCAATACTAAAGATTTGTCCATCAGTATCTACGAAGATTTCCGACAAGCATCACCGCATATAGCAATCCTAGATGATCCGTGAGGATTTATTTGTATCCTGTTTAGAAGAAGTAGAGCCTTGAGAAAAACGGTTGATGGATCACTTAAGTCAGTTCATTCAAGATAACCCCGAGCCGCGCGAACTCAAACGGGCATTGGCAGTGCAGATGGTGCGGCAAGAGTACCGACACCGAGAGATTCAACAGATTTTGCTTGTGTCCTCTGGGTTTATTAGTAAGTGGACGCAAGCATATGAGCAGCAAGGTGTCCAAGGGCTGCGACTGCGGCACAAAGGCTCGGTCGGGTATCTTGATGCCGGACAGCGGCAAGCCGTGCTGGAGTGGTTGAAGCAAAAGAACTACTGGGACTTGCAGGAGTTACAGGCACACATTGATGACTACTGGGTCATTTGGTATGAGTGTTGCCATTATTTTTGGCAATAGTTGTCCGCCGAAGAGGACGATGCGTACAGGCACCAGAACCACCAAGAGAGTGAAATCTTTGACGCGCTCTGTCTCGACGTTGCGCTCGTAATCCTGCCCAGACAAACGGCGTTGGTTGTTGGTTCCATCCAAAAGCAGTTGCTTCCAACCACTCAATAATTTGATAGGCTGTTTGCGGATGATGCCCCTCTAGAGCTCGGCGTTTGAGAATTCGTTGAATCGACTCAGCCATATTCAGCCAGCTACCGCCAAGAGGTGTGTAGAGCGGCATGATGCCATGAGCACACAGCCACAATACCAACTGGGGAGTTTTATGTCCGACCAAGTTATCCATCACTAGCAACATTCGCAGTGGCGGTAAGTCGTGTGGGAGTGTAAAGCGTACTTTCAACCCCTGCTGCCAACTTTTCCATAACCGTTGATTTTCTTCAGGCTTGAGTAATCGAGCTGGAGTTGGCAGTGATTGTACAACACTAGCTAATTCTTGCTTGAGCCATTCGTGCAACACAGCATTGGTACAACTGGTAACACCCTTAACTCGTACTTGCCCAGTAGCGGGATGGAATAGCGTTAACAGCTTGGCTGTGCCATTACGGATATATTCATGTTCTTGCCGTGTCGGTTTACCTACTGGCTGCCAATTGCTACCAGGGTAAGGAGCAGTGCCAAATGGTCCCGCCTCGTCTTCGCACCACACACTCAAGCCTAGCTTCTGTCCCTGAGTGTAAGCGCGTTCTATCAGTTTTTTTTTGCCACGGTATCTGGGTCAGTTACTACTACTAGCTTGCCTTTGCGTATGCGCTTCACCTGTCCAGTTTTTAACCAACTGCGGCTCTTTTGCCAGCTATAGCCCGCCTCTTTGAGTACCTGCCAAATTGTATAAGTACTGATTTGGGTTAAGCCATCAGGAGCCTGACGCAAAGCCCGTTGAAGTGTAGCTACTGACCAGGTTGCCGTGCCCTCTTTCTGCCGCTCTGGTTGACGCTGAAATTCGGACAGGATGCGTTGTTTTTCTGGTTCGCTGTATTGCACTACTGCCCCACCGCCATGTCGAGGCTGTAAGGCAGCTAAGCCTTCAACATTGAAGCGACTGACCCACTTGCTGACCGTATCACCACAGCGTAATCCTACTAACTGCGCTGCACTCGTGTAATCAGCCCCAAGAGCCACGGCTAGAATCGCTTTGGCCCGCATGACACTAGCAGATGATTGGGATTGAGAACGGCTCAGTTTTTTCAAGTCGGTTTGTTCTTCATCACTTAACGGTCGCAAAGGTGCTTTTTTTTGCCGTGTCATCACAACCTGAAAAACTATGTATCTTCACTTTAATTGACCATCCTTTTTATGGCAACACTCATACCAAATGACCCACTACTATGGGGTCGTGTTCCAATCCAACCAAAGCTACTACGAGTTGTTCCACGCAGCGGGCATCAGTTGGAAAAAAACGCAGAAGCATAACCCCAAGCGAGACTCCGAATTGGTAGAGAAAAAAACAAGAGATTACTGCTTGGTTGGAGACACATCGAGCACAGATTGAATCCGGCGAACTGGTAGTGTTGTTTCTGGATGAGTGTCATCTGTTGTGGGGGGACGTGACAGGGGATGTCTGGGGTAAAACGACACAGCGCATTGAAGTTCCAGTGGTCAACGAGCGCCAACGACAGACCTACTTTGGAGCCTTGAATTACGGCACCCAAGAGTTCTTGGTCAAAGCCTACGCCCAGGGCAATTCGGAATTCACGATTGAGTTTTTGAAGTACCTGCAAACACAGTATCCCCAACAACGCCTTGCCGTCTTTTGGGACGGTGCCAGCTACCATCGTTCAGTAGAACTTAAAACTTACTTGCAAACAGTCAATCAGGACTTGACAGAAAGTGCGTGGGCTATCACCTGCACCCGCTTTGCCCCCAATGCCCCAGAATCAAAACCTAGTAGAAGATATTTGGTTACAGGCAAAACGCTTCATTCGCAACTGCTACCATCTGTGCAAATCCTTTGCTGTTGTCAAATTTCTGTTTGAGTTCGTTACCCATCGTCAAGTTTTTGACTTTCCCAAGCTATCTATGTACGGTGTTTTCTCATGCGTCAGTTAGGATTGCTATATTCGTTACAGAAGAATTAATAAAACTAGTTGAGAAAAACCGTGCAAGATAAGACAATTAATTCAGATTCAGTAAATACAAAACTAAAAGATATTGCCGCGCGATCGCTGCGAGAACTATCTCTAGAGGCTACTTTGTTGTGGAACCAGATTGAAGATGCTTCAGAGTCAGGAGCTGAAAATGTCGAAAACTTAGTTAAACAACTGTGGCAAGTCCAAGAAGCGGCTGAATCTAAGATTGACAGCATTGCTTGGATAGTAGATTATCTAAAAATTGAAATTGATGCTGCTAAAAAACGCCTGGATGCAGTTATAGAACTGCACGAACAATTCATTGCTAAGAAGGAAGCCCAGTTAGCAGGTATCAAGCAAGGACTACTGTGGTTGCACGATCAAGGATTAATTCCAAAACGCAATATCGGTAAAGAAAGAGAAATTGAAATTAGAGATAACAATCCTAAAGTTTGGTAGTGGTAAATATGTAGTGAAAACTTACGCTTACTAACTTAAATTATTTCTGTTGTTTGAGCTTACCTATGACGCTGATTAAACTTAACAACTAAATATTTTTTATTGCTCAAATCGTTTAGACTAAGCCAAAATGGTAGAATGGTAGTCTGGACAAATTCAAAATAAGGCGAATTTAAACGATTGCAGCGCTGATGTCAGATTCCAGACCTACTTGCCCCCGTTGTTATTCTCATCACATCGTTAAAAATGGCAGAATTCATAATAAAAAACCTAAGTTTCAGTGTCAAGACTGTCAAAGACAGTTTGTAGAAAATCCAACAAATAAAGTTATCGATCAAGAAACTAAAGAACTAATTGATCGACTTTTACTTGAAAAGATTCCCCTGGCTAGCATTGCTCGGACTACTCAAGTTTCAGAAACCTGGCTCCAAAACTATGTCAATGATAAATATGTCCATGTTCCTAGACAGGTAAGTGTTTCAGACAAGCCAAAGGGAAAATTAACTGTTGAATGTGATGAAGCTTGGTCATTTGTAGATCGCAAGGGAAATCAGCAATGGATTTGGCTTGCTATGGATAGAAACACCAGAGAAATTGTGGGTGTTTACATTGGCGATCGCAGCAAACAAGGAGCCATAGAATTATGGAACTCTCTACCAACTGTTTATCGTCAATGCGCTATTTGTTACACAGATTTTTGGATATCTTATGAAAACGTTATTCCAAAAAAATGTCACCGGACTGTGAGAAAAGAGAGTGGTAAAACTAATCATATTGAGCGCTTTAACAATACTATGCGTCAACGGATTTCTCGTTTAGTTAGAGCCACTCTATCGTTTTCAAAAAAGCTAGAAAACCATATTGGTGCGATTTGGTATTTCATCCACTACTATAATGCCTGCTTACAGCTTTGAGCTAGCTATCACTACATATTTACCACTACCCATTTTTTGACTACTGTAGCGGAAGTTGTGGACTTGATCTAGAGCCCTCTTCCTATAAGCCTCTCAAGACTTAACGTGAAAAGTTAGGATGGCGATCGCGCGGGAGGAAATTTTTGGTCCGGTACTTTCCGTCATCAGCTTCAAAGATGAAGCCGAAGCCCTCCAAATTGCCAATAACTCAATGTACGGCTTAACAGCAGCGGTATGGACCCAAAATCTGGATACTGCCATGCGCATGGCAAAAGGAATTCGGGTTGGAACGGTCTGGGTAAACACTTACCATACTGCGGGACTTGAGCCCTGTATGCCTTACGGTGGCTATAAGCAGAGCGGCATTGGTCGGGAATTGGGGCACAAGGGTCTTGAAGAGTACTTAGAGACGAAATCCATCCAAATCAAATTAGGGAATTGAATCAGATTTTCTGCCATAGAACTAGCATTGTCAAGTTACGTTCGGAGAAAAAAATTAATGAGAATAGCTTACCCATTTTGAACGACAGAATCAGAGTTCTAAATGTATCAAATTATCGTCATTCTCAATTAGAATTTTTCTTTAGTGATAACTTGACCATGCCTACCTGATTTTGTCGTGGTTAAACCGAAATCTTCTGAGCAAGCTGATTGACGTAACCCAAAGTTATTGTATATACTTGTATATACTAAGTATCGAGGTAGCAAAATGTCGCAAACGATAACGAGATGGGGAAACAGTTTAGGGTTGCGAATCCCTAAAGAAATAGCTGAACAAGCGCAGTTAACAGAAGGAGCGATCGCCTGTTTGGAAGTGGTTGATGGAGCTTTAGTAGTTAGAGCCGTCAAACCAAGGCGAAACAGGTACAAGTTGAGTGAATTGTTAGAAGGAATCACGCCAGAGAATCTCCATAGTGAAACAGACACAGGAGAACCTGTAGGCAATGAAGTTTGGTAGTTACGTTCCAGACCGAGGGGACGTGGTGATTGTAAATTTTAGTCCTCATGCTGGCAGTGAACAGGGGCGGATCAGACCAGCAATTGTTTTATCTCCGCTTGTTTACAACCAAAAAACTGGTTTAGCTATATTTTGTCCCATCACCAATCAAGTTAAAGGATATACATTTGAGGTTCCCTTAAGTGCTGAAATGGAAACAACTGGGGTGGTGCTGGCTGACCACATCAAAAACCTCGATTGGCGGGCGCGAGCTATAAAATTTGTGGAAAAAGCTCCAGATGTACTACTGGAGGAAGTATTAGCCAAAATTGATGCACTAATTTTCTAAATTGGACAAAAAACAATACTAAAAGGGAAGCGGATCAAATTAATGTGAAATAGCATTATTGCGATCGGCTTTCTCTGGATCTAGAAGGAATACTTAGTGCTAGCTGAAAATACTAGAGCAGATTTGGAAAGGTAATTTTGGCTCTTAGGAAGTTGAGGAAAGGTAGTCCTTACTACTCTGGTATCGCTGTATAATCTCCATAACTTCACACTAATTCCACCTGTAAAAAATCCGTTGATGTCGGTAAACTGAGAGAACAGCCCTAAAGGGTTGGAAGCAAACGGCAGAAGGAGTAAAGCATGAGAGCAAGAGTGGAAATTGTAATTAGAGATGAAGCAGGGAATATTCTGAGCCAGCTTGCTCCACACGAGATAGATTTGAAGAATCAAAGCCTGCATGAGATTGAGGGAGCAGTAGAAAACTGGAAACAGCAGGCACTGCCAGAAATAGAGGCAAGCTTATTAACTGAAGCTCAAAGCAAGTTTACTCAAGAGATAAAAAAAACAGCTCGCCAGTTGTAACGGCACAAGACTAGTGTGGATTAAGACAATACATGGAAAGTTCGTGTTTTCTTTACAAAAATACCAATTTGATGCGCGAGAAACAAACTACTTGACTGAAACAAACCAATTACAAGAAGGCTATGTGAGTGCAAGATTGCAGGAGTTTTGTGCCTATTATAGTAACCGTATAAGTTATGAAGAAGTAGCCCTGTTAGTGGAACGCATGAGTGGGGAAAGGTTGTTAAGTGACCAAAAGATTGGGCAAATTGTAACTGACACAGCCCTAAAAATTAGCCAAGAGATTCACAAAAATACGATAGCAACTTTAGGAAAAGTTGAAGAGCGAGTGGTGAAAGTAAGTTCTCAAGTAGATATTTACAACCCAGAAGCAAAAGAAATTCTCCTATTTGATGACGGCATTCAAGTAAAAGGTCAGAAAGCACACCGACAGCCAATAGCTAAGCCAGCAGAGGAAAAGACAAACCAATTTCCCAGCAAGCTAAAGAATTCAGCTATTAGTACAGATATTGTACTCATGCAAAAAAACACTGGTAGATTTGAATATATTGCTGCTCCTATCACTACAGATGGTAAGGAGTTATTAAGCCTAACTGATATAGTAAAAGCGTTTGTTAGACAGGAGTATGGTAGGGAAGTTGCTCCCTTAAATTTAGTAGCAGTTACCGATGGAGCCAGAGTAATTCGGCAGCGTCTGTTTGCTGTATTTGGAGCAACAGTTATGGCGATATTAGATTGGTATCACCTCTGTAAGAAGCTACGGGAGCTGATGTCAATGATTGCCGCCAATAAGATAGAAAAAGCACAACATCTAAAGTTCTTATTAGCGCAATTATGGCAGGGGAGAACTGCTATTGATGCCAGAGTATTTAAAACATCAGGTTACTGTAAGAAATCGCGATAAGTGGCAAGAGTTGATGGGTTATTTGGAAAAACATGACTCAGAAATCATCAACTACAAACGCCGCACTCAAGCTGGTAAAACTATTGGTAGCGGACGGGTTGAGAAGGGAGTAGATTTGACCATCGGCAGAAGGCAGAAGAACAAAGGCATGAGTTGGAGTCACTTGGGCAGCAGAGCTTTAAGTCTACTCAGGGTAGTTGAACTTTATGGTCAGTGGCAGCAGTTGTGGTTCCCCGCACAGGCTGCCTAATCAACGGATAATTTACAGGTGGAAATTTTGTTTGGATAAACACGCTAGCAATAAATTTAACTACAAACAGAGACTGTCTCTACATGACAGATGGTCTAGAATTTTACACGTTAAGTTTTCAGCTTTTCAGGAGTGGAGAAAAGAGAAGTTGAGCTTTATAAGCTCCAGATTTAGTTGAAGCAGTATTCACTTCTATTATTTCTAGATTTTTTCGCTAAAAGCACTTATTCTTATTTCATTATGCATTCATTAGATGCGTTTGCCCTGGGTCTGAAGAAACCTTTGTACGCTCTGATGTCTTCAGTGATGGAACGAGGAACTATCCAGTAGAAACCTTTATTCATAATCCGATTGGCTCATCTCACATTCCTCAGTCGAAAATAGGTTGTACCTTATTTGTGTTTTACAAAGGAGGGATAAATGGTTGCCCAGATTCTTTCGATTCAGGTTGGACTACCCAAACTACTTGGGATTGCAAATGCACTAGATCCAATGGATCGTCCCTGGTCTACTGGATTCTTCAAAGAACCGATTCAGGGAAAGATCTGGCTTGGAAGCACCAACTTAGCTGGAGATGGTCAAGCCGATCTTAAACGTCATGGCGGTGTTGAAAAAGCGGTACTAGTGTATGCGGCTAAACACTACCCCTTCTGGCGATCGCGTTTGAATTTGCCGATCTCTCCTACGGAGCCTTTGGGGAGAACTTTACGGTTGCAGATCAAACTGAAGCATCTGCGTGCATTGGGGATATCTATCGAAATATAAAATTGGACACAAAAAAATGGTAGAACGGTAAATTGAGCGTCTACCGTTGGTCTACCATAATGAAAAATCCACTTCATTATATTCATAAATATCCAGCTCGTACCAAACAAATATTGGGAATTAGCTACGACCAATTTCTCTTGTTAGTCAAACAAGCCGAATTGAGACAAAAAGAGAGACAAGCTGAGGCAGAACGTCAGAAAGTTCGGCTCACCGCAAAAGGAGGGGGACGTAAACCGAAACTAACGATGATAGAAGAAGTATGTTTGAGTCTATTCTACTTAAGACAAATGCCGACGTTTGAAGTTTTAGGAATGCACTTTGATGTCTCAAAAACTGAGGCAAATGATACCTTTCACTATTGGCTAAAAATCTTCCGAGAAGTTTTGCCGCCTAGTTTACTCGAACAGGTAGAAGATCGAGAGAGTGATTCTGCTATTGTACAAGAGATATTAATGGAATTTGAACTAATTGTGGATAGCTACGAACAGCGAGCGCGAAAGACCTAAAGACAACAAAGAGCAACAAAAATATTTTTCGGGTAAAAAGAAACGCCATACTTTTAAAAGTCAGGTTATTTCGCTACCCAACGCTAAAGATATTGTCGATATAGTAGTGGGAGCAAAGGGTTCAACCAGTGATATTTCATTGTTTCGTAATCAACAACAAAGATTTGCCTCTCAACAATCATTTAAAGGCGACAAAGGTTATCAAGGTGGTAAAAATATTAGTACACCTCATAAAAAGCCTCGAAAACGAGAACTATCTCCCGAGCAGAAATCAGAAAATAAAGCCTTGTCAGGAGAGCGGATTTTTGTCGAACACTTAATTAGACTCATCAAGATTTTCCGCATTGCATCTGAAAGATTTCGACTTCATTCTCCTGTATACGAGCAGATAATTCTTACTGTTTGTGGGTTGGTCAGATTAAGAATTGGTAGTTTAATTTTGCCGACTTAATCCAAAGGGAGAATTACACTATTAAACAAGAGCAAGAGAGCGTATATTTTTGGTGCTAAACTATCACTAACTATCTCTGACCCTGATTGCTACGTTTTTCTGAAGATCTCAAAGCTAGCTCTCAAAGCTTTGTCTAGACTGGCTTGTAAATTTTCGGATAGGTCTAATTCAAGCCTTAAGTGCAGAAGGACATAAGATTGATCGCTTGTCTTTGGCAACGTTGAGTCCATACCTCACTCGACACCTGAAGCGGTATGGAGATTATGTTGTGGATTTAAGCGCGGTTCCGCAACCACTGGAAGAAGAAGTTAATGTAATAATAGAAATTTCTGAAAGCTAGTTCTGGCTATTAGTTGCGGCTTTCGTGGCACCATTTTACACGTATCCCGAATCAATCCCTTATACGGCTGACACCTCGTAAACTACTGCCTTCTGCGTGCGATTGCAGCACAATCCGCACGTCTTCTTCGCTTACTTGACGACGATAGTAGAGCGTATCGAAAGTTTCAGTAAAAGTTTGACGACATTTTGGACAAAAGTAACGTTGAGCGCCTTTACTTGTCTTGCCGTGTTTATGCGATTTGTCATGACCGCACAAAGAACATTTCATTGCACTACCCAAGCTCGACTACACAATGCTTCAGTCTAGCATTCCCACACTTCTCTATGGCATGACCCACCTATCCAGCTAGAAACATCTTCGTCATGCGCAACTGCAAGCGCTTTTTGTTTCTTTTCTTCCTCCGAGTGCGGTGGGAAGCGTAACAAAACAGCATGATTTATACTACATTGAAATACATCTTTTCTGAATGACTCGTTTATTGAGATTTAAACCGCTTATAAACTTACTCTTTCGTTGCTAATTCTCATTAAGCTATCTATTGTTAAACTCATATTACAAAAGCATACTATTTTGTTACGCTTCCAGAATTTATTAGCTCTTTCAATCAATAATTTCTCTGTTCGCTATTGTATTTACGAACAGCGCAATTTTTATTGATAAAGTTTGTTTATATAATTCATTAGTTATCGATCTCACCTAACTCTGTCTAAAGTATTATATTTAAGCAACACAGTGCTACTAGTGTTGTTAATTAAAGAACCAATAACTTGTACATTCAAAGACTTATAATGACTAATTTGTCTTTTGCTCAACTGCGGCAAAAGCCTTGTCAAAGGGGATTAAAGCTGCTACAAAACTCCGTAAAGCTGAGCTTGTGCAACTTCTTGAAATCAAAACCTCGGACAGGCAAGAAGCTAAAAATTAGAGCTACGAAATTTGCCGATGTACGGGTGCTGTCAAGGGATTTAAGGAGCAAGTAACAGCAGGCGGATAGTGATATGGAAGTAGTGGTGAGGTAGAACCTTTAATAAAATGAGAGCATTCTTATTTTAAATCTTGCTTCTCCATTTCTTCTCCAACTGCACGGTAGTAAGCAGCGATCGCGCTCGATTGTTCGCCGCGTAGGGTGTAGCGTCGAAAAGCTTTCTCGCTCTGATGTCCGGTCAGTTTCCTGGCATGAGTCGGATCGACACCCATCAGCAATAACTCAGTGCTGTAGGTATGGCGGAACGAGTGTGGGTGTAGCTGGGAAATTTCTGCTAATTCACCGATCTTTTCTATGGCAAAATAAATGCCGCGATCGCTCAATCGTTCACATGAACGAGTCGCGTGTTGGGACAAAATCAAGGGGCGATCGCTCGTGATTTCCTCTCTCCTTGTTTTTCGCGCCACAACAAATACTCTTCGAGTGCGTCGCGACCCCCTTTTCGCAAGGGCACTAATCGCGGCTCGTTTGTCTTCGTATCTGCCACTAGATTTGGTCATCTCCTTCATCCTCACCAATCGCTTGCAAGTAAGCCTGGGCAGCAGCTTGTTTTAACGATCCCTGCGTATAGCGCCTGTAAACCTTATCCGTCTTAATCCCCATCAGCTCCTTTCCGTATAAAGGATCGACACCCGCTCGCGTGATAGTATTACCAAAGGAGTGCCGAAAATGGTGCGGTTTTAACTCCTCCACCGTCGCGGTCGTCGCCAATTTCTTCACCATTTTGTAGAGTCCGTTGTATCCCAGTCGCTCTCCGCTATGCTTGGGATCTTGGCAGACAAACATGGGGCGATCGCTCGTGGGAGTAAACATTCCCCCAACGGAGCGTCGCCACTCCAAATAAGCTTCTAAGAGGCTGTTTGAAAAGTGTCAGGAAGTATCAAATTAGGCTAACCGCCTGAGCATGAGTCGAATCATAGAAATGTAAATCATCGCCTCAGAGTTTTCTGGTAAACGTTCATAATCTTTACTGAGTCGTCGATACCAGTGAAGCCAACCAAAAGTCCGTTCCACACTTCCTAGTTTTTTGAGTACAACGAAGCCCTTGGTCTGCTCAGGACGTAGCACCACTTGTACCACCCATCGAAATGTATTCATGACCCATTCGAGGAAAGGGTTGCCACTGTAACCGCCATCGACCCAAATCAAGTAGAGCCGAGCAACAGCATCCCCCATTTGATCTACCTTCTGTAACACCTGTTTCCCACCTTCTCGTTCGGGCAGACTAGCAGTGGTGACTATGACTCGTAAAACCAATCCCAATGTATCAACCGCAGTATGGCGTTTTCGACCTTTAATGTGTTTTGCCTTGTCGAAACCAACTGACTCATGCACCATCGTTGCCGTCGCTACACTTTGGCTATCGATAATGGCTTCCGTTGGACTAATAGGACGAGCGTTGTCGGCTCTGACCCAGTTGCGTAAACGGTCATGTATTGCCATCCAGATGCCCTGCTTACGCCAGTTACGAAAATAGGTGTACACCGTTTGCCACGCTGGAAAGTCACTTGGTATATCGCGCCATTTGCAGCCTTGGACAACTACATAGAAAATGGCGTTGAGTATTGCCCACATATCGACTTTTCGCGGACGACCACCTGGTTTCGCAGCCGGAATCAGGCTCTCAATCAACTCGAATTGAGCTAGGGTTAGGTTACTAGAGTATGCTTTAATCATGCTCTCAATGGTGCTGTAAGTACGTATCTACAGCTTATGCCCTGAGAGCTTTTTTTACTTAAATTCCCACTTTTCAAACAGCCTCTAAGTGTTGTCTTGCCTCTCGGCTCAAAGGAACTTCGCTGACGTTCTGCCCTTTGGAACGATGCACGATCAATCTCTTGCCATTCCAGTGCTTGACATCCAAGGCTGATAATTCAGAAGCTCTTAACCCGTGAGAGAGAATCGCCACGATCGCCCGATCGCGAATGCAGGTTAGTCGCTGGCGATCGAGGAAGTGCCAAATCTCCGCCATGTCATCCTTGTCAATGTCTAGAGCTTGTGGTTCTTCAAGGCGCTCTTTGCCAATCGCATCAGTCGGGAGAGGTTGGTTGACTGGATAACCGTTACTGCGCCGCAGCCACTGGTAAAACGAGCGCAAAGTGTCGAGCGCATGGTTGATATAGCAATCCTAAGTAAGTTGTAAGTTAACCATAGCTGTGTAATTTGGGGAAATCAAATACTCTACCGTCTAGAAATTGCATAAACAGCTGCTTGAGAGATTTGAAAGATGGACATCGATAGTAGTGTTGCCGAACATAAGTCTTTGCTTGTAGCCAAATGTCTTCTACTGGATTTTGTTGGGGGGCATTGGGTGCAAAACGAAGGCAATGAAGTTGCCAGTCTGATTCAACTAGGTCGGCATTAACTTGCTCTAAATACTGCTGCATTTGCTCAGAACGATGATAACTAGCACCGTCCCAAACTACTACTAAACGTTGTCCAGGACTTTGAACTTGTAAGTATTGTAGGAATTCAATTGTATGGTCAGAGTTACCTTTGGGATAAGCTTTAACTATAAATTCCCCTGTGTGATAATCCACCGCTCCAAAGTACGTCTGCTTGTTGCGGTAGTTGGTCATATCGACTTCAACACGCTCGTTGGTTTTGCCCCAGACATAGCCGCAGAGATCTCCCCACAATAGATGGCATTCATCCAACATTAATACTCTTACCGGTAGTGATATGGAAGTAGTGGTGAGGTAAAACCCTTGCCCCATCAACATTTTGTATAATATTAGCTAATGGAAATAATTCTCATGTAACCCCCCACCATTTGGTATTTTTGATGACAACAATTTTGACGTTCTTATTTTACTCATGTATATTACTACTGTCTAAATTAACACAAGAGTCGATAGAACCATCCCCAAAAATATGTGAAGAATCTTCAGAACGAGCCTGTCCTACCTGTGGCTCTGAGCATTTGATTAAAAATGGTTCAGTTCATAATGGTAAATCAAAATATCAGTGTAAAACCTGTGGTCGCCAATTTGTTATCAGTCCGACTAAAACTACTGTCTCAGAGGAGACAAAACAGCTGATCGATCGGCTCTTGCTTGAGAGGATATCACTGCGAGGAATTGCCAGGGTGACTCAAGTGAGTTGGTCTTGGCTACAAGATTATGTCAATCAAAAGCTAGCTCGAACTCCGCGCCAGCTTAAGGTTTCAGTCAAACTGCCAGGTAAATCAATCGTTGAATGCGATGAGATGTGGTCATTTGTTGATAGTAAGAAAAATGAGGTTTATATTTGGTTAGCGATTGACCGCAATTCTCGAAAAATTGTCGGTTGCTTTGTCGGAGATAGAACAAAGAAATCAGCCCGTAAACTCTGGGCTTCTCTACCAAAAACTTATCAGCAATCTGCCTTCGTCTATACAGATTTTTGGCAAGCTTACAAGACAGTTATTCTCCCTAAACGTCATAAAGCTGTTGGTAAAGAAACGGGTCTAACTAATCATATTGAACGGTTGAATAATACCTTGAGGCAAAGGGTTTCTCGGTTGGTAAGAGAAAGTCTATCATTCTCCAAAAAGTTGAACAATCACATTGGAGCAATTTGGTACTTCATTCATGACTACAATGCAGAACTAGACAGGATTTGAGCCTCACCACTACTTCCATATCACTACCCTCTTACCTTGTCCTGCTCCACATCCTCTTGATGCTGCTGCAAGCATTGGTCGATAACTTTTTTTGGGCAGCCACCTCCTCTACATTGTGTTTAGGGTTGCGTTTTTGCGTTTTTTTCCAACTCAGCCCTGCTTGCGTGAATAAGTCGTAGTAGCTTTGACGCGATTTGAATTCTACGTCATACTGCTGAGAAAGGTGAGTAGCGAGTTCCTCAACAAGCCAATGGTCTTTTTGTTGCAGCCACTCAATCACTTCCATTCGTTGCTCTTTGTACAGATATCCTGTCGAGCCTTGATATCCCAAAAGTATTCCATCTACCCCATCAACTTCAAAGGCTTGCTTCCATTTACTGATAAACCCAGAAGTAACATTCAGAATTTTGATAATTTCAGCATGGACGTATCCCTCAAGCGTCAGTTTAACTGCTAACGCACGTTTTAGTTCTCTTGCATCACGGGCAGTATCAATGAAGTTAAGCAGTTCTTCCATCAAAAATAACGCTGTTGAAAGATAAAACTAGACTAGCAAAATCTCACAACTGAAGCAGGATTGCTATATCGAGCAAGTCAGCCGAATAGAGAAACTAACATTTGAGCGAATTCAAGGGATTTTCAAGCATCAGTATGCTCAGAAAAAAACGTATGTTGGCAAGGAGTTAAGCGAATTGGGATTGATGAAATCAGTAAACGCAAAGGACATCAAAACTTCGTCACGGTTATCGGAGACATTGAAGCGGGAAAATTAATAGAAGTCATCGATAGTCAGACTCAGGTAGAGATAATTGAAACGTTGACTCAGCAACCATTAGAGGTGCGCGAGCAGATTGAGGAGGTAAGCGTTGATATGTGGGGTGGATTTCCTAAAATAGTAGAGAAAGTATTTCCTAATGCAGTGATTGTAATTGACCGATTTCATGTGATGAAAGCCGTGAATGAAGAGTTAAATAAAATTCGCAAACAAGCAAGAGTATTTGATAGAGGAAGTAAATTTATTCTCTTAAAAAACGGTGGAGAATTAACACTAGAAGAAACCACAAAATTAGAACAGATATTGCAGCATTCCCAGCGATTAAGAAAAGCTTATGAATGGAAAGAAGAGTTTCGTGCTATTTACGAAAAGCATTTGACTGTTGAGGAAGGTCAGCGTCAGATTGAGCAGTGGTTACATCAGGCACGAGATGTTTACTGTGAAGCAATTACAACAATTCGTCATCATTTAAATGGGATTTGTAACTATTTCCGCAACCGGACTACAAATGGCGTAATGGAGGGAATTAACAATCGAATTAAGCTGATTAAACGGCAAGCTTATGGTTTTACGAATTTCACTAACTTTCGTGAACGGTTACTAGCTTGCTTCTAAAATTAGAAAAACTTATCACCGTCTTAACGGAAGAACCGAAAATAATCAGATGACTCCAGATAATCAGTTAGCAATTTTTCAAGATTTTTGGGGACATCTTCCCGTTGTTGGAGAACGATTAGAAATTCTAGACAGAGTAGATTATGACGTTTACAACTGCACGGTAACTCGGATTGAAAATAATCAGATTTACATCAAACGCGACGATCGAGATGCTGAAGAATTAGCTGATGTGATGTGTTTACAAACACCGTCTACTGACGAAAACGAAGATTGGGATGAGGAGCAGTAAAATTAAAAACTGTGTAATCGATAAACTTTTTCAACTCCAAGAATTTAAATCGAAAGTAGGAACTAGCTACAAATTGGATCAAATATTACCAACCACGCTTCCTATGAATAAAAAGCAAATCTTAACAGATTTTAAATGGCTAAATCAAATGGGTAGGCAGACATTGCTTAAATGCTGTCGAATCTTAGGTGTGGAAACGACTCGATTAATGAAAGGTGGTATGACTTGTCAGTTGTCCTGCAAGCAGTTGCGCTCCAAAATCCGGCAACAGCTAGGACGAGGAACTTTTCGCGATCGCTACGAGCGATTATCATTTTTTCTAGAGGATTGGCAACCGACAGAGCTAGATCCAGTTGTTGAAGATGAGCCAAATCCAGAAGATGTTGTCCGAGAGTTAATCGACGATGTTAGAAACGCTTGGTAGTGATATGGAAGTAGTGGTGAGGTAAAACCCTTGCCCCATCAACATTTTGTATAATATTAGCTAATGGAAATAATTCTCATGTAACCCCCACCATTTGGTATTTTTGATGACAACAATTTTGACGTTCTTATTTTACTCATGTATATTACTACTGTCTAAATTAACACAAGAGTCGATAGAACCATCCCCAAAAATATGTGAAGAATCTTCAGAACGAGCCTGTCCTACCTGTGGCTCTGAGCATTTGATTAAAAATGGTTCAGTTCATAATGGTAAATCAAAATATCAGTGTAAAACCTGTGGTCGCCAATTTGTTATCAGTCCGACTAAAACTACTGTCTCAGAGGAGACAAAACAGCTGATCGATCGGCTCTTGCTTGAGAGGATATCACTGCGAGGAATTGCCAGGGTGACTCAAGTGAGTTGGTCTTGGCTACAAGATTATGTCAATCAAAAGCTAGCTCGAACTCCGCGCCAGCTTAAGGTTTCAGTCAAACTGCCAGGTAAATCAATCGTTGAATGTGACGAGATGTGGTCATTTGTTGATAGTAAGAAAAATGAGGTTTATATCTGGCTAGCAATCGATAGAAATACTCGGCAAGTAGTTGGTTGTTTTATAGGCGATAGAACTCGTAAATCCGCTCGTAAATTTTGGGAATCATTACCAGCAATTTATCAACATAACGCTATAGCTTATACTGACTTTTGGCAAGCTTACAAAACAGTTATTCTCCCAAATAATCATCGGGCAGTTGGCAAAGAAACTGGTCTAACTAATCATGTTGAGCGCTTAAATAATACCTTCAGACAGCGAGTGTCTCGACTGGTGAGAGAAAGCCTCTCCTTCTCCAAAAACTCAACAATCACATTGGGGCAATTTGGTACTTCATTCATGGCTATAATGCAGAGCTAGCAAGAGCTTGAGCCTTATCACTACTTCCATATCACCACCTCACTTTTGATGTGGATCGTAACGAACTTTGAAAACTGGTACGAGCCAGGAGTACTTTCCTCTCCCGCAAACTTTTAAGCATGGCAAGAATATATAGAGATTTGTCGAATGAAGCTTCCCAATTACGATCGCGCTATCGTAGACATAGCGAAATTAAGAGACTATTGCCTAAGTACAACGCATCATCGCGGTCGGCATAAAGCGCGTGTCTTTGCAGCAGCTCTTGGTCTGACTGCTGAAGATGCAGAACAACTCCAAGCTACTTTGTTAAACGCTGCTCAAAGCTATGAGGCAACACCGACTGACGAAACTGAATTCGGTCAATTATACGTGCTAGACTTTCCTATGATTGGATCTACCGGACAGGTAATAGTTCGTAGTAGTTGGATCGTTCGTCATGACGAAGATTTTCCCCGATTAACAAGTTGTTATGTCCTCTAAGGGAGACTGAAACTATGAACAATACAATTAATCTGCTAGATGTCGTAGCGTTGAGTGAGAATTTGTCTGAACGGGGATTATCACGCGGTCAGGTGGGTACTGTTGTTGAAAAGCTTGATGAGAATACTTTTCTAGTTGAATTCAGCGATGACGACGGACGCACTTATGCTATGTTGCCTCTGCTCGCTGCTCAGCTAATCGTTCTGCATTACGAGCCTACTAATTCCCAGTTAATAAGTAATACTTGAAATTTTGTTTGATGAGCTGCTGGCACACTTTCTAAAGGACATTTAACTATACATCATGAATTTATCACCAGCTTATTTGCAACGAATAGAAGAGGCTCGGCAGGAGGGACAACGAGTGGTAATAGAGAATCTGCTTAAAACCAGATTTGGCGCAATAGATGAGAAATTGTCCAGAATAATCGAGCCTTTATTGCAGTTGCCGCCAGAGGAGTTTACTCGCCTGCTTTTGCAATCATCCCGCGAGGAACTATTGAATCGATTTGGAAGATAGCCTAGTTAGAACTTTGATTTCTTACCCTTTTAGCGATATTAGTATAACTAATATCGCTAAGGCATCTAGGGTTTATGAGCAAATATAAACAATTTGACATAGTAATAAATTGGGTACTTAGTATTTTCTTCCTTCTGCTAGCATTACTCAACTTTTTGGTTGGTAGACCAGAATTAGCTTTGGTTTCGGTCATCCCAGCATTTGGACTATTCCCACCTCTAAAATCTTCTCCAAAGCTGAGACTAGTTATGTTAGCCATTGGAGTATTTGCAGTAGCACTCAGTTAGTTTTTTAAATTATTTCAATATTGATTATTTAATTGTTTATTTGCGTAAACCAATTAAAATTTATAGATGTCCTGCGGCAACCGTGTCACAAAAACTAGATTTTATATTTAATGGAGACGAGGGAACCTGTTACCGCGCTAGAAAATTCTGTCGAATAGTTATCTCATCTTGTGCGAGATACTGTATTGCAGCGTCTTACAAAACTGGAGACCCAATTGTTGGGGGAGTCCAACGCCTCTCGTGCGGAAAACTCCGATCTCAGGCAACAGCACGGGTAGCAGCCAGACCTAGAAGCTGTACGCGAGTGCATTCTTTCAGGGCTGAGGGTAGGCAAGCAATCACTGGAGTACACAGGTTGGGCAACAGAATAAATCGGTTCTGGCGCTGGTTTAGGACAATGCAACTTGGCACATCTCGCAACAGGTGGAGCGCTGGATTAAAGCCCATAATGCAACTGTCAAATGTCAAACAGACTGGGCAAGGAGTGCGACTGATCGTTTGCCGATTACCCGTTAAGACTCCTTGGCTCAATGTATTGACCAAATGGCTCAAGCTTGGTTTCTAAAATCAAACAGCCATTGCGGATATCGGGTATCCAGGATTGCGATCGCAGCAAAAAGGGCCAGCGTTCAGGACACAATTGATATAAAGACCAAACGTTGACGAGTGACAGCCCCATTTCTGCTACCTCTCGTTCTCCCTTGACATACCATTGTAGTGGCCATCCTTGCTGAGCCATCTGATTTGCAATAGGCTTGCTTAATTCACCTACTACATCCATCAGCAAAGTCGCACTAGGAAATCGCTGACGCATTTGGTTAACTAACTGCTGCACTTGGTTGGCTTCAAAATACACCAGTAGACCTTCAGCAATGAATAAAATACTCTCAGGTGGTTTTGAAGGTAAAGCATCCATCCAGGCAAAATCCATTACCGAACTACTCATAAACTGATGCTGCTCTGTCTCGATATCCAACTGCCGACGCAAGTTAGTAACTTCAGGTAAGTCAAGCTCAATCCAGTGTAGTTGTTCTTGCCTAACGCGATGGTAACGAGTGGACAGCCCTGCACCTAACTCGACAACTAGGGGATTTTGAACGCTAGCAATGTGCTTGTTTGCTACTACGTCAAATTGGTAGGCTCTCACAGCCCAAGCAATTTGAGCAAACTGGCTATAGAATCTCTCCAGTTGGTCGTCCCAAGGTAGGAATTTACGCCACTCTACAGCTAGTTCGTCTTGGAACAAAGGAACTGAACGTGCCTGTTCCTCTGCCCGTCCTCGGAGAGTTAACAGCATGGTACGTGGTAGGCCAGTTAATTTCAATATGAGTTGCGACATAAGCACACCTTCTAATTAAATTTATTAATTTCTGTGGACTGAATTTCCTATCACTCTGCGGTGTAAAATAAAGGTATTTTTACAGCGGTCTTAAATGGTATCAACAGAAATTGTATTGATATGATACACACAATATTAAGGCATTGATAATCAAAATTTAATTTGATAAACAGAGGAAATTTAAGTTAGTAAGCATAAACTTTTTCTACACATTTACTACTATCTTCTTTTAGCATACAGGGCGGGCATGACCCTGTATTCAATTCACCGCCATAGTTAACCTGAGATCAGGGTATACTCATGGCTTGTGCAACTTTAATTATCCGATCAATCTAAGGAACCCAAGAAACGGGGCCTCTATCGTCTCTTCTATTCTCACCAGGTTTGACTAAGGCGGCAACCTTAGTGGCATTATGAGCAACTCCAAGAACTACTGTGATAGGGGTGGAGAAGGGTGTCACAAATCCGCCACTAGTTGTGTTGAGTTCGTCTTCAGACAAATCCATCATGTAACTTTCCGAGTCAGAGAAGAGGTTAGAACCAGCAGGGTGCAGGTTAGAAATTTCAATGTTAGCCATTTGTAAGTTTCCTTTCAAATTGCAAGTAAGTTTTTGGTAATGGAATCAGTTTTTTATTTCTAATCCCATATTTAAATTGTGACTAACTTCATTCGATATATCAACACAAATAATTACTTATTTTGCGTTTAAATGTAACATTAAAGTTCCTAAACAAATCGGACGTTTAGCGTTTGTAATTGCTGAGCAGAAAAAGCAGATGATTACTACACGTTTTTAATAAAAGCTATAGTATTTAGGTTATTTTCTAAAGAGTTTTTGTTTAGGGACGAGTAACGCACATCCTAACCCTAAAGGAAAAAAACAAAATAAATTCACTTATGTTAGCTAGATTTTAACTAATTAGGTAGCACAAGCAAGTTAATTAAACAGTATCTCCCAGCAGGATGGTACAGGCGATCGCTAATTCAAAGGGGGCATCTCAATTTAAACTATCTAGGCAAGACAAACCATTAGATAGTTTGCACGACAGCCGAGGAGACACGGCATAAATAAAAAACCTACCTCTAACCTTAGAGGTAGGCTTTTGTTTAATCGTAAGGATGGAACCCTGCAACTACCGCAAAGAGCGAAGTTGAGATAAGATATCAATAATGAAGTACAGTACTGGAGTTAGTATGGCTTCATAGATAGGCAATGATTGCTTCTGCCGTTGCCGGAGGAATTTTAAGTCAACGGTGTGTAAATGTCTTTGGAATCAGTATTCAGATAAGGACGGTGCAAGTCAATTCCTAAACGAGAAAATTGACCAAAAATAGCCTTCGTTCGTCCTTCTGGAGAGTTATCCCCTTGCAGCCAAGCTTCCAGCAACCCATTCGCTACAATCTGGCAGCGATTCATCCCAAAACTTTCCTGTTGGGCAAACTTTTGGTCTGGTTCCTCAGCTAATCCCAAGCCTGGTGCTAGTTGCTTAGTAAATAGGGGAATATCTGGCTTAAAATGCGATTCATCTTGATACACAATCTGCAAACCTTCCCTAACCACATCATAATTCCTCTTGTCAAAATACAAAACTCCAGAATCGTAGCGCTGATAATCCTTTGAGTTGTACAAAACTTTGAAACAAAAAGGAAACATCATCTCATTCAGTAGCTGCGTCAGGCTACCCATTACCACCACAGCACCATCAGGAGTTAAATTGAAATAGATTCGTACCATTACCGAATGACTGTTTGCATCCTCAAGACGACTGAAACCTACATTACTAACCGCTATATAAAAGCCATTCTGCACCTGATTCTTGGGCATTCGGATAGCCACTGAATCGCCCAGCGCAGCCGTCTGTTGGAATGGTTGCAGATGCTTATCCTGCTGAATATGTAGCCTCAACCCTTCTTTAGTCACAGCTAAACTTCCATCTGTTTCCTCTCTCAGAACAGACCAACCGGAGTCAAAGTAGCCCTCTCCACAATTACTTTCATGCAATCGCTCATAAAACCCCACATCTACTCCCAGGACAGTATTATTCTCCAAATTCAGTGGCAGACCATTCCTCTCCCCACCCAGAGCTAGAGCAGTTTTCATTGAACCGTTGTAATAGACCCCGTAAAGGAAATTACGCAGTTGCAGGCTCAAATACTTCTGCTGCATCTGTTCCGGTATCTTTTCAAACCTAGTAACCGCCTCAGCAGGTAGTTCTAACGGTTTGTAATCTGGATGCCTAATCGAGAAGTCAGACTTAATTTCAATCTTGTGAACAATATCTTTCAAAACATCCAGTAGTCGACCAGTTGCTTTGGGGGATAACTGAGCTTGTAGAGAATCAAGTAATTGCATAATCTTTTCATTTCACTAAACAGCTCAAACAGAAGCACCAAGCTGAGTTAATTCAGTAGTAGTGCCAAAAATCGTTGACATTGACTGTTCTGGATTGCATAACAAACTCTTGACAACTTGAAGCATGACAATCCCTGAATTACCAAAAGATTTTTGATACTGAATCATTGCCTGGATCTGTTGAATCAAGGCAAAACCAGCAAATTGCACCACTCGGTGCAAGAAATCAGGACGGTGTTCTAAAATTCTTGGAAACGTGTTAAGGTATGCTTGCGTCAGGGTACTAATTGAAGGTTGAAGCAGTTCTAAGGGAGTCATCGCCAAACGCAGAGACTCCTCAATACTCAGGGACTTACTAATAAGCAAGCTTCCCAGCCAAATTTGCACGTAGCTGCTAATGACCGTTCCCAAATCCCAAGCCGGATCTCCCCAAGCAGCACGCTCCCAATCAATTAGCCGTACAATACTGTTAGTCGATTGCTGCCAATTGGTGTGGAGGAGGATGTTATTTAGCTTTAAGTCATTATGGGTCAGACAAGTGGGAGTGAAACCACTGACCAATTGTGCGATCGCTCGTCCCAAGCTATCATATCTCTGATACAGGGCAAAAAACCTCAAACCATCAGCAGGTACCAAACCGAAAATCTCCGGCTCAATCCGTTCCAAGTCCTGAATCGGTGATGTTATCAAACTGTTGTTAAATATTTAAGCCAAATTCATACCGATTAATAAATAAACCAATAACTATGTCATGCATTTCCTCAGACCTGGAGAAGCAAATTGTCTTTCGAGTCAGTCGTTTAATTCTTGTTCTTAAGCTTAGATGTTTCCGTTCAATTCTTTGAGTTTTTCTCTTGCCAACCTGATGTCTCTCTGTCGGTAAATGACGTTCGTAAGCTCTCCAACCATCCGTACAGTAATTCTTAATTCCAAACGGCTCTAATAACTTTTTGAGCTGAAGAAAGACTTCGTCTTTACGTTGTCCAAAAGTGTAAGCAAGAACTTGGCCGGTTTGACGGTCAATGGCATGCCACAACCACCTCTGATTAGTTTTATTACCGACATAACTCCACATCTCATCTAATTGGGCTTCTTCAATCCCTTCCGGGGCTTCTTCTTCAACCCGTCGGATTTCTACCTCCACTTCTGTCGCCTGAATTGTCTTTAACAAACTTTGATTTACTTGTTCAAGTTGTGGCGACTTTTTTTTAATTCCCTAATCACTGTTGCTGGACTCACATGCAATACTCGCGCCGTGTCTCGAATACCGCTTCCATTCAAAGCCATATCTACAATTTTCTGCTTCACTTCCCGTTTTCGCCCTGCTTGTTGGGTGTCAAGCATAAAAGTGCAGCGAAGGCAGTCGGAGTTCCGGCACAAATAGCGCTGTTTCCTTTCCGGTGATTTTCCGTGTTTGATAATATTATCTGAACCACAATCTGGACACTCAACAGGAAGCCAAACAGTCATGACAGAGCTTTAACTTACTTGTTTATCTCACTTTGATTCTCCCATATTACAACAGTTTGATAACATTACCAATTTATTGTTTTTACTCTAACTAGCGCAATGAGAAACAACGACAAAAGTTTAATCTTGCTCCGTGCCAGCCCAAATGAGGTTTTAAGGTTTCCCGTAGTAAGTTAACCTGGTTCATAGGGTTTCGTGATTGTGTGGTAACTTTCTATGAAACCCTTTTCCTGTATCTCTTTGCAACCCCTCTCTCTCTTTTTGTCCTGTACACAGGAACTTATTATTTCAAGGACTAAAGCAAGTAACGTAACTGATGTTAAAAAATCGCGAACAATGTCGCTTTTATAACCACTACTTCCTAGTTCTTGATGGCTCGATCTATCACTATAATTACCTAGAAATATGTTAGCAAAAGCATCATTGTCACTCAAATTAATTGAATCTAAATCAACACTGGTAAAACCATGTGAGTTCCCTCCTGGCAGTTCATTATCGACTGTGACAGATTTAAGTATAAAATCCTGAGCGTTTACGCATTGAATGTCCGTGCTAGCTTCAAAAACAACTGAGACTACTTCAGCAGTTTTTCCTAACTTTTTCAGTTGATTTAAAATGTTCATAAAATTAATAAAATTAACTTTTTTTGAATTATTTTTTATAATTTTATATAAATCAAAATTTGACAATTCAGCATTGTTCTGGTGGTCGATTAGAAAAGTTCTGGAATTTTGTCTCCTGGTATTGTCAACTTAATTTAGCTCAAAAGTTAAAAGATAGTATTTTTGGCTTAATACTGAGTTACTTCCTAATTCAGATGGTAGTGTTGTGGATGTGTTGCTCATTGATTTGAAACATCGGCTGCAAGAAGAATTTGGAGTCTATCTCAACTCGTCTGTAACACTACCAGCCGATAGAGCCAGCTTGATTTAATTTGCAAAAAGTTTAGTCAACTCTTATAGTTTTGTATCTTGAGTTTTTTCAGTAAATCAGCCCTCAGATACTTCTTGCCTTGATTTTGAAAAAACTGATTTTCTAATCTTTAGAGTCTTGATAGTTATTTTGAAAGAAGATTTCTTATTTTTGTTCTAAGATTAGCAATTAAATTACTTTTGAATAAAGTTTTTGTACGAATGTATCTGCTTCAACATTTTGAATTATAAAAGGATGGATGATTTAAGGGAAAAGCTAGTAACTCAGGTGGAATATTAGCGTATGGACTGTTTCTTTCTCTTGTGTTAGTAGCATCTAATCCATATCCAATATTAGAAACTAAATTAACTTGAGGAGTAATACTCAAACCACTTTGAGTCCAGCAACTAAAAGTCCATTGATAATCCCAAACATGAGGGTTGCTTAAATTATAAACACTCAATAATAACTGTTCCCAATAATCAACATATTTCCGATCCTTCAATATGTCAGTCAACCAACGATCTGCAATTATTTCTGGTAGTTGCTTCATCTCAAAGTCAAAATTTTTCCATGCTCTACGCCAAGTTGCCCATCCCCAAATAACGGATAACGCGAGAAATAGTAACTGTAATCTGTACAACTCCGACCAAACTGAAAATTGGTGCCAGCAATATGCATTATTCTTGTATCCTCTTTGTATTTCTCTAGCATTTCCTCACAAAAACGAAAGAATAAAGGATGTGGTAAACAATCATCTTCAAGTATGATTGCTTCTTCTACTTGATTGAATGCCCAAGTGATACCTGTAGCAGGACGGCAACCACAGCCTAAATTGATGTCCGAATAATTTTTCAGTACCTCGCAGTTCCAATCTACTTGTTCGATAATATTGCGAGTAGCAGTACATTTTTCTACTTCATCAAGTCTTTCAGTGCGAGGACCGTCAGCTACTACTAATAGCTTAATTGGTTTTGCTTGACGAATGGACTCAAATACTTTTTAGTAGTATCTGGACGCTTAAAAATTATCAGAACAACGGGAGTTTTTAACATAAACTTTTATTCAATAAATTATAACTTTATTGCTAAACTACTCTAAATCAATAGTAAGCAGAAGTTGAAGAAGGTTCTGGGCTGAGAAAATACAAGCTGGCAAGAATAAGAGGTGATTTATAAAGTAAATATTTAAGCGGTTAATCGGCGCATTATAAGTCGAGTCATCACCGTAATACCTAACAGGCACCAATAGCTATATGTTTCATCCCTGATTCGTAACTAAGTTGTCAACCTCTAAACTAGTGCTGGTGATTCCTGGAGATACGTTGAGGATGGCTTTTATGTGGTCAGCGAGCCTAATTGCTAAGGCAATGATAGTTAAGGTAGGATTTGCATATCCTGAAGTAGGAAAGACCGAACTGCCAGCTATATATAGGTTATCGATCCCATGAACCCGACAATCAGCATTAACAACACCTTGTCTGGGATTGTCGTGCATCCGGGTTGTCCCCATGTGATGGCATGAAGGACGGTACAGAGCCAATTTTTCAAACTTCGGCTCCTCAGCAAGCTGAAACTTACCAATTTCAGCTTGAGCAATTTCTTCTGCCCAGATTTTCTTGACTCTTTCAATTGTGTAAAGATCTATTTCGTTTAACCGCCAGTGAACCTCTGCTTTATTTTGATTGAGTCGATCGCGCTCGTGACTCAGTACAACTCGGTTATTTGGATCGGGTGCTTGCTCAAATTGAGAGACAACTTCAAGCATAGAAAACCTTCGCTTCTCATAGTTGAGATAAGACAAGTAGCCTCTCTGCAAACCAGGTAATTGCCTAATGACTGCCCAAAAAGTAGCAGCAGCAATGTAATCGCTACCAGTAATAACACTACTAAGTTGCTTCAGCATATTTTTAGGTAACTTTGCATCAGAAATAGACATTAATAACGTTTTGAGAGAACGGATAGCTTCTCTTTGATAGTGTTCAGGCGTAAGAAGTAGCTGTGCTCCAAAGTTCAATAGTTGTTCGCGGTGCATTAAATTTTCAGATGGCGTAACTAATGCCATCACCGGCACTCCTTTAACATTGCAAATATCGTATAAGTTCGTCCGATCGAAGAAGCGGCGACTATAGGGAAGTAACATACCGCAACTAATCTGACGACGCTCCATAAAAAATCTACCAACGAGGTCGTTCTGATTTCCTAGTCCCGTTTTCTGGACTCGATTTGAGAGGAGTAATAATCGTGCATTCTCAATTCCTCCTGTAGCTAAAACGAATACTTTTGCTGAAATCCAAAACTGCTTATCCTGAGAACAGACAACTCGTAAACGAGTCACACTTTTGGCGACTTCATCAGTTTCAATTTCTACAACAGTGGCATGGAGAAGAGTAGTGATATTACTCGCTTTTCCGATCTGTTCTTGATAGTCATTTGTGAAAATAGAACGAGAAGCGTACTGACTTATTGTAGTCATGAAGCGATCGCTTCTCAGAGTCAATTGACGCGCTGAAGTCTTTTCCCAATCCTCAACGTTATAAGTAAAAGCTCCCAACTGACAAACTTGATGTGCTCGTTGATAGAACGGGTCGAGGTCGAACCTTGTAAAAGGCCAACCACTGTAAGGTAACCACTCGCGCTGTTCAAAATCAATTTTGTCTAAAGGTAAACACCGAAAGCCAGATTGTTTATAACCGATTGGCGATCCCCAAATATGAGCAGTACCGCCAAATTGACGACAGCGTGATTCACTTAGATTTGGATAGGGATCTCCAATTACTTTTCCATCAGCTAGAGATTGGATGTCCTGCTCCAGTTTACATCCACCACTTTCTAATAAGCAAACCTGAAATTTTTGGTTAGCGAACTCACGAGCTAAAGCAATTCCAGCCGGACCGCCACCAACAATACAAACTTCAACTTCAAGGCTGATATTTGGCGGTAAAGAATGAGCGTCAATAATCATTATTAGCTTCTATGTTATTTCTTTTTTTATTTTAATTATTTACTCTGCTTCAGATAATCCTAAATACTTACTAGAAGTGAATTGCAGCAATTATTTAAAAAATGTAAAAATAATTTGCATATTTTACACCCAATTGATACTACTCTATTAATAGCTATTAAGAATTGTTTGTCATACTTATTTTTAGAAAATTTAGTCAAAAAATAAAGAAATTAGTAGTTTTAAAGAAAAAATACAAACTAGACTTGAGCTTAGTCAAATTGCAAATATGCATGACAAATACTGTATATATGAATTTTGCGATTATCGTAAGTCACCTTTAGGAATGCTAGCTAAATTACCTTGTGCTACGTTCTTGATGTTCTCATGTAACTCACAAAATTGTCGATAAAGTAAAGTTCAGCTATTTCAATCAGTAGAGTATTTGAGTTGCAAAAAACAGTAAATCGAGTTATTTTTACTAGAGATAATGGTTGTGTCGCAAAAACCAGAAAATGATAAGGTGAGAAAACTAAAAACTTCCACTCGTCTTTGCGATGTCTACTTCCGGTATTGTCAACTTAACCGCAATGCAGAATAATCGTATTGGTTCCACTCGCTTCGCGACTGCTTGTCCATGTACGCCCGTTACCGATTCCGTGGTGAAATCATCAGTTACTGTGTCTGGCTGGTATTGTCAACTTAATCGGAAAACCTCAAAATTAAGCACCATAATCCCTGAGCAATTAGACTCGCTGAAACTAGGCGGCAGAAACTAGCCCAGCGACTGCTTGCCAATCTTGAAATCGTTGACGGAGTTGTTGGCGATAGCGTTGAGCAGTCAGGTGATGTTGCTTGGGGTGAAAGTGGTCTCGAATTGGTCCAAATGTAGATAGAAATCGCTGTGCTTGCCCAGAGGATTTGAATTTACGCATTCGTCGCTCTCGCGTTCGTGTCGGCTGATGCGAGTTTTCTGCTCGATTATTCAATCCTTTATGCTGTCGATGCTCTACGTTCTTCATCACTTGTTTCTTCGCGGCTTCATAGCTCTTTAACTTATCGGTGACAATCACCCGCGGCACGAAGCCTTGCTGCTTCAGGAGCTTGCGGAAAAAGCGCTTGGCTGCCTTCGTATCCCGATACCGTTGCATCAAAATATCGAGCACGTTCCCTTCCGCATCCACCGCTCGCCACAGATAATATTGCTGCCCTTTGATGCTGACCACCACTTCATCTAAATGCCATTTGTCAGCAATGTAAGCACGTTGGCACCGCAGTTGATTGGCATACTGCTGCCCAAATTTTTGGCACCATTCCCGAATCGATTCGTATGTCACCTCAATCCCTCTGTACAGCATCATTTTCTCAATATCCCGATAGCTCAAGGGTTCATGTGTAGTAGAGCCAGACACAGTAGCTGATCATCTCGGCAGGGAATCGGTAGCGACGATAAGGATTTGTACTCATCTCGTCATCTTACCCCAACTCCCCTCCGTCAAGTTGACAATACCTTTCACCCCCAACAACATCAGCTCACTGCACTACGATACCGAGAACAACTGCGCCAACGATTTGAGGATTGGCGAGCAGTTGCTTGTCTAAAACCGGCTGCTTAAAATCAGCCAAGCTGGCTACTCAGGAATCATCGTGCCGATTTTCGGATTTATCCCATTAAGTTGACAATATCTGCTGTTTGCATTGCTAGCCTCATCTTACACATTCCCTGACTACTTCAATAAAGGCTTGTAGTACAGCCGATGTTACATCACGCCGCCAAGCCAAAGCTAAGGAAACTTTTGGCGTGAATGGTTGCAACATCCGATAAACTACCCCTGGTCGTTGAAACTGCACAACCGAGGCAGATAATAAGGTAACTCCCAGCCCTGCCGCTACAAAACCCAATATGACTTGCATCTCGTCCGCTTCTTGAATGATTCTAGGACTGAAGTTGGCGCGTTGGCAAACCGCGATGACTTGGTCATACAGTCCACAGCCGCGATCGCGTTGAAATGTGATAAAGGGTTCACTTTCAAGTTCCCGCACCCGCACCTTGGTACGGGTTGCTAGAGGATGGTTTTCAGGTATTGCTAAGACTAGGGATTCGTGCAAGATAGTCTCGATAGCCAATCTTTTATCATTAATGGGAGATATAACAAAGCCGATCCCAATGCGACCTTCAAGTAGAGCCTGGATCTGCTCCTCTGTAGTCATTGCGTACACGGCAAGATCGACTTCGGGAAAGCGCTCTCGGTAAACCTTCAATGACATTGGAATCACATCATAGGTAGAAGAACCCTCAAATCCGACAACAAGCCGACCGATTTCACCACGACTGGCTCGTTGTGCCACCAGCACCCCTTGTTCAACTTGTGCCAGTATTTGGCGTGCCTCTTCTACAAAAGCTATTCCGGCTTCAGTCAACTCAACTCGACGCTTAGAGCGACGAAACAGTTCTACGCCTAACTCATCTTCAAGCTGACGGATCTGTCGGCTAAGTGGTGGCTGGGCGATCTGAAGTCGTGCGGCTGCCCGACCAAAATTCAGATCTTCCGCCACAGCTAGAAAGTATTGTAGCTGTCGAAGTTCCATTATGCGATTGATACCTTAAAGGTATTAATTTAGCTCAAAAATAGTATTAGACAACAATAAGTTTATCCTGTAAGCTTAATTATGTTTTTGAAAACTCATAATAACTAGGTAAAAACATAATCAACGTAAACTGATCGTACGCTTCTGGCTGGTGAAGAAAATGTAACCTTGACTGTAGATTGCCAGTTGAAATTTACCTTTCGTCTACCAGTGGTCAAACGCAAAACTATATGTACAACATCGTAGCTTTAATGAAGCTGGGGAAGAGTATATTTCACACACCATTCATTGTAGGTAACGGCAATATAACTCGATTGGAAAAAAACTCAATGGATGACTCGTTAGCACAGAGTAAGAAAAACTTTAGATCTCAAGAGTGGGTAAGGGAATATTTTGTAACTGTTGATAAGCTAAATGTGGATAACATCATCGCTAATTTTGTTGAAAATGGACAGTTCCGCTTCGGCAATGCTGAACCCGTTGTTGGGAAAGAGGCTATCCGAGATGCCCTAGTAAAGTTTTTCTCTGCAATTAAAGCGATGCATCACGAGAACGTTGGGCTATGGCTAGGGGACAGCTCAGCGGTTTTCGAGGCAGAAGTTACTTACACTCGCCAAGACGGGACAACCGTGACATTGCCCTGCGTTAGTATCCTGCGCTTTCGTGACAACTTCATCTACGACTTCCGTATGGTCATGGATGCTGCTCCGGTCTTCGCTGCTTAAGTATTCCGCCAGAAACTGTACCCGATATACGAATACTTGCAGCAAATTCACAACAATAAAGATGAGTAGCACACCAAATAACAGTAGTTATTTTTACAATTATAGCTCACGTCTGATAATGAGAAATCGTTTTAGCTTAGGCTGATTCGATTGCAACACGCTTGCAAAAATTCGAGAAAAAATAAGTTTTGAGGAGCACGAAATGAAAAACAAATTTACAGTTGAAAATGCAGCAATACTGTTGATTGACCATCAACAAGGCACAATTAAGCTCGCCCGCAACCTACCGCGTGAAGAGATTGTGCAAAACACGCGCGCACTGGCTCGCACGGCGGTCGAAACCAAGATGCCTCTTATCTTAACCAGCAGTATGGAGGCCAATTTTCAAGGTTTGCTGCTGGACGATTTGCAGATCATCGCGCCGGAAGCATACGAAAAACGGATCAAGCGCCCCGGCGTTGTTGACTGCTGGGAGTATGAGGACTTCAAAAGCGCAGTTAAAGCTACAGGCAAGAAAAAGCTGATTATGGCTGGGCTGACCAACGATGTCTGCATTGTCTTTCCAGCCATCAGTGCAGTGGAAGACGGCTACGAAGTCCAAGTCGTAGTGGATGCGGGTGGCTCGCCAACCATGCTTGCCGATGAAACTTCCACGCGACGCATGGAAAGACATGGAGTTACATTGACTTCAACTAATCAAGCGATGGCGGAATTGGCGAATTCTTGGTCAGAAGGAGTCGGGCACACGATTCAAACTATCATGTACCAAGAAATTCTGTCTAAATTCTTGGAGGCGTGAGTACATGACAAACATTCTGGTCGTTTACACCTCAACGCTGGGCAACACACACAAAATGGCTGAGGCAGTTGCTGATGGAGCACGATCGCTCACATCTACAACAGTCCTGCTGCGTGAAGCAACAGCGGCAACCATAGAGGAAGTCCGCAATTGCGATGCGCTGCTGTTAGGCACACCACTGCGCCACCGTTCTGCGGATGCACGGGTGAAGCAATTTATCGAGAACACGATCGAAGTGCTTTGGCTCACCGATGATCTGGTAGGCAAAGTGGGTGGTGTGTTCTCGGTTGGGGGTGGATATGGCAATGCCGGGGCAGGTGTGGAAATCGCCCAATTGGGACTGCTTGCAGCAATGGCAGGGGCAGGCATGATTCTTGTGCCGTTGCCCAAAACTACACCCGGAGCAGGCGTTGCCGGAAGTCACTGGGGCGCTCATGGCAGAAGCGGCGGACCCAATATGGAGCCAGTTGGCATCACCGATGAGATGCTTCAGTGTGCCTATCATCATGGGGCTAACGTGGCACGGGTGGCAGTAGCGCTACAGGGCAAAAACTTGATGGCACAGGGCAATCAGGCACCGTCTTCAGAATTGATTGCCCTGTTTTCAGAAACTCAAACCGCATGAATGACAAACTGTACTCGATTTTTACCAAGAGCAATCCTTTCTATGACTCATCTGCTTCACATTGATACCAGTCCGCGAGGAGAGCGATCGATCTCCCGCACCCTTGCCAAATTGTACATCACAGATTGGCAAGCTGCCCATCCCAACGATGTTGTCACCTATCGGGACATCGGACATTACCCGGTTCCATTTGTGAGCGAAGCCTGGATTGCCGGAGCTTATACGCCGCCAGAGCAGCACTCGCCGGAAAGTATCGAAGCGATGCGAATTTCGGATGAGTTAGTAAATAAACTTTATCGGAAATAGTACAGAATTACGAAACATCGGAATAGTCTATCCATATTCTCAAAATTCTTCCTCCTCTTGTCCCGAGCATTCCTTTTTTTCACCTCTTCCCTGCTCGATTAGGCTGCCTTTGGGGCAGTAACCGCTCTTGTTTGTCGATGGGTGAGGCGCAGATTGTGCAAACCACAGGCTGTTTCCATCACATCATCGGTATAGTGCTCCTTCCGATTGCGAAATTTCTGCACCACAATTTGACAGCGTTTGATGCCACCAATATGGTGTTCTACTTCGACTCGAACTTTGGAAATGGCTTGATTCTTCTTTTTCTCGAGATCGCTTAGTTCGGCGTTCCGTGGTTTCTTCTTCGGTTGTTGAATCGTTACCCCATCCGGCGCATAGCCTTGAAAACCCGTATCTTGCCACAATGTACTCTCTGGGGGGAATTGGTACTCTTCTTCATCGGCGA
The DNA here is from genome assembly GCF_032860985.1 of Chroococcidiopsis sp. SAG 2025. Taxonomy (GTDB): domain Bacteria; phylum Cyanobacteriota; class Cyanobacteriia; order Cyanobacteriales; family Chroococcidiopsidaceae; genus Chroococcidiopsis. The sequence continues at coordinate 137,302 of NZ_JAOCNC010000002.1, forward strand.
TCTTTTTATCGTGCTTCTTCCCTTCATAGGTGTCACTGAGAAACACCACTGTCCCACCTCGTTGCACAATCACGTCATTTTTCACCGTATGAGCTTTTTTCTTGCCACTGTAGTAGGTCTTGCGCTCCTCCTTGTTTTTGGGGCGATTGATTGGACGTTCCGTACCATCGATGATGAATTCTAAACTGGGACAGGCACTGAGCACCGCTTCCAGTTTCGCTGGCTCTCGTTCCGGCAGGTGTTTCTCTTTGCCCAACGCTTGATTCAAGACGCGGGTTAACCGATGCACCCACTCATTCGCTTGCGCTTGCCCGAACCCAAACAAATAGCCCTGAACCTCCTGGGTCGGATACAACCGAAAATACACCAAAATAAACAACAGCTTATCGTCCAACCGCTCGAGCTCTGCCTTTCTTCCGGCACCATAAGCCCTTTGCCGCTTGACTTGCCGAAACGTTTCTTCAACATAGGTGTCCCATGCTTGGCCAAATGGAACTAACAAGGCTTCAAATTCCTCGGGCTTCAACCCACTCAGGCTTTGCAGAGTCATGGGCTTATTCTTTAGCTCTTGATAGCTCATTCTCATCGGGCAACCTCGCTCACGCCTAACAGCTCCACCTTTCGTGCTCTATCTTACAGGCTTAATTTCCGATAACTGAGATCTTGCACCATTCTCAATAAAGGGTTGCCAAAAGAGCCAAAATCTGGAAGAAAGGGCGTAGGAATAATTTGAGTTGACGATTATGGAAACCATCGTCGAATACGCCCAAGGGCTAGTCTATAGCCTTCTTTGCTTAATGCCTAGCACATACCAGAAAGCCAGTCTAAACGCCCTGTTCGGGCTGTTTCTTGAAGCTCAAGGATATCCTTTACCCCAGCACACCCAGGTGAAATCCGCTTCTTCATTGAGTCGATTTTTGAATCACTACAATTGGTCTACTCGTAGCGTGATTCGCACGACTCGTCAAATGGTGTTGCAGCAAGTGACCGCTCATCCCCCTCATCCAAGCACTCCTTTGCGAGTGTCGATCGATCTAACGACATTCGAAAAGTGCGGCAAGTTTTTGCAGTTGAGTACGCCGACGAATGACCCCAAGGCACCTGACCCCTGGGTGAGAATACTTAACGGTAAGCGGGGATTACATTTAGTAGTATTGTACCTGGTGGTGGGTGAGTGGCGAGTGCCTTGGAGCTTTCGGGTCTGGCGGGGCAAAGGCTATCAAGCGCCCAGTACAATTAGCCTGCAAGTTGTTGGCAACGGTTCCAACCCAGTTGAGTCAGGGCAGGGTGGTCATTGTACAGGCAGATACGGAGTTTGGCACCGTAGAGTTTCTCAAAGCAGTGCGAAAGCAGTCGTGGCGAGCAGTCGTGGGGATGCGCTGCAATCGCAAAATGCAGGACGGTCGTCATCTAAAGCAACTGTATCGCCATGCCAACCGTGGACAACAGGTGTATTTAGCGGGAGACACACAGCCACTGACGGTGTCCTGGTTCTGGCTCAAACGAGCCGAAGGCAAGCGAGAACTGCGCTTTGTCGTTTCTACCCATCCTTACTCTGGCATTTATCTGGTGCGGCTAGGACGTAAGCGCTCTTGCATTGAGGGCTTTTTCAAAACGAGCAAACATCGTTTTGGGCTGCATCGCTTTGGGCAAACTACGAAACTTGGTGTCTATCGCTGGCTCATCAAGAGCGCTAATTGCCTATCTATTGGCGCATTGGATTGACCAATGGTCACTACCTCCTGTCCTGGATTGGAAAGCTGCCAGTGATTTGGCATTAACTGTACTGTTTCCCTCGGTTCTGTGGTTACAATTGCTGCGGTTCATCCGAGTCAATGCTGACATTGCTGCACAATTCGATTTTGAAATTATCCTCAAACCTTTACCCATTCTTGCTTATCGAGAATGCTGCAAGATCTGAGATAATGTTTTATGACTAGAAAATCCCTCTAATATCCTTACCAATAACATTCTCACTTGTGTTTCCGCCAGTCCCAAACAATGTACGGGTTCGATTTTTGCCACACGATGGTTTCCCATCCATAACTCGGCTCCAATTGCGTGTAGAGGTGAGTCTTTCGTTTCTCGATAGAAATGAGCGATCGCGGCTGGAGCGGCTGGAGCGGGAATTGACAAAATTGCTGCGCTCGTTCCTAATTGTTCTGGAGATCGCTCTGCTCGGCGGTGTTGTTTGCGATTGTAGTTTCGCACTCCACGATGGCGATAGTAAGAGCGGCGATTGTGGCAGCGCTCGTCATCCCAACAGCGATCGCCTTCCACTCCGTGTTTGAGCTTGGCTTCGGTGACGCTCAACTTCGAGCAAAGCCTGCATTTTTCTTGACTGGGGCGAGACATCAATATTTCCTCAACGGTGCAAGTAGGTTTTCCAGCCAAAGGGCATCCGACTCGGATAACGGCGGTGGCGGTGGCGTGGCGCGATAGTCGATTGACAAATCGTAGGCTGCCTCATCATAAATAGCATTGAAAACAGCAGCCAAGTCAAGCGGCACGTCAGGGTCGGGTTGGCGCAGGGGTACGGGAATCACGGGCAGTCGATCCTGCAACCCCAACGTCCAAACTTCCACTACGCCGGAAGAGGCGCGAGTTAGCTCAATTAAATATGGCACGTTTGGTAAACGCGGATGGTTGAAAGGGCGACTGCCTCGGCGTAGCAAATCTAATTCAATTAAGTTGACACCTGCTTGGTAAAGGCGTTGGCGTTTTTGGCGGTATCCAGTCAATCCAGGTTCGCGCTTGTTGACGGGAGACAGAATTTCAATGCAAGTTACCAAGACGTTGAGTGCGGTGTCGCGAATTTCTACAGTCGGCACGCGGACTTCAACTGGTTGCAACACGGGCAAAGTTAATTGAGCAGGTGTAGTTGCGAGCGCACCAGACTGGTTTGACTGTAGCGCCCCAATTTGTCGAGAGCCAACCTGAAGTACTTCTACGTCGGGGTAGAGAATTCCCACTTCGGTTTCTGGCGCATTATCCTCCACTAGATAAATTTCTAGTCTAGCCGTGTAGCGGGGACGAAGTAGCGGCACTAAGACTTGGCGAATCTTGTTCGCCAGTGCCGAATGCACGTCCGACCATAAATATCCTTCTAGATAAGGGTCCATCCCCGGAAAGGGTGAAGGCATAAATGCACAGCCGATGATAATTTTCTGTATTGTACAACTTCAGACGTTCACTCTATAGAACACTTGTACTATTCCGAATTTAGTCGTAGTATAGTCGGATAAAAGATAATTGTGACTTATTTTATATACAGGGGGTGGTATACTGAATTGAAACCATAAGTTGACCAACTCATAAGTTGACCGACTCGGTTTTCATCGCTCACCTCGATGAGGCAGATTGCCGCTACTCAGCCATGTCCCATGAAACCGCAATCGGGCAGGAAAAGTACGTACAAGAGTGGTCAGCGCCAGAACCCCCAAGCGATCTCGTTTTCGATGATGGAGAGCCGTTGGAGACTAACCGCCACCGAATTGCGATGAACGTCCTGATTGATTCGACGCTCTCGGCGCTAGCCGAGCGGTCGGACTTTTTTGCGGGTGGCAATATGTTCGTCTACTACAGCCGCAATCAAGCGATGAATCGTGACTTTCGCGGTCCAGATTTTTTTGTTGCCTTGGATGTAGACGGTAGCCACGAGCGCCAAGGCTGGGTGGTGTGGGAAGAAGACGGTCGCTATCCCGATGCGATCGTCGAATTACTGTCGCCGAGTACGGCAAATGTGGATCGTGGGGCGAAAAAAGATTTGTACGAACGGGTGTTCCGCACTCCAGATTACTTTATATACGATCCTTTTGCTGCCGACTCGCTAGCGGGATGGCACTTGGAATTAGGACGTGGCTACCAGCCTCTGGTTCCTAACGAACGCGGTTGGTTATGGTGCGAAACTTTAGAATTGTGGCTGGGCACTTGGAATGGTAGTATCCGCCGAGAACCGCCAACAGGAACTTACAATTGGCTGCGCTTCTACGATCGCACCGGAGATCTAGTCTTGCTATCAGAGGAAATAGCTGCGCTCCAACAGCAACAAGCCGCGTCAGAGCGCCAGCGGGCAGAGGCAGAACGTCAGCGTTCCGAGCGATTGGCACAAAGGCTGCGGGAATTAGGTGAAGATCCCGATCTCGTTTAGGTATGACGGCAATGGACAATAGCGATCGCCTACCACCCATCAAAGTGATTTCCCTTAATTCTAGCAGCTTGGATGCTGCACCCCCACCTCAACCGAGACGAGGTAGACCTGCCAAAATTGGGGTGGCACTAACTGATATCCGCGTGACTAAAGTTCGAGAATTTATCAACAGTAACAACTTAGCACCTAACTCGCGCAAGGTTTACGAACGAGAACTGAGGCGCTTTATTGCTTGGACAGATTTGCTGTGGTCAGAGATCGAACCACGCCACATTGCCCAGTATAAGGCTTATTTAGTAGAGGAAGTACACACCGCTCAGGATAAACCGCTCTCCAAAAATAGCATTAACAGCGCGATCGCCACGCTCAAAAGCTTCTTTGGCTGGCTGGTGCTAGCCTATCCTGACATTCTCGCCGTCAATCCGACTGCCAGTGTGAAGCTAGAGAAGATCCCTCTACCTCCTGCCCAGAGTTTGACAGCCGAGGAAGTAGGGCGAGTTTGGGCGGCAACCGAGTATCTAGGCGAGACACAGCAACGGGATCTAGCTTTACTCCACATCTTGAGTCACGGCTTGCGGGCGGGAGAAATTGTCAGCCTTAACCCTCTTTAATCACTCTAATGAAGTAAAAATACAACCATAAATTGAGATTGCTTATCCCGTATGGCTTTCAGGCTTGATTTTCTAAGATCTAACTTCATCTGTAGCATTTTAGGATAAATCCTTCTGTAGAGCGGGTTTAAGAAATTACTCTCGTCAAAGTGATTAAAGAGGGTTAATGTCGGTGCGTTCGATGGTAGGCTGATTTTTGTCGCAGACACGAAGACAAACGAGCCGCGATTAGTACCGTTGCGAAAAGGGAGTCGCGACGCACTCAAGGAGTATTTGTTGTGGCGCTCTGAACAAGGAGAGGAAATCACGAGCGATCGCCCCTTGATTTTGTCCCAACACGCGACTCGTTCATGTGAACGATTGAGCGATCGCGGCATTTATTTTGCCATAGAAAAGATCGGTGAATTAGCAGAAATTTCCCAGCTACACCCACACTCGTTCCGCCATACGGTAGTGATATGGAAGTAGTGGTGAGGCTCAAATCCTGTCTAACTCTGCATTGTAGCCATGAATGAAGTACCAAATCGCTCCAATGTGGTTGTTCAGCTTTTTGGAAAATGATAGGCTTTCTCTTACTAACCGAGAAACGCGCTGTCTGAAGGTATTATTCAACCTTTCAATACGATTAGTTAGACCTGTTTCTTTACCAACTGCTCGATGATATTCATGGGGAATAACTGTCTTGTAAGCCTGCCAAAAATCTGTATAGGCAAAGGCAGATTGCTGATAAATCTTTGGTAAGGAGACCCATAATTTACTAGCAGATTTTCTGGTTCTATCTCCGATATAGCAACCGATAATTTTTCGAGAATTGCGGTCGATTGCTAGCCAGATATAGACCTCATTTTTCTTGCTATTAACAAATGACCACATCTCGTCACATTCAATGGTCAATTCTCCTGTTGACTTTTCTGAAACCTTAATTTGGCGCGGAGTTCGAGCTAGCTTTTGATTGACATAATCTTGCAGCCAAGACCAACTTACTTGAGTCACCCTGGCAATTCCTCGCAGTGATATTCTCTCCAGCAAGAGCCGATCGATCATCTGCTTGGTTTCCTCTGAAACAGATGAATTAGTCGGATCGATCGCAAATTGGCGACCACAGATTTTGCACTGATATTTTGGCTTGCCATTGTGAGTTGAACCATTTTTAATTACATGCTCGGAGCCACAGGTAGGACAGACTCGTTCTGAAGGTTTTTCATATATTTTTGGGGATGATTCTATCGCCTCTTGTGTTAATTTAGGTAGTAGTAATACAAATGAGTAAAATAAGAAAGCCAAAATTGTTGTCATCAAAAATGCCGAATTGCGGGGGATTACATGAGGATTATTTCCATTAGCTAATATTATAGAGAATGCTGATGAGGCAAGGGTTTTACCTCACCACTACTTCCATACCACTACCTAGCACTTCACAAAAGCTGCTTTAGCAAACTAATAAGGGATCTTTCAACTGTATCTTGCTACTTTTATCCTTCGTACAGCAGGCTTGTGAGAAATCCGGGTTTTACCACTGTGATATTTTCCAACAGGAAATTGTCGGACAGTGAAACCCAGAAAATCAAGACCAACCCGAGCTTCATACATATTAAGTGTATGGGATATTCGGGTTTTACTTGGTTTCAATTCCAGCCCCAATTCGCTTAACCACTCACTAATAATCTGCTGACATCTTTGGATAACGGCAAGGTCTTTATGCAGAATGACGAAATCATCTGCAAATCGAATTAAGCTTATTGCTGTATAGTTCGTCGCTAGAGAGCCGGGTAGACTTAAAGCAACTTGTTTAATTCTATTTTCCATGCCGTGGAGGGCTATATTCGCTAATAATGGCGAAATCGTACCCCTTGTGGAACACCCATTGATGTTGTTGTGTTGTCAGATTTCTCCCTCAAAGCATATTCGGAGAAATCAATCACTCCCGCTTTTAACCATGCACGAATTTGTCGGCAGATGGTGGGGAATGTATTTAATTTTGACAGCAGAACATTGTGATTAATTTTGTCAAAACATTTCGCAATATCGGCATCCAACACATATTTAGGTTTGAACTTAATCGTGTTGAATATTGCCTGAATCGCATCATGGGCGCTTCTTCCTGGTCGAAAACCGAACGAGTTTGGCTCAAAACGGCTTCCCATTCAGGTTCTAAGGCTAATTTTACTAGACCTTGCAAGGCACGGTCAAAAATTGTAGGTATTGATAACGGGCGAAATTCTTCCCGACCACCAGGTTTTGGTATCCACACCCTTCGAGTGGGGGTAGCTTTATTTCCTAGTTTTAAGGAATTTACCAATGTCAGACGTGCTGCTGGGGACAACGATTTTACGCCATCCACTCCTGCGGTTTTTTTTTTTTCCTCGGTTATCTTGTGTTATTCTACGCACCGCTAAACACTTAGCTGACCAGGAATGTAACAAAGTTTTCTGGAGTTTTCGGACTGCTTTGACATCACCACGCTGCGAGGCTTTGTAAATGCGCTTTTGCAACTTAATACCTTCCTCTGGTGCTTTCGCCAGGGGATAGCATTCCATTCCACCGTAGTCTTTACACTCGTTTTAGACGTATACATTGCTACTTGTACCTCTACTATCCAAGTCACCGTGCCTCCGTCTGCATATCCTCCTCATTACAAAGAGGCGTTGGCTTCTGAGGCAATCCTTCCCCTGAAGGCTTGCGGTTGGCTACCTACTCAGGAAATCGACCATTTTCTGAGAGCGCATAGGGAGTTACTTCGTTCCCAATTTTTCGTTTGACGCTGGTTTTAGGATTCTCTCTCTTCACCGGGTTTATTGTGAGTGCATATTGGTCTGCCGCTTAATCAGCCAACCACTTATCCTCTCCCTTTTGGGACAAGCCTCACAGCCTTTTGGCTTGTTTTGCATTACGATGATTCAGTCAAGAGATTTGTATTCCTATCCATGACCAGCTATGCTTGGCGGGATTCCGCATTAGGCTAGTAGTTACCGCCATGATTCCCCGCTTTACCCCAACAAGGAACCACCTTGTTGAGATAGGGGACTCGCTGTCACTCCTGCACCTGGAGGGATGGAATTACACCATCACGAAAAACTGAGTTGTCAAGGTTCGGTTGGGAATAATCCCTTCTATTTACCTTGCCTGTCATCCCCGAATATTTCTACTCATTTCGACAGAACGAATCACACTAGCGGCTTGCAAACATAATCATCTTGGCTTGCAAACAAGCTGATTTCTGGCTCAGATTGGGTCTTAAAATAGCGCTGATTGTGGTCCTAATCCTTTAGTATTGTGGGTCGCTACAGCAGCTCCTGCCAACCCCGTTAATTTGACAATACCTGGCGGTCGGTGTGCATGGGCGTTGTTATACCGCGATCGCTTCTCATCAGACTTATTTCATTAAAATCAGCTCCAAGCTGGTTATCGAGGAGTTTTTACAAACTGTTTACCACAGTCCTTACAGCGATAACATTGCTTCCCTCGTCGGTATCCATTCTTAAACAAGTTACTGGATTGGCAGTGCGGGCAAACCATTACTTTCATTACATTGTCATTCTGGCGATCGCCCACATATGGTTCTAAGTATGACACCATCAAATCCTCGATCTGTTGAATCAACCGTTGGCGGTGTTCCTGCTTAGCACTGCGAAGCGCTGCCAGCATGACTGCATTACTACTATGGACACAGACCTCTGCTAATAAATGGCACTGTTCCGTTGATATAGCTGAATTTCGTTGTCCTAGAATTGTTGCCATAAAATCGATCGCCTCCTGAGTCATGCTCTCGTCGATCGCCTGCAAAATCTGAGGTGATACATAAAATTGCACAAACACCACTCGCGATACTGGCTGCTCAAAGAGTTCCGCAACTGCTACTGCTAAATTGTGAATCATGGCGCGGAGAGATAGCTGGGCAATGGTTGGAATGTCTACCTGTGCCCAAAATGTTTTCACTCGCTCTGACGTAGCTCCATTGCCTTAAAATGGCTGCTTTATCAGGAAAAACTGGTAAAGGGAACCGATGGCTGTTCCTGCTTTAGCAGCAATCAGATGAGTGGTTGCCGATTCGTACCCCACCTCATCAAATACAACGGCTGCTGCATCTAAAATTTTTCAACCCGCTCCCTCCCACGCTGCTGCTTTGGTTGACGACGGAAATTATTTGATTCCTGATTGCTTGACGAACGTGAATAATCTGTCATATGCTAAGAACGCGAGGAATCTTTCACAATTTTACTTTTAGGAAGAACGCCATGCAGTCAATGCTAACTGGTGCGCCCTGGTTATTAGCGCACGAATCAATGCTAACCGTGAATCAACCTCGGAAGGTTTTCCTGTATGGTGCTGACTATGTGATGTGGAAGGATGCATCTGGCGCAGTTCATGCCTTGCCTAATGTTTGTCCTCATATGGGAGCGATGCTGTCAGAAGGATGGTGTGAGGTGCAGAGTAATGGTACAAGCAATGTTGTGTGTCCGTTTCATGCGCTTCAGTTTGACTCAGACGGTTGCACTACATTACCTGGATCAGGTAACAAACATTACCTCAATTGCAACCTTTAGAGCTAATCATCCAGGGGAATTTTATCTGGTCGTATGGGGGTGTGAACCCAAAATCCCTATTCCTGAGATCCTGAATGAGTTTGCAGCACAGTATGAGTTTATTGGATTTACTGGCGACCGCAGCGTCAAAACTGACTTACTGACCATGCTGCTTAATATGCATGATTACAATCATCAAAACGGTACTCACCGTACCTTATTTGAAATTCAAGAAGTGCAATTTAAGCAGTTTATCGATCGCGGGCATCATTCCCATGCCTATTATGATATGCCCAGAACAAAATCGAAACTGCAAGATATTTTGAAAAATCCAGCCATTCTTGCACTTCCTAAAATAATCAGTGCTCATCTGGAAAACTTTTTTCCAGCATTAGTCATTTTTCACGGTAAGTCTCCAATTGCCACCATCAAGCAATGTCATCTATTCATACCAGAATCTGAGACTCACACTCGAACCTATGTGCTTATGTTTGGCAAAGCTCACAGCCCGATCGTCCATCTGCTGAAACAGAATATTCTGAAGCTCGCAGATCTGGTCATCAATCAAGATGCAGACATTTTAGGTAAGATTTATCCGGATACCCCTCAGAAAATTAAACTCAACAATGAAGTTGGAATGGATTGGGTACGACGCAACTTTGAAAGTTTCCCTGATGTAGTTGAACCAAACTTGTCAAAGTAGATTTAAAGTCATTATTTGTATTTCTTATCAATCAAGCTTAAAAAATCAGTCATTTTAAAAACTTTACAAGGTTGCACCTGATGACACGAACCTTCTATTTACGCCGTGGGCTGCGGTCAAAACCAGTTGGTCGCGGGATGAGAAGTTGACTCATGAGGTTGTGTGTTCTCAGAACGGGGCAGGCTTTAGGTAAACCCATGTACCGCGCCTAATCTCCCCTCAATGATCGCCCTCAGCAGTGGCAGATAACCTCAAATTTAAACAACGCCTCTAGAGTAATCTCCCAAGGCGTTGCGCTCGATTAATTTATAAAGCTTAGTTTTAGCTATTGCCTGTATATAGCTATAGCTTAATTGGCAAGTTTTCCCTCAAGGAAAAGACTGGATAAATTTAGAGAGGAATTCTGTAAAGAGAGCAAGTAGATCTGTGACTAGCGCTACCTCTGTAAAATCACCAAACCAACTTGAACATCCTAACTTCCGCGATCGCACTATTCCTCAGTCCCTAAATAGCAGCGATGATAAAGATATACAAAAAACTATTCCAAGCCGCCCCCGCCTTATTGGGGGCTTCTTATTGGGTGCGATCGCTTCTGCTTTAATTCCCCTTTAGTAGAAATAGTACACAGGGAGATCGCCCTGTGGCAACCCAATCCGCTCCCCTGATTGTTAAGTGATCGGAGAAAAACCACAATGTAAGGGTTGAGAGGGAATTAGGGAGAACAATGGCAAGAAGCCTGCTGGCACGAGATCGAGGTCCGCTAGTCAGCATTCACGGACTGGAGTTTGCCTGTACAGATTTCGTCAGCTATGCCAGTCGCGGCTACGAGCTGCTCTCCGATCTCTACGAAGAACAGCAAGCAATCGGCGTGCAGCAGTTCCTCGAACGAGTGGGAGCAATTCGGTTGGTGGAGTGGCGGCAGCGTCCGTCTCAATGTCGGCGGTTAGCTAAAGCCCTACTGAATGCGACGATGGTGCTACAAAGCATGGTGGGTGATAATCGCGATTTGCAGTCAGTCATCAAGCAAAAACGAGTCAGGGCAAACGCATCATGTCAATAAGCCAGAAAAATCCCCAGTTTATTGAGAATAGCTGCAATAAACTTGAGCTTATTGAGAAAAAATTGAGTTGAGAGAGTTTGCAATAACTCATGCTTTCTTGAGAAAAACTAGTCTGGGCATAGGGTCGGGAGAAGTTGAATATGCGACGAATATTCTCTAGTGAATTTAGATGCGTTTGCCCTGGGATTTCAGGGATTACAACAAGAGTTTGACAACATTCATCTGCCACATAAAAAGCCAAAAGGCAAGGAATTGAGCGACCAACAGAAGCAAGAAAACCGAGAATTTAGTCGTCAACGAGTCAAATGTGAACATGCCCACGCAGGCATCAAGCGATACAACGCAGTTACAGACGTGTATCGCAATCGTGTGCCTGATTTCGATGACTGCTTGATGTTAAATGCGGTGGGTTTGTGGAACTTCTATTTGGATGCAGCATAATTTGCAGAAAAATCGGGAAAACCCTGTCCCAAAGCCAGTTTTATTTCCCAACAAGTCTATGGAAAGCTGAGCATCATTGACAACGCTTCCCTACCGTACCATCTCCTTCACTTTTTGCGACACAACCCTTGAGATTAGGTTTGGTAGACAAAGTTGATGGATGCGTTAGTTGTCTGGTGCATCTGGTATCAGATCCAAATGCGTATAGCCCTGAAGCGCCATTATGTAATAACATTATGTAATAACATATAAGGAGTAACCAAGTGCAAGTGCCATGCCACACAAACGATATAACGCAACTTGGGCGAAAATTGGCAATGCATCAGGCTTTCGTCTAAGTGCCGGATTTTTTAAGGAAAATCCTCAATTTGCTGGAGCGAAAGGTGCGGTTGAAGTCATCAGTTCCGATACCCTGCTAGTCCGCTTACAGCCCCAATCAACAGAACAAGAACAAGCTGAAGACGAACTGATGCTGAGTTTATTTCTAGATTTTTTGATGAAGCAGGCTCTATCCAATCCCTCGGAACTGGAAGCCTACACAGAAGCTATGGCAGCAGAGGACGACGAGTTGACAGCAGGAGTAGTCCTTGATAATTAACGGCTGGCAAATCTACTTTATTAAACGGCTGTTTGGCAAACAGCGTCGGGATTTACAAGCTAAAGTTCGCCAGCTAAAAAAAACCTTGCCCAAGGAGGAATATTTAAGCCATGACACGGTGAAACTCTACACCGCGATCGTGGTTGCCATCAAGGAGAAAATTCCCCTAGATCCTTTTGCATCTCACTTCGCGCTCACTGGTCCGCTCAAGAAGTACGGACGGGTCAAAAAGATGGGTCTACCCAGCCGTTATCGCCTCTTCTTTCGTGCTTTGCAGACTCCAGAGCGCAAGGCGATTTTCATCCTCTGGCTAGGTTATCCACGTAAGGCGGGGGATAAAAACGATTGCTATAAAGCGTTTAGAAAAATGGTAGAGCGAGGCGACTTTCCCAATTCCCTTGACGATCTGCTGCTTAAGAGCGAGGAGGACTAGTGTGAGGAGGATGAAGCCAATTCGACCGCGATCGCACACAGAGAGCTATTTTGTTTAATCAACTGCCCTGATCGGCGATAAGTGACATTATCACCGATCGAGAGCGAAAAATTTCGGGGGAGATGAGGGACACAACGCGGTAAGATGACTCAATGTCTGATTCTGCTGAAAGAGTCATATATCAACTAAAGGTGGTGCTGTTGGGCATCAGCCCAATGATTTGGCGGCGCATACTTGTCAGCAGCGACAGCACGATAGAAGACTTGCATTACACTATCCAGCTGGCAATGGGGTGGGAGGATATTCATCTGCACCATTTCATGATCCACGGTAAGCAGTATGGGATTACCCAACCAGGTGGAACAATATTTAGCGATCGCGCCTGTGAAGTAAAACTGGTTGTGTCGCAAAAAGTGAAGGAGATGGTACGGTAGGGAAGCGTTGTCAATGATGCTCAGCTTTCCATGTCCACTCAATCCCTGTTCAAATGGCGTCATTTCTTACCAGAAGTCATCCTGCTGAATGTACGCTGGTATTGCCGCTATGCACTCTCTTACCGAGACTTGGAGGAGATGATGCAAGAGCGAGGCGTTGAGGTGGATCATTCGGTTGTGTTGCAAAAAGTTGTTAAGGACAGAAAACTCCTGGAAAGGAGAGAGACTAAGCAGCTACTCCGAAAATTTTAGCGATGAATTTTATCCGCTGTTGAACGGCTGTTTTCTCTACTCCTAGAATTTGTCCTTTGTGCATCATGTGCATCATTTCGTATCCTTTGATTGTGCGTCGCGCTGTGTTGAATGACTTAAATCCCATCCCTGGTTTAACTAGTCGTTTGATCCCTCGATGGTCTTGCTCAACTATGTTATTTAGATACTTTTGTCTTGAAAAGTCCGCCGTCTGCTGGGGTTCCCCCAGCAGAATCATTACGGCGGCTTTCCGCTTCTGCCTTAGTTTCACGCTTTTAGGTAGTTCTGCTTCAGCTTTAAGTTGAGCAATAGCTTTGGGATAAGCCGCATTGAGATCCACAGTAATCACTCGGGGAGAACTAGTGTGAAGTGCTTTCAGTGTCTTACGGAAGAAGCGTTTTGCCGCAGCAGTATTGCGTTTGGCTGTGAGCAAAAAATCTATTGTATTTCCATTTGAATCGACAGCCCGGTACAGATATTTTGGTTTCCCCTTAACCGCAATGTAAGTTTCATCCACTCGCCACGAATCATTCGTCGGGCGTAAGTAGGGGCGGCAGCGCTTGTCTAGTTCTGGACTATACTTTTGTACCCACTGAAACACGGTTGTGTGATGCAGATCCATCCCCCGCTCATTCACCATTTCTGCCACTTGTCGCTCTTGAAAGCGGGTAGGTGAGATCCCAGCGCACGCACAACAAGATGATTTCTGGTTCATAGTGCCGCCATTTGAAGGGGTTGGTGCTGGACATGGAGATGGGAGCGAATGAATACAATGTCTCACCCTACCACCTGCTGCTCCTATTTTTGCAACACAACCCTGTAATAAACCATTCTTCATCAAACCGTTCGTCTAGAATGGCAATCGCCAGATTGTCGGTCCTACATAGCTTTTAGGGTAACTTAGCTTTGACACTAACTGATAAGCTTCATGCATAGTTCCATCCGAGGACTTGAGGGCTAACGACCAAGCTCACCGGACGCAGACAACCTTAAACATATAGCCGACCAGCTTACGACATTCCGGTGCAGCGACTGGTTGGCTGGCGATCGTCTCTCAGCGCCGCAACAGCTTAAACCCAACTTGCCCAAGCTGTTGAGTATACGCTAATTGAATCAGGAGCATCATAGCAGGTTCGACATAGCGTGAGTTCCTTAACGATCCGGCATCGATCGGCTCAACGTCAATTTCGTGCAACAAGCTTGCCACGATCGGTTTCGCCTGCTCGTCATCACTTGTGTAGAATACGGTTGCCTGTTGATCGTCAAATCGATGCGATTCAGAATTGGGTAGTGGTATGGAAGTAGTGGTGAGGTAAAACCCTTGCCTCATCACTACTTCCATACCACTACCAATTCCTTTAAGCGGGAAAACCCGCAACCAGTTGAATGGTATTCTCCTAAATAGTAAATAGCAATCTGCGAGACTTTAAGAAAGTGCCAAGATTGTTTGCCCGATATTGGTTAACTTAGTCGTTCCTCTCCCTTGCCATGCTCGAGCGCATTACCCAACTCCAACAAGAAAACGAGCGCCTGCAAGCCGAACTGACTCAACTGCGGCAAGAACGCGATCGCCTCCAGGCAGAATTAGCGCCACTAGGCGAAGCGGAAAAACGCTATCGCACCCTGTTTGAACTTAGCAGTGAAGGGATTGTGCGCTTCGGGTACTCTCAGCCAATTTCACTGACGCTATCGATTGACGAACAACTAGAGTTGTGCTACCGCTCAATCTATGTTGCTGAAGCAAACGATGCCTACGCTCGGATGTTTGAGTATGAGAAAGTGGAAGATATGCTCGGGTTAACGCTGAACGATTTACACGATCGCCACTCAGAAGTAACTCAAGCAACAATGCGTGATTGGATTGAGAACCAGTACGCTTGCCGCAGCATTGAAACAGTAGAATTCGATCGCCACGGACGCCAGCGTTACTTTCTCAATAGTGCGGCAAGTACGATTGAGAACGAGTGCGTAGTGGGTACTTGGGTGAGCCAAATTGATATTACCCAACTGCGCGAAACACAGCAAGCTTTACTCGCAGCAGAACAAGCACGATCGCAAGAACTCGAACGCCACAATGCCCAATTGCAACAAACACTCGCTCGCCTCTCGGAATCCGAAGAACGCTATCGCACCCTGTTTGAACTCAGCAGTGAAGGGATTGTGCGCTTTGGGTACTCTCAGCCGATTCCTATTACTCTATCCGTAGACGAACAGTTAGACCTGTGCTATCAGTCAGTTTACATGGCTGAGGCAAACAAAGCATTTGCAGCTATGTATGGGTATGAAAAAACAGAAGATTTAATTGGGGTTAAGTTGAGCGAGCTGCACGATTGCAACTCAGAGTTGACACAGGCAGCAATGCGTGCATACGTAGAAAATGGGCATTCAGCTCTACGAGCTGAAACGGTAGAAATCGATCGCTATGGACATCAGCGTAACTTCCTCTGTAGTGCTGCAAGTACGATCGTTCAGGGGTGTGTAGTGTGTACGTGGGTGAGCCAAGTCGATATTACACAGTTACGCGAAACACAGCAAGCTTTACTAGAAGCAGAACAAGCGCGAGTTGCAGAACTAGCTAAGGCAAATGAAGCATTAGGCAATGCCATTGCTGGACTGGCACGCTTAGATAATCTCGACTCTTTTCTAGCAGAAATGCTTAAGGTATCCCTGGAAGTATCGGGAGCGCACAGTGGTGCAATTGACTTGATTGAGGGAGATTTTGTGCGCCACGCCGTCCTGTTTGACAAAGCGGGGTGGGTATCCCCAGAAACTCAAGCGCAGCGCGGCACGCTGTTATCGCCATTCTCACCTCAATTGCGCCTCCTGGCTCAACGTATCCTGGAATCAGAGTCTGCCTGGGCAGTCCTGCCCGACGATCCGCTTCATTCTCTAAGTTTTCAAGCATTCCATCGCGAACAAGGCAATCGCGCCATCCGCCTCGTGCCGATGCGAATTAGCGATCGGCTACTGGGCTGGCTGGGACTTGGCTTTGCACAGGAAGAGCCACCACTAGGAAGAAGCTTCGCACTGCTGCGTGTATTAGCCGAGCAAATGACGATGGCAGTGGAGATGCTACGACTAGCAGAAGAAGCGAAACAGGCAGCGATCGCCAAGGAACGAGAGAAAGCAGCACAGGAACGGGCAGCAGAACTAGCTCGTTCTAATGAGGCCTTGCAGCAAACAATCGATACCCTCGGTTCTTTGAGCAGTTTCGACGAATTCATCCCCGCAGTGTTGAAGATTGTGGCACAAACCTTTAATGCGACCGATTGTGGTTACTATGAACATAGTCAAGACGAGATCGTTTACCTGCGCTATTGGTTCAGTCAAGGAACAGTATTGAACCCAACCCAACTGCAACTGCTCGATCCACAACAACATCCTTTACTACTTCGGCTTATCAATGGCTTCACAGTACCACTAGAGCATTTGCAGGGTACAACCGTCCACAATCGTACTCGTTCGGTAATCATCGATCACACAATTGCCAATACAGTACCCGAATTTCATACTTTTGCAGTTTCTCAAGGTTGGGAATTGGAACTCAACCAACCGCTCCTGGTCGATGGCAAAGCGGATGGGGCGCTGATCGTCTATCGCACGCTAAACCAGCCCTTTACAGAGACAGAGATCTTGCTGGCTGAAGCCCTCGCCAAGCAACTTGCTCTGGCAGTGCAAGCTAGCCGATTATCTAACCAAGTCCGCGATCGCGCTGTGGAAATGGCGATCGCCAAGGAACAAGAACTCGCTGCTCAAGAACGGGCAGCAGAATTGGCAAAAGCTAATATTGCCTTGCGAGAAACGCTTGCCAAGTTAGCTGCAACTCAGGACGTGAGAGAATTTTTGAATGCAACCCTGCAAGAAATTTGCCAACAGTCGGGTGCTTGTGCAGCTCATCTATTTCACTACGAGTCCACCACCAACAAACTTCAACAGCTTGCCTGTGTCCGGGATGGAGTGCTGTACCCTCACGGACACCCTGACGATCCAGCTAGTTTTCAGGCAGGTTTTTTGGCTGATATCACGCCTGCATTTCAAGTTTTAGTTGAGCAACGTCGCTTGTTTTGGCAAACTGCAGACAAGCCAGATGAATACACCTGGACAGATACGATTGCTTGGCATCAGAAGATGGGTCATCTTGCTCATGCTGGTCAAGCACTGGTGGCAGGCAATCGCCCCGTCGGATTTCTAGGCTTAGCCTTCCGCGATCGCACGACCCTAACACTGGGGCAAACGGAGTTGATCCACGCACTTAACCATCAAATGGCTTTAGCGTTAGCACTAACACGACTAGCAGAAGAAGCAAAACTTGCGGCGATTGCTAATGAACAAGAAAAAGCGGCGCGCGAACAGGTAGCAGAATTAGCGAAAGCCAATGATGCTCTACGGCGCTCCGTCAGGCACCTCACTACGACAGATAACTTGTACCGTTTCCTGATTGCGACACTGCAAGAAGCAATTTGGGCAAGTGATGCAGCATCAGGCGCTATCTTTGTTTACCAGCCTGCTAGCCATACCCTACAGGCAACTGCTATCGTGATGAATGGGGAAGTGATTGACATTGCAACTGACCCGCGTGTCGAGCTGTGGCGTTCTCCGATTCCGGTAGACCTCACCCCATTTTGGCAGCAGCTTCAAAACCAAGAGATTGTTTGGACTGACCTAGAGCAGGCATCCTCACAATTCCATTGGCAATTCTCAATTGCATGGCATCAGCAGCAGGGACACAGAACAATTCCGATGGTTCCAATGACAATTGGCGAACAAGTTTTGGGGTTTGTAGGGCTTGCCTTCACCGCTAAACAGAAACCAACTGGATTTCGCTTTGAACAGTGCCGCACGTTTGCTCACCACGCAGCCCTAGCTTTGCAAACGGCAGACTTGATGCAGCAAGCCAAACAAACTACTCTACTCGAAGAACGCAACCGCATGGCAGGTGAAATTCACGATACCCTTGCTCAAGCCTTCACGGGTATCATCGTGCAGCTAGAAGCCACTGGACGCAAACTCGCAACCGCGCAATTGAGTTCTGCCCAAAATCACATTACTCGTGCCCGTGACCTTGCTGCCACAGGACTTGCCGAAGCACGGCGCTCGGTGCGGGCACTACGTCCAGAAGCGCTAGAATCAGGAGATCTTCCAACTGCTCTAAGTCGTTTAGCGCAGCAGATGACCAGCGGCACTTCCACCCAAGCTGTAGTGCAAGTCATAGGCACGCCTTGCAGCTTGCCGCTCGAAATTGAAACAAACCTGCTCCGGATTGGGCAGGAAGGACTCAGCAATGCCCTACGCCACGCCCAAGCACAAACTGTGACGATTCAACTGCGGTTTGACGCTACCCAAGTGCAGTTGTCGCTCGCGGATGATGGCAGAGGATTCGACCGGCGCTCGCACTCGTTCGCGGCTGGATTTGGTTTAGTCGGAATGCAGGAGCGCTCGGAGCAGATTGGCGGTCAGTTCAGCCTGACGAGCCGCATCGGGCAGGGAACCGAAGTGGTTGTGATTGTACCTCTTTGCCAGAATAGATAAAAATTGACAAGGATGAGGCAGATAGTGTCGAGCGCTCCAGATAATTTATCCAACCCAAACTACCCCTCCCGGATCTCGCTCTTGATTGCCGAAGACCACGCAGTTGTGCGTGAAGGCTTCGCTGCCATCCTCAACGATGAACCGGATCTGCACGTCGTTGCCGAAGCTACTAACGGACAAATTGCCGTTCAACTGTACGAGCAGCATCAGCCGGACGTGGTGCTAATGGATTTACGAATGCCGCAACTTGATGGCGTAAATGCGATCGCCCAGATTCGCTCGCGCTATCCGACTGCCCGGATCATCATCCTTACTACCTACGACGGCGATGAAGATATTTATCGCGGCTTGCAAGCAGGCGCCAGCGGCTATTTGCTTAAAGATGCTACAGCAGATAACTTAATTCAGGCGATTCATCAAGTGCATCAAGGAGATAACTATATCCCACCTGCAATCGCCAAAAAGCTAGCAGAACGCATCAAGTTTATTGAGTTGACCGAGCGCGAATTGGAAGTACTGCAATTGCTGGTTGTCGGTCAGAGTAATGCTGAAATTGGTGCAAGTTTAAGTATTGCCGAGCGTACTGTCAAATTTCACACTAACAATATTTTCACCAAACTAGGTGTCAGCGATCGCACTCAAGCAGTCTTACTGGCTCTCAAGCGCGGGCTAGCACGACTCGAAACCAGATCTTAAGTACAGGAAAAAGGCTGAATTTCTGGTCAGTGACAAGTATTAATAGGCTTCGTAGGATAAGGGGAATCTCAACTCAGGCAACCCCCACTGATGAATTTGCCCGCTTCTAGCTTTGCTGCGCTCCTGCCACTGAATGACGGCGACCATCTATGCGGGTCAGCCACTGCCGCAATTATCTTGATTGAGTATGGCGATTACCAATGCGTACACTCAAAACAAGCACATAGGTCGATTCAATCGCTGTTACCACAGCTAGAAGACCGGCTGTGCATCGTGTTTCGTCATTTTCCGCAACCGCAACTTCATCCTCGTTCGCTTAGAGCGGCTGAATCTGCAGAAGCAGCGGCGGCACAAGGCAAGTTTTGGCAAATGCACGAACAACTATTCGCGCATCAGCAACAGCTGGAAGACAGCGATTTAGTACAGTATGCCGATTGCCTGGGGCTGGAGATCCCGCCTTTTTTGCGGGGCATGGCAGAACACCTTCACCTCGGGCGCATTCAAGCAGATATTGAAAGCGGTAAACGCAACGGGGTAGAAAAAACGCCGACTTTTTTCGTTGGTGTTCGCTGTGAAGAAACTCAAAATTTGGAAGTGTTACTCAGTAGTCTTCTAGAAATCAACAAGCGTCAATGAAAAATTCTACTATTTTGACATCTACTAGGGAAAAACCATGTCAGAGTTATCGCGTCGTCAAATCATCGCGGTTGGCGCAATCGGGGCAGCAAGAGCAGCGACGACGATCGCTTCTCAAGCCCAAGCAAACACCCAAAAACCCGTTGCTGCTCGAATGACAATGAATCCAAAAGGCAAGTTTGCTAACAAAACTGTGTTAATTACCGGAGCCACATCCGGCATTGGCGAAGGAACTGCCTATGCGTTTGCTAGAGAAGGGGCAAAGGTGATGTTTTGTGGACGACGAGCCAACTTAGGCAAACAGGTTGAATCTCGCATTCGCAATTTTGGCGGCGAGGCAATCTATCAACAAGCAGACGTGAGGCTTGAGACAGAGGTGAAGAGCTTAACCCTCTCATATCACTCTAGGTAAGAAAAAATCTTTCTAAAATTTCAGAACGCTCGCTGTGTATAACTTTCACGCTCTTATTCCTAACACTTTCCTTCGTTTCCCTCTTCTGTCACTTTCTCAGAGGTAAATTCTGAAACCCTTACACAGTGGGAGTTTTCTCTTTTACTCGTTTCAAAATGACAAAAGAGCCAATCCTAGATATAGCAAGGCTTTTAGATTTTTCTCCCGTCAGGGTGACAGAAGAGAGGTTTGTAGCAGCTTTACCACACTCTTTATCTGAAGCAGGTTCCAGAATTTCCTACCACTAAAGTGATTAAAGAGGGTTAATCGACAATTGCATTCAGAAGTACGGCAGACTTGACATCGCTTTCAACAATGCTGGGAGCGTAAATCCCAAACTAGCTAGATTGCACGAACAGCCTATCGCTGACTTCTTGACACAATCAACACCAACGCTCTCGGGATCTTTCTAGCCATGAAGTATGAGATTCCGCAGATGTTAAAGCAAGGGGATGGCTGTATTGTAAACACAGCTTCCGTTTCCGGTCACAAAGGTTTTGCCGAAATCGGACCCTATAGCACCAGTAAACACGCTGTTCTGGGATTAACCAAAGTTGCAGCATTGGAATATGCCAAAGACAACATTCGGATTACTTCGATTTCGCCAGGTGGATTAGATACACCGATGGTTCGCCGCGTCCGAGAGCAGCGGGGGATGTCCTTTGAAAATGCCTGTTACAGATAACCTTAACACCAACAGAAAAACATTATTGAGCGCCATTCATTTATCCAATTGGAAAGTAGCAAACTATGAGCGACATTCCCTACCAGCCATATTCATTACTCAACCTAAACGAGATTTCTGTAGCTACTAAGGTGCAAGTTATTGAATTGCTCAACCGCACTTTGGCTACCACAATAGATTTGAAAACTCAAATTAAACAGGCTCAGTACAACGCGATCGCGGGTGACAACTGCGAGCCATTGCAGGAATTATTTGCTGAAATGGCAACCCAACTAGAAGAATACATTGATATCTTCGCCTTTTGGCTCACGGCTTATAGGGGATTAGCGCGCGCTACAGCTAAAGTCGCAGCAGAGCGATCGCAATTACCAGAATATCCTCACGACACAACCGAAAGCTCGGAACACGTCGCGGCTGTGGCACAGCGGCTGGCACTGTATGCTCAGTTGTTACTGCAATTTAGCATTCAAACAGCTCAGTGGGGAGATGTGGAAACATCTGCCTTATACGAAGAAGTGCTTCAGGTAATCGAACAGCGACTGTGGTTGCTCTCAGCACCTTGGTCAGCAGTGGCTCAAGGGGACGAAACAGCGGCAGCCAACGGACGCGAAGAACACCGCCAGACGACAAGCGATCGCGTTTCCCAATTTGCTTATTCATCCAATGCTCGATCCCAATCAGATATTAACTGAGTATTGCGGTGAGGGTCATGTTTTAGATCGGTTGGTTGAGTATAATGAGTAAAAAGCTGAGTTAAGGTCAAACCTTATGACTGTTTGGGTAGCGATTGAATGTCCTCATTGCCATAGCACAGAGGTGACTAAATACGGTAAGTCGCCAGTAGGCAAACAACGCTATTGCTGCCAAAACGTCGATTGTCCCTACCGCACTTTTGTTTTAACCCAGACTTATCCAGGAAGGACACGAGAAGTCAAGCAGCAGATTGTGGAGATGACGCTCAACGGTAGCGGGGTAAGAGATATCGCTAGAGTATTACATATCAGTCTCACGACAGTCATTCAGGAATTAAAAAAAACTCGCACTCCTCAAGCCAGTGAATCAAAAACTCCTACAGCAGCTAAAACCTGAGAGTGTGGAAGTAGAAATTATCCGAGTTGAGGTGACTCAAGCAGCTGGTGTTGAAGAGTCAGAGCTAGATGAAATGTGGAGCTACGTAGGTAGAAAGAGTAACCCCAGGTGGTTATGGCATGCCATCGACCGCCGCAATGGAAAAGTCCTAGCTTATGTGTTTGGTCGACGAAAAGATCAAGTTTTTCTCCAACTCAAGAAACTACTGGAGCCAATCGGGATTAAAAAGTATTGTACAGATGGGTGGGGAGCATATGAACGGCACCTACCAACAGAGTCCCACGAAATCGGTAAACGAAAGACTCAAAGAATTGAGCAAAAGCATTTGAGATTAAGAACAAGAATTAAGCGATTGGCTCGAAAGACAATTTGCTTTTCCAAGACTGAGGAGATGCATGACCTAGTGATTGGATTATTCGTCAACTGCTATGAGTTTGGTTCATCTGTATTAAAGCAAAAGCAATCGATCTAGAACATTACCAATAATTGCTTTGCTTTTGACTTGAGATACAGCGAACAATACAGTTCTTTCTGTAATTAAACACAACATTCAATACAAAATTTGACAAACTTGATCGCGGTGTAACACTGGTTAAATTATTCACTAATGATGTTACTAAAGTTTTTATTCTGATTTTGCTAAACGATTTATTTGTTGGGTATCACTCAGTTCACGCTTGGGAAGTTTTACTCGAAGCAATTGCTAAACATTTGGGATAGCCAGAAAATCAAGTCCTCATTTACGGTTTCATTGCAAATGTTCCAGTCATCATAGACTCCACGCTAAAACTATGAATATTTAATTATTTAATGCGCTCCTCTTCCTCCTTGGTTGCAATCTACGAAAAGATGAATCAGTAGTTTAGTTTCACAGCTATTACAGTCCTTAAATCATTAAGAATTAAACAACTATGGCGGCAAACAAAACAATCGCGGTTAATTTTAGTCAGTCAGCAGCAACGTCACAAGTGCTTTCACAGCCAAATCTATTTTCAAGTCATCAAGCTGATTGGAATGGAATATACTTGGAATATCACAACTCTCCATTGCATGAAACTCCAGAGCATTATCCAACTCAGCACGTTGTGGCAATTCAAACTAAGGGAGTTGTAGAGGCAGAACGTAAATTAGCCGCTCGCTTTAAGCAAGAACAGATTCGTGCTGGAGATGTTTGTGTTGTGCCTGCCTATACTCGTCATTGGATTCACTCAAAAGGGGAACAAGGTTTAATTTTGCTCAGTCTTGAGCCGTCTTTTCTAACACGGTCTGTTCCTAACTCTATTGATGCCAACGATATTGAATTGTTGCCACATTTTGCCCAAACAGATCCACTCATTCATCAGATTGGATTGTCCCTTAAAACTGCCTTGCAAACTGATTCAGCAGGTAGTAGATTTTATGCAGAGGCATTAGGCGTTGCTCTTGTTGCTCACTTATTACAGTTCTACACAACTCAAAAATACAAAATTCAAGACACTACAGAGTCGATTGAAGACGTAAGAATTAAACAAGCGAAGGAATATATTCACGCTCATTTAGTTGAGGAGTTATCGCTAGAGGCGATCGCAACAACTGTAGGCATGAGTCAGTACCATTTTTCTCGAATATTCAAACAAGTGACAGGAGTAACCTTGTGGCAATATGTAGTACAACAACGCGTTGAGTTGGCAAAACGATTGTTAGCACAGCCCGGTCAATCAATTGTTGAAGTTAGCAATCACTTGGGCTTCTCGAGCCAGGGACAATTTACAAACTTCTTTCGCAAGCATACAGGCATTACTCCAACTCAATACAAACAAAAACTTTAGCTCTGTCGAAAGTAAGAGATTATGGCAAACCGCAAGATTCAAAAAACATTCGCAAGATTTGTTAAAGACATTTCTAAGTACGACTACTATGCTAGTAATTGTTAGTTGATCTTTTAGTTCAGAATTTCTTAATTCTAGTTCTCGGTTAGATAACTGAGATAAACCAATCCTTGCAGTAGATAGTGTAGTGTTTAACCACAAATCATTATGAACACGTTTGCAGGAAAAGTTGTCCTGGTAACAGGTAGCACTTCTAGAATTGGTCGCACGAATGCGATACTACTGAAATATCAGAAGACGACGGGCAAGAAACGGTGCGGTTAATTCAAGAAGCCGAAGCTAAAGGATTGTTTTTGAAAGCCAATATAACGCAGGCAAGCGATGTTAAACAGTTAATGAACACTGTAGTTGAGAAATACGGTCGGCTCGATTGTACGTTTAATAATGCGGCAATCGAAGGCACATTAGAACCCTTTATCGAACTACCAGAAGCAGAGTCTGATAAGGTGATTGCCACCAACCTCAAAAGTGTGTGGCTGTGCATGAAGTATGAGATTCAGCAGATGCTCGAGCAGGGTGGAGGCGCGATCGTTAATACTTCCTCAATGGCAGGACTGGTTGGCTTTCCAAACATGGCTCCCTATGTTGCAGCTAAGCATGGCGTTTTGGGATTAACGCGATCGGTAGCATTGGAATATGCTTCTTCTGGTATTCGCATCAATGCTGTATACCCTGGTGTGATTGACAATGCCGGACAATCAGCTCGGATGTTGGACAAATATGGACAGGACAAAGACGACGTTGCCAAACAAAACCCTAGCGGTCGCTTAGGTACACCCGAAGAAATTGCTAACGCCGTTCTGTTTCTTTGCTCAGATCAATCGTTATTCATCACTGGGCATCCACTAAGTGTTGATGGCGGTTATGTCGCACGGTGAAACACAACTATAACTTATAGGAATAATCATGAAGAGCACTGAATCACGACCTAAATCTGGCGATCTTCCTGCTCAGACGCTCGACTATCCAGGCGGACAATCGGATATGCAAGTGCAACCTGACTACGATATGTCTAAATATCGAGCCGCAGGTAAACTAGTTGATAAAGTTGCCATTATCACAGGTGCAGATTCCGGTATTGGACAGGCAGTGGCGATTGCCTTTGCAATGGAAGGCGCAGATGTCGCAGTGTTGTACAACAAGAACGACGATGATGCTGACACGACTCGCCAACACGTGGAAAAGTATGGGCGGCGCTGCCATCTTATTAAGGCAGATGTGGCAGGGCAAACGCATCATGTCAATAAGGTAGGAAATTACTAGGTTTATTGACATTAATTGCAATAAACTGAGGCTTATTGAGAAGAAATTGAGTTGAACTCATTTGCAACAATCTCCACTTTATTGAGAAGAACTAGTGTAGACATAGGGTCGGGTGAAGTTGAAAATACGACGAATATTCTCTGATGAATTTAGATGCGTTTGCCCTGGCAGATGTGGGAGTTAAAAGTCAGTGTGAGGTGGCGATCGAAGAAACAATTGCTCAGTTTGGCAAGCTGAATATTCTCGTCAACAATGCTGCTTTCCAGCAAACCCAGTACAAATTTGAAGAAATCCCAGAAGACCAGATCCGTCGCGTTTTTGAAGTTAATATTTTGGGCTATTTCTTCATGGCGCAAGCCGCAGTGCCCCATCTTCACGAGAGAGATGTAATTGTCAACACAGGTAGCACAACGGCACTGATGGGGAATCCCATGCCGGTAGATTATAGCTCCACCAAAGGCGCAATTCATGTATTTGCAAAATCGCTAGCGCTCAATCTTGCTGAGCGCAAAATTCGCGTCAATGCGGTTGTTCCTGGACCCGTTTGGACTCCGATCATTCCCACTAGATCTTCTGATCCTGATGCAGTGTCGAAGTTTGACGCACAATCGGCGATGCAGCGCCCCGGTCAACCCGAAGAGCTAGCGCCCGTCTACGTACTGCTGGCATCAAGCGACGGCAGCTTTATGACGGGTAGTTTGGTCGAAGTCAGTGGCGGTATTGTCACAGTTGGTTAATGGAGAAACAATATGAAAGTATTAGTAACTGGTGCAACTGGGTATGCCGGATTCTATGCCGCGATCGCCCTGCGCCAAGCCGGACATCATGTGTATGGCTTGGTGCGCGATAACAACAAACCTCGTGCTAAAGACTTGCAGCGCTATGAGATAGAGTTGGCGATCGGCAACATCAAACAGCCTGAAACTTACCGCAAGTACCTCGAAAACAGCGATGTGCTGATCCACGCAATGATGGATTTTCAAGCTCCACAAGAAGCAGATTTGAAGCTGTTTGAAACGCTCAGGCAAGTGGCACAAGCAACGCCGAGAAAGCGATTGTTCATTTACACCACAGGCTGCTCGATCTATGGCAAACGTCCAGAACGGGTGATGGATGAAACCACACCTGCCAACCCCGAACATAAACTTGCCTACCGCATGGACATGGAGCAAGAGCTGTTCGCCATGCCAATTCTCGACTGTCACAAAGTCGTCTTACGTCCCGGCTTCATGTATGGGCTAGACGGACATTCCAGCGTTAGTGCCACTTGGTTTGGGATGGGAGAACAGGGTAAAGCAATTTATCGGGGCGATCGCGAGAAGGGCTGGAGTTGGGTTCACATCAGCGATCTGGCAGAAGCGTATGTGCGCGTAGCTGAAAGTGGTGCGGCGATTGATGGTGAAATCTTTTGCGTCGCCGATGAGCAGCGCCCCAAGTGTGTGGCAGTGATGCAAGCTTGTCTTAAAGCCGCAGGCTACAAAGGCGCGATCGAGTTTGCCCCGCCGCAAGAAGACGATTTAACCAGTGTTTGGTTTGATCAGAATGAGTTCATCACCTCCCGCAAGGCATACCGCCTTCTAGGCTGGAGTCCGCGTCATACCGGGATCGTTGATGAGATTGAAACTTACTATGCAGCTTGGAAAGCAAGTCAATCTAGCAACGGCAAAGTGTAAAACCTACTATTATTTTTTGGAGAATTCAATCATGTCGAATCTACTCAAATCTGTTGCTCGTGCAGTGAAAGCGATCGCGCTGATGGTTTTAATCATGGCTTGTGCATTCAATCTAATGTCCGGTGCTGCTTGGGCTTCTGCGGCAAAAGTTTTGATCGCTGAAAAACAAGGAAAACCTGTATTTGAACCTGCTACCGTCACGATCAAATCTGGAGATTATGTTGAGTGGAGCAACAATCTGACTGCGGGTACCGCTTGTAATGTTGTCTTCGATCAGGTCAAATTTAATCGCTATCCAACTCCTGCTGACGAAAATCAGATAGCAGATAGCGAACTGTTCAGTTACCTTTCGCATCAAGAGCTACTGAATAACCCAAAAGAATCGTTTCGCAAAGACTTTAATGTGCCGGCTGGAGAGTACACATATGTCTGTGAGCCTTACGAAAATGCAGGGGTAACAGGCAAAGTTGTGGTGCAATCTAATTAGTTGATCGGGCTAAATCTCAACGGCAAGCTTTGCTCAGGTACGCTTGCTAGACGCGGATCTGAGCAAAGCAAAAACTAAAAGAGGATATAATGAATCGCGAGTCAAAACAGTATCGAAATCAGTTGCAACTCAATCGAGTTTTTAGGCAATTCCTGCCAACTCTACTCTTGCTAGTTGTCAGCCTGCTCACCTTTAGCAGCATCGTTACAATTCAGGGTCAACCTGTTCGCTCGGCTTCGACAAGCTCAATGCTGGAGCAGAATAAAGCGGTAATTCGCCGTTATTATGACGAGCTAATTAATCAAGGCAACTTTGACGTTGCAGACGAACTGATTGCCACTGATCTAGTGCAACATAGCAAGGGCACTGCTCAAGGTCGAGAAGGTATTGTCCAGGAAATGCAGAACAGCCACAACGTCTTTTCTAACTTCAATATCAAGATCGATGATTTGATCGCGGAGAACGATAAAGTTGTGGTTCGAGCAACAGTCAGTGGCGTTCATGCAGGTACCTGGATGAATATTACTGCAACTAGAAAACCAGTTCAATTTCCCAGTATAGATATTTTTCGAGTCGTTGACGGCAAGCTGCAAGAACACTGGGACGTGACCGATCGCTTCGGGTTGATGCAGCAGCTTGAGGCAGCATCCGCGCCTTCATGAATTCTCGTGAATCAAGAACAGGAATTGCTAATGATGCCGACACTTTTTGACTCAATCGAGCTTGGACCTTACCTCCTCCCAAATCGGATGGTCGTGGCTCCCATGACGCGAATGCGGGCTGGAGCTAGCAATGCGCCCGTGCCGTTGAATGCAACCTACTACGCGCAGCGATCAACTGCGGGATTAATCGTCACTGAATGTACGCAGGTATCACCGCAAGGTCGCGCCTATCCTCGCAGTCCCGGCATTCACTTGCCCGAACAAATTGCAGGTTGGAAACTCGTGACCGATGCCGTTCATGCACAGGGCGGACGAATTTTTCTACAACTTTGGCACTGCGGGCGAATTTCTCATCCGTCGATTCAAGAAAATCAGGCATTGCCTGTTGCACCCTCTGCAATTGCAGCTGAGGGTGAAGCTTACACTCTTGAGGGGCGAAGTTCATTTGTCACGCCAAGAGCGCTAGAAACTGAAGAGATCTCCAAAATCGTCGAACAGTTCCGTCAAGGTGCAGAAAATGCGATCGCAGCGGGTTTTGATGGCATCGAACTGCATGGCGCTTTCGGCTACCTCATCGATCAGTTTTTGCAAGACGGCTCGAACCAGCGAACCGATCGATATGGTGGCTCGATCGAAAACCGAGCGCGGTTTTTGCTAGAAGTCACTGAAGCAGTATGCAGGGTTTGGGGAAGCGAGGGTTCCGCCTCCTCTGGGCGAGTGGGAATTAAGCTTTCGCCCAGCAACACTTTCAACAGTATGCACGACTCTGATTCAGCCGCAACATTTGGTTATGTTGTAGAAGCGCTCAATCAATTTGATTTAGCATATTTACACTTGATGGAAGCGACCGAAGCAGACTTGCGGCATGGCGGTACGGCGATTCCGATAACTCATTTTCGTCAGCGGTATCAAGGAACGCTAATTACCAATGGCGGCTATGACCAAACTACAGGAAATGCAGTTTTAGCGGCTGGCAATGCAGACTTAGTTTCCTTTGGTCAACTGTTTCTCGCCAATCCAGATTTACCTAGGCGATTCCAGTTGAATGCACGTTTGAATCAGCCCGATCGCACGACCTTCTATGACGGCGGGGAGAAGGGATATACCGACTATCCATTTCTGGAGCCGCAATTTGTCCAAACCTGAATTTGTAACGATTGCAAGAATAGTCTCCTAAAATCATCCCAGAGTAATGAAAATTACGCTCTACATCTTAGTCGGTTTTCTGAATTTGACAGTTCAATCTGCTTTGGAGTCGGCTAGCGCACTCATTCCAATTTCCGTTCAGAACGCCATTCAGGCAACTGCTACAACGGTTGGAGCTTTAGAGGAAAATCCACAAGCGCAAACGACTCAAAGCGGTCGAAGTATTGCTCAAGTCATGCCAGTCTCACAACTTTCAGACGTGCAACCGCAGGATTGGGCATTTCAAGCACTCCAATCCTTAGTTGAACGCTATGGAGTCATTGCTGGCTATTCAGATTCGACGTTTCGTGGGAGACAAACCCTGACTCGCTATGAGTTTGCGGCTGGATTAAATGCAGTGCTTGAACGAATCAGCGAACTGATAGCAACTGGAGCGTCAGAGTCAATCTCTTCAAAAGATTTGGAAATTCTACAGCGACTTCAACAAGAGTTTGCTGTAGAATTAACTACTTTGCAGAGTCGAGTGGATAGTCTAGAAGCTCGTACCGCTGGGGTAGAAGCAAACCAGTTTTCGACAACTACTCGCTTATCTGGGCAAGTAATTTTTGCGCTAAATGGAGGTGGCTTTGAGGGCAATCGCATCATTGCCCCCAGAGGTGCTTTGATTGCTCAAGATGACCCCAATCCAACTTTTCTCTACCGAACAACATTCAATCTCAACACTAGCTTTCAGGGTGATGATTTGCTGCAAGTTCGGATTGTTACTGGGAGCGATCGCACCGAAGATAACGTAACAGGTGTACTTGAACCGAGTTTAGGTAGCGTCTTAGATTTCACGCAGCAAGGTGTAGATGACACCTTCAGCGTCTCTCGCGCGTACTATAGATTCAGTCCTACTCCAGATTTAGAAGTCACGATTGGTTCAAGGTTTTCTGCGTTCGATATCATTGACAAGAACTCTTTTGCTAACAATAGTTCGCTAGATTTTTCGACTCAAATGTTTATCAACAACTTTTTTTTAGTTCCTCGTCCTTTAGGGGCAGGGGCAGGAGTTGTTTGGAACCCAAGTCAAGGAGCATTGACGCTAAGAGCTGTATATGTCGCGACGAGCGCCGAAGAGAATTTTCCTGAGAACAATCGCTTATTTGGCGGTGGCAGACCTGAAGACGTGCGGCTGTTTCCAACCGGCGGTGGCGGTTCTAGAGGCAGTTTATTTGGCGATCCTCGCCAAGGCATTGTCGAACTAGAGTATGCTCCTAGTAAAGCGTTTGCCATGCGTTTGCAATATGGCGGCGGTGAAGTGTTTGGTAGCAACTTTGATGTGCTTGCAGCGAATTTTAATCTTGCTTTGAGTGACCAGTTTGGGATATTTGGTCGCTACGGCTATGGCAGCTATCCTGATACAACCCTTGGCGACATTCATCCAAACTACTGGATGGCAGGTATTTCACTTCAAGACTTGTTCGTTCCTGGCGCTTTAACCGGAATTGCCGTTGGTCAGCCCTTTATTGACAATGCTGTTGGAAATGCTACTCAAACTAATATTGAATTGTTCTACAATTTGCCAATCAACCATAACATTCGCGTTACACCTTTACTTCAAATTGTTATTGATCCAGGTAATCAAGATAGCAACGGCACAATCGTGACAGGTACATTACGAACCGTTTTCAACTTTTAATCCTTGTTAAGTTACCGATGAAAAAAGTCATTATTACTTTGTCAATGTCCATCTTCTTTGTCGCGCTTGCCTTTTGCTCTAGTGCAATCGCCGTCTCGTCAGATTCAGGTATTAGCTTGAGCAGATCGAACGAAGGTAGAACGGTGGCGATCGGTAAAGATTTATTTACGTTCAAGCATACCTTCGAGAATACGTTGAAAGATGTCTCGATTATTGAAATTACCCATCCACCACATCAAGGCTTGGCATTTCTCTTGAAGAAACATACGTTTGACGTTGCAGGAAACTTCTACGTTATCTCTGGAGAATTTGAGTTCTTTGGTATTCAGTCGAACGACTCAATTCAAGTGAGAGCAGGCGATTTTGTACATGTGCAGCCTGGAATTGTTCACAGCTACAGACACATTGGAGCAGAGTTAGGAAAGGTGCTAGTCGTGACAGCTTCTACAGGCTTTCAAGACTTTCTAGAAGAGGTTGGAACTTGGGTAGCTGATCCAACGATCGCACCCTCTCCAACTCGCCGTCCAGATATAGTCGATATTGAGAAAATTGTCTCGATCGCTAAAAAGCACGGTATCAAGTTCTTTAACTAATTCACTTTCGGAAATTATGAAGCCACCTCAAGCGAACCGATTCTCCCAACCCTCTAACCTGTACTTCGATCGCAACTTCCAGATTATTTGTGCAGTTTCGCTTGTCGCAGTCCTGGGTGTTTCTAGCGTGACACCCGCTTTTCCTGCCCTGGCTCAAGCGCTCAAAATTGCGCCTCAGAATATTGGGTTACTGGTCACTGTTTTTACTTTGCCAACTCTACTATTAGGACCAGTGATTGGTGTGTTTGCCGACCGCCTGGGTCGAAAGAAAATTCTGATTCCAGCTTTGTTTTTATTTGCGATTGCTGGAGCCGCCTGTGCGATCGCACCCAACCTTTCGGTGTTGCTGGTACTACGATGCCTGCAAGGCATTGGAGCTGCACCCCTGTTGTCGTTGAGCTTAACATTAATTGGAGACTTCTATGTTGGGGATCAGCGGGCAACGGCAATGGGTTACAACTCCAGTATCAGCAGTGTGGGAACAGCTATTTATCCAACATTAGGTGGTGCTTTAGCCGTTTGGGGCTGGTACTACCCCTTCTTACTTCCTCTTGTTGCAATTCCGATCGGATTGCTGGTAATATTAATGCTTCGCAATCGGGAGCAGAAGAGCGGTCGTAGTCTAAAAGCTTATCTTAACAATGCGTCACGAGTGCTGAAGAATCGCCAACTGCTAGGGCTATTTATCGGCAGTGCAGCAAATTTTATGTTGCTGTATGGTACTTATATCACTTATCTACCAGAGTTAATTAATCAGTCTTTTAACGCTTCCGCCTTTGCGATTGGATTAATTCTTTCGAGTGTTTCTGTTTCAATTACGCTCGCTTCATCGCAGTTGGGGCGATTAACTCACAAGTTTCCGGCTCCGTTGCTGGTTCGAGCTTCATTTATCTTCTATGCCGTCGCTTTATTAATTATTCCATTTGTATCTTCGCTTTGGTTTCTTTTAATTCCAACAACACTATTTGGTATTGGCGTCGGAATTGGAATGCCAAGCATTCAAACGCTGTTAGCCGAACTCGCACCTCAAGAGTATCTCGCAACCGTTATGGCTGTGAATGGTTCGTTCTTTGGACTCGGGCAAACTTTAGGTCCCTTGATTACAGGTGTCGCATTTGGTGTTGCTGGTATTAATGGCGCGTTTTTTACAGGAGTGGGTTTAGCGCTGGTGATGCTCATTGTATTCCGATTTTGCGGTTGTTTAGGATCGTCGCGTCTAGCATAGCTTGGTATGGCATTGTCAACTTAAAGGAATAAATCCGAAAATCGACATGATGATTCCTGAGTAGGCAGGCTTGGCTAATTTTAAGCAGCAGGTTTGGGACAAGCGACTTCTCTCCAATCCTCAAATCGTTGGCGCAGTTGTTCTCGGTATCGTGATGCGGTGAGTTGATGTTGCTTGGGGTGAAAGTGGTCTCGAATCGGTCCAAAGGCGGAAAGAAATCGTTGCGCTTGCCCTGGAGATTTGAATCGTCGCATTCGTCGCTCTCGTATTCTCTGTCGGTTGATGCGAATTCTCGGCTCGATTGTTCAGCCCCTTGTGCTGTCGATGCTCCACGCTCTTCATCACTCGTTTCTTCGCCGCTTCATAGCTCTTTAACTTATCGGTGACAATCACTCGTGGCACGAAGCCTTGTTTCTTCAGCAGTTTGCGAAAAAAACGCTCTGCCGCCTTAGTACGACAGTTGTAGATCGATAAGAGCTAGAATGTATGTAGAGCAACAGATTTAATCTTATGGTTCTACTACACTCAAACATAAACAAAGCGGATAAACAAGCAGTTGAACCAGTATTGGTAGAGCTTGAAGAGCTGGAAAAACGTATTGCTCCTCGCTTCGCTCGGTTAGAAGCAAGAATTGCAGCGCTGGCATATATCAAAGGACTAATCAGTCCGGTAGAGCGAAAAAACAGCTGGCAATTGGCTGAAGCGATAGGGGATAGAGATCCTTACAGATTTCAGCATTTATTAAATCGTGCTTCTTGGGATGCAGACGCAGTTCGAGACGATTTGAGAGATTATGTAGTGGAACATTTGGGAGATGATAATGCGGTACTAATCGTGGATGAAACTGGATTTTTGAAACAAGGAGATAAATCAGTTGGTGTACAAAGACAATATTCAGGAACGGCAGGAGGAACCCAAAACTGCCAAGTCGGAGTGTTTTTAGTTTATGCCAGCTCTGTGGGTCATACATTTATTGATCGGGAGTTATACTTGCCGAAAAGTTGGACTAATGACCGCCAACGTTGCGAACGAGCCGGTGTACCAGAGAACGTAGAATTTGCGACAAAATTACAATTAGCACGAAAAATGCTGTTGCGAGCTGTAGATGCAAATGTTCCGGCACGATGGGTATGTGCTGATGCATTGTATGGCACTGACCATCGGCTACAGCAATTTATTGAAGCGCGAGGACTGCATTACGTATTAGCAGTAAGTCGTGACCAAACTATCTGGGTGGGCAAGAGTCAACATCGGGTGGATGCGATTATGAGGAAAATGGACTCCTCAGCTTGGCAGACCTTGAGTGCTGGTAATGGTTCGAAGGGGGAACGGCTATATCAATGGGCATTAGCTACATTTGAGCATCCAAAAAACCCCGAGTTACAACGCTTTGTACTAGCGAGAAGAAAGTTAGAAAACCCAACAGAAATTACTTATTATCTAGTTAGTGCGCCCGTTGGTACTAGTCTACAAGAAATAGTAAAGGTTGCTGGTGTACGTTGGACGGTAGTGATATGGAAGTAGTGGTGAGGCTCAAATCCTGTCTAACTCTGCATTGTAGCCATGAATGAAGTACCAAATCGCTCCAATGTGGTTGTTCAGCTTTTTGGAAAATGATAGGCTTTCTCTTACTAACCGAGAAACGCGCTGTCTGAAGGTATTATTCAACCTTTCAATACGATTAGTTAGACCTGTTTCTTTACCAACTGCTCGATGATATTCATGGGGAATAACTGTCTTGTAAGCCTGCCAAAAATCTGTATAGGCAAAGGCAGATTGCTGATAAATCTTTTTGGTAAGGAGACCCATAATTTACTAGCAGATTTTCTGGTTCTATCTCCGATATAGCAACCGATAATTTTTTTCGAGAATTGCGGTCGATTGCTAGCCAGATATAGACCTCATTTTTCTTGCTATTAACAAATGACCACATCTCGTCACATTCAATGGTCAATTCTCCTGTTGACTTTTCTGAAACCTTAATTTGGCGCGGAGTTCGAGCTAGCTTTTGATTGACATAATCTTGCAGCCAAGACCAACTTACTTGAGTCACCCTGGCAATTCCTCGCAGTGATATTCTCTCCAGCAAGAGCCGATCGATCATCTGCTTGGTTTCCTCTGAAACAGATGAATTAGTCGGATCGATCGCAAATTGGCGACCACAGATTTTGCACTGATATTTTGGCTTGCCATTGTGAGTTGAACCATTTTTAATTACATGCTCGGAGCCACAGGTAGGACAGACTCGTTCTGAAGGTTTTCATATATTTTTGGGGATGATTCTATCGCCTCTTGTGTTAATTTAGGTAGTAGTAATACAAATGAGTAAAAAATAAGAAAGCCAAAATTGTTGTCATCAAAAATGCCGAATTGCGGGGGATTACATGAGGATTATTTCCATTAGCTAATATTATAGAGAATGCTGATGAGGCAAGGGTTTTACCTCACCACTACTTCCATACCACTACCCTTATTTTACTCATTTGTATTACTACTACCTAAATTAACACAAGAGGCGATAGAATCATCCCCAAAAATATATGAAAACCTTCAGAACGAGTCTGTCCTACCTGTGGCTCCGAGCATGTAATTAAAAATGGTTCAACTCACAATGGCAAGCCAAAATATCAGTGCAAAATCTGTGGTCGCCAATTTGCGATCGATCCGACTAATTCATCTGTTTCAGAGGAAACCAAGCAGATGATCGATCGGCTCTTGCTGGAGAGAATATCACTGCGAGGAATTGCCAGGGTGACTCAAGTAAGTTGGTCTTGGCTGCAAGATTATGTCAATCAAAAGCTAGCTCGAACTCCGCGCCAAATTAAGGTTTCAGAAAAGTCAACAGGAGAATTGACCATTGAATGTGACGAGATGTGGTCATTTGTTAATAGCAAGAAAAATGAGGTCTATATCTGGCTAGCAATCGACCGCAATTCTCGAAAAATTATCGGTTGCTATATCGGAGATAGAACCAGAAAATCTGCTAGTAAATTATGGGTCTCCTTACCAAAGATTTATCAGCAATCTGCCTTTGCCTATACAGATTTTTGGCAGGCTTACAAGACAGTTATTCCCCATGAATATCATCGAGCAGTTGGTAAAGAAACAGGTCTAACTAATCGTATTGAAAGGTTGAATAATACCTTCAGACAGCGCGTTTCTCGGTTAGTAAGAGAAAGCCTATCATTTTCCAAAAGCTGAACAACCACATTGGAGCGATTTGGTACTTCATTCATGGCTACAATGCAGAGTTAGACAGGATTTGAGCCTCACCACTACTTCCATATCACTACCAGCGCGAGGATGGAGAGATACCGGAACCTGGTGGAATGACTTAGGGCAACAGATGGTGAGTGTAAATCGGTTTGTGGTGTCAGTTGGTGAGTTCATGAGGCGCTCGCTCGATAGCTTCGATGTGGGGCGACAGGTGTGTGAGTCGGGATTGAGAATGTGTCGAGAGCAAATTGAAAGAATTAAACAAAGAAAGAGTCAACAACAACGGGAATGGGCAGTGGCGTTAGCGAAAGCTTAACGTAGTTATCGCACTTTGCTGATTCATTGCAGTCGCCTTAGTTTTGGTCATTGCTTGACGTTGACAAATTGAAGCCTTGGTCAAAGAATCAACCAGTACAACCATGCCGAAAATTCAATCGCACAAAGATACCCAGGATGACATCCAAACTCGAAGCACGGCAGCACACAGTTTCAGAAGAGGCGAGCGCGTGCGTCATCAAGTGACCCAGAAGCTAGGAGTATTCCAAGAACTCAACTTAGGCTTTGCTTTACCGGAAGTGTGGGTACAGTTTGATAGCGAGCGCGAGATCGCCCCTCTTTAATCACTTTAAAGAAGGAAAAATCTAACTCTAAATTGAGATTGCCTATCCCGCGTGACTTTCAGGCTTGATTTTCTAATATCTGACTGCACTTAGAGCATTTTAGCAGAAATCCTTTTGTAGAGCGGGTTCCAGAAATTACTCTCGCCAATGTGATTAAAGAGGGATCGCCGTGACCCTCTCTTGCAATCCGCTCGACTTGGAAAGAGTAACTCCTAGCTGCCAAGAGCGAGAAATACAGTTAGAGTCTGAGCTGTTGGATTTGGAGAATCAGCCTGTAGCAAACGTGGAAGTGTTAGAAGAACTCAGCGAGTCCGAGGCAAAGGAGCGTCACCGACTGGAGTTAAAGGTGGAAAGAGCATTTTACGAAGCGGGGTCGGCGCTGAGGGAACTCAAGCAGAAAAAACTGTATCGCAATACACATTCGACATTTGAGGAGTACTGCAAAGAGCGGTTTGGATATCATCGCCGTCACTCCTATCAATTAATCGATGCCGCAGTCGTCTTTGAAAATTTGTGCGCCATTGGCGCACAAAAAAGTTCAAGCACTAGCGGTAGGCAAATTCTCCCAACTTCAGAGCGGCAAGTTCGCGATTTAGTTAGTTTAGAGCCAGCGCAACAACGAGAAATTTGGTACAGCGCCGTTGCCATTGCTGGAGACAAAGTTCCCAGCAGTCAAATCGTTAAAGGCATTGTCGAACGGCTGAAGGAAAAGCCATTAGGTTATGCTACAGACTTTTGCTGTGTTGGTGATGTGTTTACCCTGACTCGGTTAGAGGGGTGCGAGCGCAGATACAATAATTATCCATGTGTTGCGATCGAGATCGAAGACTTTACCATTGAGGTTGAAGTTTTTGATGGCACAATCGCCATGAAACCAGAGAACCTCAGACCAATCGATGACCCTAATGTTTGTCGTCAACTACCAGCGACAATCAGAAGAATTAGGCAGTTGCGTCAGGTTGGATTGCTCGACCGAGGCGCAGAAGCAGTATTGCAGCATTTAGGACGACAAACGTATCTCACCGATTTGGAAGTAGAGCTACTGACTTTTTTGGAGCAACGTTATGGAATTGATAACTTAAGCAGCAGATGAATCGCTCATTCGATTCCTCAGCTTTCTACACTGGATGGAGCGAGCGCACGAATCAGATTTTCGACATAGCGTGTTGTAGAGCGAGAGTGAATGCGGTAAAAATGTGACGAGCAGAAAATAATAACAATCGGCAATCCTCCAGGGAAAAAGTAACATGACTATAGCAAGAGCAGAGATCGCGCTGAAGTTTAACGAACTACCCCAAGTCAAGCCAGCAGAGAATAAAAAGGTAGAAATTACCCTGACCGACCAAAATGGAGTCACGTTTACCGCTTTGATTAATGCCAAAAGTTGGCGCGCTCGCGGAAGCTGATGCAGTGGCTTTTAGTGAGTGGGGTGGGGCAGTCAGCGGTAAGTTGGGGCAACGTACAGCAGACGGTTTTGAAGTTGTCGAAGCAGGGGTGAGGATTATTTGAGAAAAATCTAAGGAGCCAGCGGCGGAAGTTGTCTCTACCAGTTAATGTCTGTTAGTTGCGCTTCGCACTTTGAGTCGAGCGCGTGGAAGCTAACTGTTAGGAGCAACTTTATCTTTGAACACCTTACCAGGAGCGAAGCCAGGAACGCGAGTGGCAGGGATTGTCATCTTCTGGCCAGATCTGGGATTACGCCCTTCCCTCGCCGAGCGTTGGCGCGGCTCAAAAGAACCAAAACCGACTAAAGAAACTTTATCGCCACTGGAGACGACTTCCACGATCGTCTCGGTTATTGCACTGAGGATAGAATCAGCATCTTTCTTGGTCACGTTAGTTTTAGATGCGATCGCATCAACAAGTTCGGCTTTATTCATTGTAATTATGACTCAATAGGTCGCAGCTATTGTAGTGTAGAAAAAAGGCGATGGCAATTGCAACGCCATAAATTTCATGGATAAAAGTGAAAAACCTCTAAGTTTCGCTTTATTAACTAATATTTGGATATAGAGTTTTGCGGAGGAATAGATGGGCGATCGCAACGCAGGACGACAATGACCGAACGATCGCCTCTGAGTAGATAGTGGTAGCTGTAGCAGCTTGCCGAAACAAAGAAGCGATCGTGGCGAGGGTAAAACGATCGACTCGGAACGGATTTATGTTTCTGCCTGAATCAACCGCAGCAAATCGTCGGTCGAGATCTTGCTACTCATCTGCGTACCTTCAAGCAGACTATCAGCCAAATCTCGCTTGCGGTGATGCAAATCCACAATTTTTTCTTCAATAGTATCCTTCGTGACGAGGCGGTAGATGGTGACTGGGCGTTGCTGTCCGATGCGATGGGCGCGATCTGAAGCTTGATCTTCGACCGCTGGATTCCACCAAGGGTCCATGTGGATGACATAATCGGCAGCAGTGAGGTTCAGCCCCGTACCGCCTGCCTTGAGACTAATCAAAAATACATCTCCTGCCCCAGATTGGAAGGCATCTACCCGTTTTTTCCGCTCTGCTGCGGCAGTGCTGCCATCTAAATATTGGTAAGGGATTTTTTGCGCCTCCAAGTAGTCTCGGATAATGTGCAAATGATCGATAAATTGGCTAAACACCAAAGCTTTATGCTGATTGTCTAGTAATTCTCCTAATACCTCACCAAAAAGTTGTAGTTTGGCGCTCTCGATCGCAGTATCGGGCATGACCAGACGAGCATTGCAACAGGCACGACGCAGTTTCATAATCTCTGCCAAAACTTGCAAGTGTTTCTGTCCGGCAGCTGCTTCGCTTTCGGATAGTTTGGCGATCGCCTCGCGACGCAGTGCTTCATAAAGCGCCATTTCCTCTCGGCTGAGTTCTACATGCAGCACGATCTCGGTACGAGATGGCAATTCTTCCAACACCTGATTTTTGCTACGCCGCAGCAAAAACGGCTGAATCAGTTTTTTTAACCGATAGCGTGCCTGTTTGTCGCCATATCGCTCAATTGGGATGGCAAAGCGTTGGTTGAAGCTTTCTAGCGAGCCGAGCAGCCCAGGATTGACAAAGCGGAATAAATTCCACAGTTCGCCCAAGTGATTCTCAATGGGAGTGCCAGTGGTGATGAGTTTGAACCCACCTTGCAGGTTCATTGCTGCCTGCGATCGCTTCGTGGCGAAGTTTTTGATGAACTGCGCCTCGTCCAGCACAATAGTTTGCCACTGCACCTTTGCCAGCATTTGGGCTACTTCTTCCTGCTGCAGGAGACCGTAACTGCAAATCAGCAGATCGAATGGTTGTAGATTATCCAGCACCTTCTGGCGGTCGCCGCTGCCAATTTGGATTGGATTGAGTGTGGGAGTAAACCGCTGTGCTTCACTTAACCAGTTCGTACATACCGAAGTTGGTGCGATAATCAAAGTTGAACCTGCGGGTGCGCGAGTCAGGATGACTGCTAGGGCTTGTAATGTCTTACCCAGTCCCATATCGTCTGCTAGACAAGCACCCACGCCCCAATGGGCAAGACGCGCCAGCCAGCGGAAGCCGTCGATTTGGTAGTCGCGCAACTCTGCTTGCAACGTAGAGGGCAGCTTTGGTTCTAGATGCTGAATTTCCTTGAGCCGCTGGATATGCTCTTTCCAGTGTTTGTCAGCTTTGAGATCCCCGACTTCTTCCACCCAGTCTTCTAATGCCAATGCTGCCAATGGATGAACGCGCAGACCCTTACCCTGTTTTTCCGAAAATGCCCGCAGTTCGTCGAGGCGTTGGCGAAACTCTTGGGTCAATGCCAAGAATTGCCCGTCACCGAGGGGAATGAAGCGGCTAGGATTCTGTGCCACCAGCTCTAGCAGTTGCTGCATATCCAGGACGAGGCGATCGTCCAGTTTCAATTCACCACTGGTCGCGAACCAGTCGTTCTGGCGCCCAATCTTCAACTGGAAATCTTTGAGGCTAGCTTGATGGCTGATATGCAGTTTTTCCCCTGCGAGCCATTCCACGACAACTGTATCCCCTAGAGCTTGTAACTCCAGCAACAGTTCTAGACAGTCTTCTGGGTCTTCTAGCAGCCATTCGCCGTCCGCTTCCGATTGGCGGGACAGGGTGGGGCAAGCGGCGATCGCTGCCTGAGCGAGTTTCTTCTCTTCGCGCAGATTGCGGCTGGTTTGCAGGCGCTTGCCATCGATCTCTGCGATCGCGGTTTCGCCACCTGTTCCAGGGCGGTAATACGGTCCCCCTCGATCGAAGGGACGAGATAGTAAAGCAACTTTTAGCCCAGAACCAGCAGGCAACAGGTGAACGTGGGGTTTTGTTTGGGCTGGTACTTCTTCTACGTTTGCCACACCACCGATATCGGAGTGAACCGTAACGATTCTAGAAATAGCATTCACTGCTGCCAATACCCGCTCTTTAGCTAAGGCGGGGACTTCTAACCGATTTTGCTTACCCAAAATTTCCGCGATGCGTCGATGCTCGGCGCTGACCTCAACGACTTTGAGCCGAGTCGGAGTTTCCTTAACAATGATGATGTTTTTGTTTTCTTTGAGTTCGGGGGAAAATCGCAAGGTTAACCGATCGCCCTTGCCTTTTTTGACTAGTAATTCTGGTTCCCCTTTGACAATTTCGACGCGAGCAGTCGGGGTATCTGCCCAAAATACGAAAGGATGTCCGATCAAAGCTGCGATCGCCCGTTCGCCAAACCTGTACTGAGTCTGCCCGTAATATCCATAGGAGTAATCGGTTTCGAGCTGGGCGCAGACCCGCAAATCCTGCGGCGTGAGGTAGTCCAATTCACCCGCCTTTTTCAACCGCTTGAGCGCGATCGGTCGCCCTTTGCTCCAATCTCCTCTGGCATTAATTTTTTGTTCGCGCGGTTCTATCAGATAAGTATTGCCGGAATAAACTGTAATAAACCAAGCTAAGCGTTGTTGCGTTTCAGATTTTATAGTTGTTTGCAATTCATCCCGATGTAAATTTGCCAGCGCGTTCAAGCAGAGTTCCCAGGGTTCCTGGGGCTGGATTAAATCCACTAGAGTTAGGACACCGCTATTTTGGCGTAATGTTGCTGCCTGTTTGCCATAGGAACTACGCGATCTAAACCGCGATCGCAGTTCGGCTGTTTCCATTGCTAGCCAGTCGTAGCCAGCATCTGCAGCGTTTTGGTAGAACGACTCTAGCATTTTGGGCAAACGCGATTTTGCCACGTCAACATCTACCCAGTAAAGGCAGAGGGCATGTAAGAGCCTTGCTAAACTGCAATCTCCTGCCTGGGGATACGTATTGACTACCGATTCCTTTTGGGCGAGATCTCCCTGTTGAAGTTGCACCACCTTTTCCAAAATGCCATAAATCGAACTGAGCCAATGTTTAGACTGTCGTGCCAAACTGGCGTAGTTAGCGGCTTCGCTCAGGCGATTTGGAGAACCATCCTTAAGTAAAGCTAGGACAAAAAACAATCCACTGATGGATTGGAAGTACACTTTACGTTTACCCGCGCCTGTTTTTAGGGCTTGCAAGGCAATGGTGTACTGCGCGATCGCTGTCTCATTATCGCCATGCAGAAAATTCCACCATCCCCACAAGGCAGCGGTGTTATTGCTATATGAGTCGGGGATGGATTCAATGACTCTTTGAGCCAAGCCCAATCTGCCTCGTAAAATTGATTGCTCTATTAACAAAACATACTGCAAGAGCGAACTTTGTTTTCCCTGTTTGCCGCAGTCTTCCTCAAGTAAGGCAAATGCCTCATCAGCAGGGGTTAAGTACAGTATTGAATGATTGAGGATACTAGCTAGCGCACTCTCATACAATTCTTGGGGCAGGCTGCGAAACCAAGCGGGATCGAATGGGTTATTGCACACCTGCTGATAGATCTCGTCGTTCGCGATCTTGTTTTTGGGATAACTGTTCTTATAGTAGGCTTCAAGCTGTTGGTTGATGAATTTAATGTCTTGACGATAGATGCCGATGCGAACTTCGCGAATCAGTTGACGGTCATTGCTGAAATAACGCGGTCCATCCTTCCAACGAGTCGGTACGGGCAGCCTTTCCTGCACCACTTTGGCTAGCGTTTCAAACCGTCCTGCCTGTACTGCATCGCGCGTAGCGATTTCCACTAGTAGGGGATGGCACTGCGGTCCTTGTCCGCTGTACTGAATCAATACGCCTGCGTCCAACAATCGGTCGATATAAGGTTTTAAGCTGGGATTTGTGAAGTGTTTACTGTGTTTATTTCCAACTTGCGTCTGATTCCAACAAAGTGCAAGCGATGCTCTACTGACTGGCTCGTAGATCGCCGAAAACAACTGGACAATCTGTTTTTCCAGTTGTGGCAACTGACGATAGTTCTCGACGAGTTGCATGCGAAGCTTGACCGCATCAGTAGAGGAATCGTTCATCATAAATGTTTCAGCATTTACTATAGTGATTCTACAAGCGAAGTATCGGGACTTGAAACCTAACTTTGCGCGGTTAGCAGTTGTATTGTAAAAATCGATCCTAAAAGTCCAAGCAAAAATCATCGGAGCAGTCTTCATCCAGATCCGCAACTGAATTGCTCTTGACCGATTTGTCTCAAGCCTTCTAGAAAAGTAACAAACTGCTGAAGGGGCGACATAAAATCTAGGATGCAGATAGAATAAGCTCCATAGCTCTTATCCCTGTTTTGTCACCTTGGGAGAAGCAATCGCCCAAAGGCTTTTATTGCAACACTATTTAAATGTTTGTTTGCATCTGGGGCAACGGTATAGTTGACTGCCTTTACTTGTTAAACCCTTGTTTATGCGATGACGGATGATTACACAAAGGACACTGTATAGACTTTTTCAGAATATTCTCATACGTTCTGCTTCCACAAACCCACGCTTGCCTGACGCACAATCAGCAGTTTTGCGATCCATCTGGGTTGTTAGAGATCTTGTTAGTGATGAGATAGCGATCGAGGAGTTGTTCTTGCTGTAGTCCAGCCTCGACAACCGCCGTGTACTAGGTGTAATCTTCCGCCCTCCTCAAATCCAATCAAATTTTAGCTTTGCTTTTTACTTCTGGCTCCCCGCGAAGTTGGATTGCGCCTAGTTGCCCCACTAGAAGAGGAGTTGCGTCTAGCAGAAGCAGTGGCAGAAGATCTGTGTTTTGTAGCTGGTTGGGCAGTAGGTTCTGGCTCTGGTTGGGGCGATCGCTCTTCGGGTATGGGTGGGGGTGTTTGGAGTGATGCTTCGGGCTGCGACTTTTGTTGTGTCGTTGAGTTAGAAGTAGTATTGCGTTTGGTTGCTGGCTTTGAGGTCTTCGAGGTCGCTTTGCCTTTGGGAGGAGATTTGGCAGTAGTTTCCGGCTCTACTGCCGGTTGTGGAGTCGTTTCTGGTTCTATGGTCGGCGCAGAGGATGTTTCAGGTGAGGCAACAGGCTGTGAGTGCTGTTTTGTCTTCGCCCTTCTCGCAGTTTTGTTGTTCTTGGCTGGTTGGGAAGCCTTGGCGATTGTCTTAGCTTTTGAGCTGGATTTAGGAGTAGTGTCTGGTTCTACTGTTGGCTGTGCAGTCGCTTCTAGTTGGGTGCTTGGTTGGGAAGATACAAGGCTTGGGGATTCTTCTGGTGTTTGGGGTTTTGGTGTTGCAGCTTGCGTTTGGCTTGTTCTTAGCTTGGCG
Organism: Chroococcidiopsis sp. SAG 2025; assembly: GCF_032860985.1. Classification (GTDB taxonomy): domain Bacteria; phylum Cyanobacteriota; class Cyanobacteriia; order Cyanobacteriales; family Chroococcidiopsidaceae; genus Chroococcidiopsis. Next base: position 181,637 of record NZ_JAOCNC010000002.1, read on the forward strand.
CTGTGTTGTTGTCTTGGCAGAATCCGTGCGTTTTCGTGTTGTCGTAGCGGAAGACTGACTCTTTGCTTTCGATGTGTCGGCGCGAGCGCGAGTTGGTGGGATTTCCGGCTCGTCTCCTTGAGTGGGGAATTGTAACTCAAGGGCAATCGCGCCTTTAGTCTCGGCAGTGACGAGCGCCACTACCATTTCTGAGGAGCGATCGTGCTGCTCGAATTCGGCTTGGAGGTTGGGCAGTCCCATTTGTCTAGATAGTCGCGGAATTTGACTCAATGTGAGAAATCTTGCCTCCATCTGCGCGACTTCGCCAACTGTGTAGTAGTTGACTACCAGCACTCCCGCTCCTTGCGCTTCAGCCATTCCTCGGTAGTATTTACTTAAGCTAGGTATGTCAGCACTGACTAACTGCTTTAACTGTTGCAACTCATCCATCAAAAAATCTGCTCGATCTCAAAGAATTTAATTTATATCTATCGTACTACCAATTTGAAAACGAGCCATCGCTTTTGACAATCTGCTCGAACCGACGATTTTTTTCTAAAAGAAACTCAAAGTTCATGAACTTTGAGTTTCTAGATCAATTCATGATTTTCTTCACTTCACTTCCAATTATTTTCTACATATGAAGTAGAGATAGGCTAAGTTAGCAAAGAATGTTGTCAGTTTATCGAGATAATTCTTGGCAATCTTTTTCATCAACTTTTGGCAGAGATTGCACGAACGAAGTCAGAGAGAGAGTGGTAAAAAAATCTGAATTAAAAGTGGCAAATTCTGAACTTGCTAGACAAATACAAAAGTAATTTTAATGGAGAAAGTATGAGTAGTGGTAGCTACAATTATTTATACTGCACAGCAGATGAAAGTGCTTCAGAATTGCTGGAGAGTCGGGGTGATGTAGCGCAAATGCTCCAATGTCTGCGTCAACTCGAATATGCAAACTCAAGCAGCTCAAGTCACGGAAAGCTTACTCAAAGAGCTTGACGAATTCAAAGCAACTTCTGGCTCAATCCGAACAGAAAATTCAATTAAAAAGCCAAAGTTTAATGGAAGTGTGGCAAGCAGTAGCATACTGGGATAGCCGCGATTGGTCTGAACAACGAGTTAGAGAAGCTATCGCTAATTTCCACAACAATAAATCATCTTCAGCTAGAGGTAAGGGGAGAAAATGGCGTAAGCGCGATGGAAGCGTAATAAATTATTGTGTTTTGTAGTACGCCGTCGAACACCTAAGGCTTAATGAGAATAAGCGACGAAAAAGTGGGAGATTGAACTATATAATTCTCAATAAACTAGTCGCTTGTGAAGGTCATGTTTCAATGTAGTACAAAACATAATAATTTATTACGCTTCCGTATTGCCATGCGCGAAACCTGAAATACACTCCTATGCCTCTGATTTACTCATGCCATAATCGAATCGCATTCACAACTCGATACCGCAGTGCTTCAAAGGGCAGTAGCTGATAGATGGCGAGCGTCTTTAAGTTTCATCGTTGACTCCGCACATAGCTACACCTACTATGTTAACTGATCTATGCTCTAGTTAGTATCTCCATGCGACACCTGAACGATCTCCACTCGCGATCGCAACATCACAAGTCACTGCACGTAATGCCCTGAATTGGATTCGAGAATAGTCTGTTGTGCAAATTTTAGCCACCCAAAGCTTTCCTTAAAAAATATATCTTTAGGGAAATAGACAATAACAACCAAACTGTTTCTTCAAGCTTATGCCTCAAAATTTCCGAATATGCTTCCTGTGACAGATGTAAGCAAGTATTTATTCTTAATACCTTAAACGGCAATGGCTGTAGATCCGAACTAAATTCGATCCTCCTTCAGTTCTTCTACACTAAGGCTTGAGTTGCGTCAAGCAATAGAGGGACTGAAAAACAATTTGTTGGTTCTCTTTAGCTACAGTCAAAATCTGCATAAAAAGCTAAGGGGTAATTTCATGACCATTCCATTAAGAGAAGATGTTGCCTACATTATTTTGAAAAAAATCAATGAAACTGGGCAAGAATTGCATCCAGTAAAATTTACTGCTGATGACTTTATCGGTCGCGAACCAACAAAAGCCGAACTATTAGGACACTTGGATTATCTGAATCAAAAGCAGTATATTAATGCTGAATTTAGTGGTAATGCCTATGGCAACCAGGAAGACGTTCCCGATGCTGTAAATCCCAAAGAAGTTGATTTTAGAGTTGCTAATACCTTTGGTTCGTCTGATGGTCCTTTACCGCATTTGATTACTTTTAAACAAGCAGAATTGACAGAAAAAGGTCGCAGAATGTTGGAGAAAATGGAGGCAAAACCTCCAGAAGAATTAAAAGAAGGTCCATCAGTTCCCATTGCGACTAAAGACATGCCTTTCCTAGAAAAAGTCATGCTTAAAAGTGGACTTGAAGACCTCTTTGATGCTAGAGATGTGACAGAAGTTGTCTATCGCGTCATGCGCGATTTAATGACAACGGAAGCATCAGATCGAGTGGCAGAAGAATTAGAAAATAAGGAAGTTCTGCCGACAGAAGACAAAGCGTTGAAAATGGATGTAGCAGATCTTTGGAAAGATACTAATCCTATCGTTGGCTTTCTCAGCCGCGTTCGTCCACCTTTTAAAAAGCATCACGGTCCTGGTCTATTTAATATTGATGACGATCGCTTTTTGTTCCGAGTCAAAAACGAAGCGCCAATGGCAAAAACTGGTTTCGATTTAGATCGCGAACAGGTCGTTTCAGCCGTATTTTCTGCTACTAAAGAAGAATTATCGCAGGAACGGATTCAAGAAATAGCTCAATATCTTCCTGGTAGAGTTCGCGAGTTGTGGGACGCAGCTTAGGAACATTTGAAGTTAATTTTGAGTCAGGGTAGGAGACAACTCCTACCCTGTTTTGTCATTGGTTATTGGTTGTTTGTTACTAAACGATCCAACCCCTCTTGAGAAATAGCAGGTGGTATGTATTATTTGTTGCTATAATTCAATGTCGAACTACCCAAATGCTTCTCTAAAAGCAAAGTTTTAACTAACTATTACTAGAGCAATTTGGTTTATTTATATAACTCATCAGTTCAGATGCAGCCTGGGCTAGAAAAACAGTCAAATCTAGATTCACCTTGAATGTTGGCAGAATGCCCCCACCATAACGAAGTTTGGTGGCGGGAGAAATGCCAACCAATATATTAACTAAAACTAGTGTAAAGCTTTACACTAGTTTTATCATTATAGTGATATCCAGGGTAAGCGCAAGAAAAATGAAGCTGTAATATGCTGGACTGAATCCATTTAAGAATCAGGATTTCCAATGGCTAAAGGTTTTGGTGAAGCATCTATCTCCAATAAGAAAAGTAGCAAATCATCGTCAATCATGCCTGCTATCGATTGTGAGCAAATACAAAAACAATGGGCAGAGTATTTTGAGGACTTAACAGACCCCAGAGGTTCTCAGGGTGTTCTTCATCCGTTTATTAGCATTGTGATGATTGCCTTACTCGCTACTATTAGTGGAGCCAAAGGATGGGAAGATATAGAAACCTATGGCGTGAGTCATGAGGTTTGGCTGTCGGAGTTTTTAGCTTTGCCTTTTGGAATTCCGAGTGCTGATACTTATCGGCGGTTATTTGAGAGCATATCTGCCGTTTCATTTGAGCGCAGCTTCAAGAATTGGTTGAGTAGTTGGATTGGAGATCTAGGCGCGCAGGTGATTCCGATTGATGAGAAAACAGTTAAGGGTTCTTATGACCGCAATCGAGAGCAATCCGCCTTACATTTAGTTAGTGCTTGGGCAAGCGAGAACCGACTATTTCTAGGGCAAGTCAAAGTGGAGGATAAAAGTAATGAGATTACCGCTATCCCAGCCCTACTAGAACTGTTAGACATTGCTGGATGCATCATTACCATTGATGCGATGGGTACTCAAGCTGAGATTGCACATCGGATTCAGGCTCAGGGTGCCGACTACGTGCTGGCACTCAAAGCTAATCATCCCACCTTACACGCTCAGATAAAACAATGGTTTGAAACCGCCCAGGCTCAAAACTTTAACGGCATTGAGCATAGTTACGATGTCCGAGTAGAATCGGGACACCATCGTCGTGAAAAACGACAAGTTACCCCAGTTTCTATCCAGCAAATGGGGAATTTGTACAAACAAGCTCACTGGTCTGGATTACAAACCGTAATTAAGGTTGTCCGTACCCGCCATCTTTGGAATAAGACCACTCAAGAGGTGATGTTTTATCTCAGTTCCTTGCCACCTGATGCTCAACAATTAGGCAAAGCAACCCGACAGCATTGGTCGATTGAGAACCAACTTCATTGGGTATTGGATGTGACTTTCGGCGAAGATGCTTGCCATATTCGTACAGGCAATGCACCAGAGAATTTAGCTCTACTCAAGCGGTGGAGCATCAATCTACTGAATCAAGAAACGAGCTTCAAGCGTAGCACTCGTCAAAAGGCGAAGCGAGCCAGCATGGATGTAAGGTATTTGCTGACAGTTCTCAACGCTTCGATTCCCTTCAACTCTAACCCTTCTGGTTCCTAAATTTTCTTGCGCTTACCCTGTAGTGATATCCTCTTCGTATGGAAACAATACTGACTATAAGTTGTAAGTTAATAACCCAAGAGAACCAGGTTGCCCTTCTTGAGGCGACATTGATTAATTTTGCGGCTGCCTACAATTGGATAAATCAGTCAGGGGAGCGTAATAAATTATCATGCTTTGTACTACATTGAAACACATCGTTCACAAACGATTAATTTATTGAGAATTACACGGCTTAATTTCCGACTTTTTCGTCGCTCATTCTCATTAAGCTTTAGGTTTTCAACGGCGTACTACAAAGCATAATAATTTATTACGCTTCCGTTGAAGAATCGCCCTTCTAGTGGGACTTTGTAAGAAAGATGGAGCAAATTGAGCTAGAATGCGGGTAGGAGTTGCGTTTTACGTCAGTCTCGACAGGAGCAACGTAAGGTGAAAGATCAAGTACCAGCAGCGATGCCGCAGTGCTTTGAGAACTGGTGTCGTCGGTTTGATGATGTATTTTCGCGTCAGAAGCAGCGGCAGGAATTTCGTGTTTATCTAGGGGACTGCTGGGTGAGAGTCAGCGCAAAACCTGAGCCAACTGGTCACAAATACAGTAGATGGCTCCTACAACAGCTCAGACATTTTCTCAACAATGCCCCTTGGGATGAAGTCAAGCTAAATAATCGGCGGTTGGAGGTGATGCACCAGTGTCGCCAGACGACCCCGAGTCAAGGTTTCACATTGATTGTAGATGATTCGGGACATCGCAAAAGTGGTGCGGCTACTGATGGGGTAGGACGGCAGTACATTGGGGAGATTGGCAAGACTGACAATGGTATTGTGCTGCTGACTACCTACTTGTATGATGGAGTGCGATGTCTGCCGTTAGATGTTGCACTCTATCAACACGCAAGTTTATTCGAGCAAGGCAAGGCAGACCCCAACTTCCAGAAAAAACCTGACCTGGCTCTAGACTTGGTTGACCAATGCTTGAAGCGCGGTTATCGACCGGGTGTGACTGTAATTGATGCAGGCTACGGTAATAACACGCCTTTTCTCAAGCAGTTGGAGTCGAGAAACCTAACTTACGTGGCAGCAATCGCCAAAACCGCCAAGTTACTGCTCAAACATCAGGTGATGAGTCTGCTCGTAAGCAGGGATTAGAAGCTATTGCTCAAACCTTGGCAGTGGAGCAGTTCACACCTGTGCAACTCAATCTGGAGCAGCCCCGGACAGTTTGGGTGGCGCTGTTACCAGTTCACGTTCCGAAGCTCGAAGGCACTCGCTGGCTGGCGATTCAACTCAATGCCTCTAGTTTCGAGCAAGCGACGGAGGTGGATTACTTTCTCACCAATGCCTCTGACAACCAAGTCAGTGCGGCTTGGGTAGCTCAAACATATTCTGCTCGCAACTGGGTGGAGGTCTTCTATCGAGAAGCCAAGGGCTGGTTGGGTTTGAGTGAGTATCAAGTTCGGGATGCTCTGAGTATGAAGCGTCATTGGGTTTTAGTGTTCATCGCTTACACCTTCATCCTTTGGCATCAGTTGACCGGCGGATTCCGCAGACGTTGGGCAACCAAACCCTTACAAACTTTTGCCGAAGCATTGGAGGCATTCCGCACCGCAGTCGAGTTTCGTTTGGTCCGCTGGCTTAATGAGCATGTTGATGTATTTGCCTCTCACAGAGCTAAGTTCGGCTATATTTGGGCTTAGAAAGTTTTAAAGTCCCAATAGTTCGCTCTACTTAAATAACGTCAGTTCGGGTTAAGCAGCAGGGAGGAAAAAGCGGTTGTGCCGCAAAACAGATAAATAAATGGTAAGGTGGGAAAGCTGAAACCTCGAATCCTGCTTTCCAATGTCTGCTCCTTCCTTATTCAAATGGCGACACTTTCGGTTGTGTTGCAAAAATTGGAAAAGCACTACTTGTAGAGTTGTAGTGTGTGCATACAACTCTACAAGTAGCGTTCGAGAGAATTTTTGCAACACGACCATAATACTTAGGATAACATGGCAGGTAATTCGCTAAAAGAAATCACATATTGCGTTCCGATGTTGCGTTCCAAGATCTTAATTGCCGCCTCATGATATTCCTGTCCGCCGCTAGAAGCACAGCCATCTGATACCACGAACGTCTCAAATCCAGCATCAAATAGTCCCAAAGCTGTAGCCATCACACAAGCGTCTGTATCAACTCCACAAACTGCAACTGTAGTAACAGCGTCACTTTGCAGGGCTTGAAGCAGGGCAGGTGACACCGGAGAATATGAAGGCTTATCAAATATCTTGCTGACAACCGGAGTTAAAGCTGTAGAAAGCTCCGTTTCCTGTCCGGATACCATATCGTTCCAGCTTAGTTGACGTGAGAAGTTCGGATTCCGGTTAAAAAGCGAGTTGCCCAAACCTGATGAAACTGACTAGCACGCTCGACCACCTTTGGCACAACCGCTTTACATTCAGGTGTAGTCAAAAAGCCATTTTGTAAATCTACTGCTAACAAAATCCCTTTACGTTGGTTTGATGGAGTAGACTGCGCCTGCGCTTTCTTTGGGGAACTAAATTGGACTGCTGCTAATGTTCCTGCTAAGGTGATGGCACCGTGAAGGATAGCTCTTCTATTGATTCTATTTTCTAACATAACGAAAAATGAAGCATAAATAGTTCTCTCCAAACGAAATACTAAGCTGTCGCCTAATGGCTTTAATCAGTCGATAAAGGTCGGCACATTCAGAACATTGATAGTCTCCATACATCACCAGCACCACGCTGGCACTCAGTACACCTTGTATGCGATCCTCTGTTGAAGCTGGAATGAATAACGAACTACGATCTCGGTCTTGACTCACTCGAATACCTCTAAGGGAAGAGATGGCGATCGCAAGCACTCGCCATACAATCCTCTTTGTGCGATCTATGTCAAGCAAACTTCTCAGTACAGGACAAAAGCTTGCAAAAGGGTAACAAAAAGGGTTTCATGAGAATTACCACATTCTTTAGCCATGAAATCAGGTTCAACTTATGGCGATTATGGCTACGGATTTCGGCAATCAGTTGGTCATGTAAGTGCTGCTGTTGCCTCAATCTCAACTAAGATTTCTGGATAGCCAAGTGAGGAAACGCCGATTATAGTAAGAGATGGACGCGACTCTCCCAGATATTGCGCGAGAATCGGTGCGATATCCCTGATGAATTCCCCAACCTCACCACGAATGTAGACACGCAGGCTGAACAGAGACTCTACCGAGCTTCCCGATGTCTCTAGGACGGTGGTTAAGTTAGCCAGTGCCGTCTTTAGTTGCCCTTCGACGGTATGTGATGAAACTTGGTGATTTGTCTGCCAGTCAACTTGTCCAGAAATGTAAACGGTAGACAATGCGGTGTCAATAACCGCTTGGGACATTCCGAACTGACTTCCATCATAAATCTGTGGCGGATTGATCAGTTGCTTTCTCATTGTGTCTAATCCCTAAATGAATAATTTTTTGGACGTTCTACGATTTTTCTCCTGTACTTAAAGCAAGCTTAGTTCTTGCAACTAAATTGCTGTTAGTGTTTGCATAAATTCAATATATGAAATTGACTCCAACTTGTCGTCCATATCGAGTTGAAACTTTTACTCAGTAAAGCGATTGATGAATCAGTCCATCGATCGAAGGAAGGTTGACTCCAACTAAAGTTGGAATCTAAATTTCTACTGAAGTCAAGCTTACAAATTAACAATTCCACGTTTTACCGCCACAATGACAGCAGATGCGATCGCTCACGCCTAATTTACTTAAAATGCGATTCACGTGAGATTTGACCGTACTTTCACCAATAGTTAAGGCTGCTCCAATGTCTAAGTTGCTCATCCCTTGCGCCATCAAACCAAGTACCTCTAGCTCTCGATCGCTCAGTTCTGGATTGCTTAGGCGCTGCACCAGTTTTGCACCCACTAGGGGCAGAATATACTGCTGACCGCGAGCCACTGTACGAATTGCCTGAAGCAGCTCGTTGGGTTTAGCATCCTTAAGCAGATAACCTTGAGCGCCTGCGTGCAATCCCCGATAGATATCTTCATCACCATCGTAGGTTGTGAGTACGATAATCCGAGCAGGTTTAAATTCGGCACAGATAGCACTAATGGCTTCCACCCCTCCGACTTGCGGCATTCGCAAATCCATCAGCGTTACATCCGGTTGGTGTTGGCGAAAAGCTCGATCGCCTGCTGTCCATCTTCTGCTTGAGCAATTACCGTCATTTCTGGATCGCGGTTCACGATCGTTGCCAACCCTTGCCTAACAATGGAATGATCGTCAGCAATCAAAACTCGAATCGTAGCAGATTGGCTCATGACGATCCTCACTTGCAATTGACAACGACAACAATCTCTGTTCCTTGCCCAGGTTGGCTCTCAACCCGCAATTGCGCTCCGATGCGCTCTGCCCGTTCGCTCATGCCCAACAATCCAAATCTGCCAATCGGTGGCACGCTACCAACTCCAAAACCCCGTCCATCGTCTATGACTCGCAAGCAGCACTGTGCATCGTCATATACCAACTCAATCCAAATAACGCTTGCACGAGCATATTTAATCGCATTGGTCAGTGCTTCTTGTCCGATCCGCAGTAAGTTATTTTCTACCTCGGCGGGTAACCCATAGGCTACACCCTGAATTTGGTAAATCAGAGCAGTATCGGTAGCGGCTCTCATCTGGGCTACCAGAGCGATCGCAGTCGATAAATCGCCATCCTCTAACAACTGGGGACGAAGTGCTGTGACCGATCGCCGCGCCTCAGTCAGTCCGGTGCGTGCTAATTCCTCGATCGTGTCTAAATGCGCTTGGGTTGTTTCTGGATCGTCTGTTAGCACTTGAGTTGCCGCACCGACTTGGATCAGAATACCTGTAAACGCTTGGGCTAGTATATCGTGAATCTCGCGTGCCATGCGGTTGCGTTCTTCCAAAATCGAGGCTTCTTCGGCACGTTTGCGATCGTTAATGTCAACGTGGGTTCCCAACATCCGCGTGGGTTGACCTAATTCGTCCCAAGCAACAATTTTGCCAACAGAAAGAGTCCATTTCCACTGACCATCCTGGGTACGCTGGCGATACTCTGCTTGATAGCTGGGAATTTCTCCAGCAATGTAAGCACGGTAGGTTGCGACAACTGATTCTCTGTCGTCAGGGTGCAAACGAGCAATCCATTCGGAAATAGGCTCGTGGAATGTTGCTGGATCGTAGCCCAGCATTAAAGCGTATTCCGGGTTAACAATTCTTTCTTCAGTTCTTAAATCGAGATCGTAGAGTCCTTGATTTGCAGCGGTTAATGCTAAGCGTAGTCGTTCTTCACTCGTTTGTAGAGCGACTTCTGCTATGACGCGATCGCTAATATCTGCAATCACACCTTCCATGCATTCATCGGCAACATTCGGACGAGCAGAGTAAAGTGCCCAAAACAATGTTCCATCTCGTCTTCGCAACTGCACTTCAAAGTTTTGCAGTTTACCATCGCGGTTCAGCAATTCAACGGCTTTGTGGCGATCGCTGGGATTTACATAACAGTCTACAGCATGTAGAAGCCCAATCACCTCATCGGGTGAATCGAAGCCAAATAGATTCGCAAAGCGTTGATTCGCATCGAGAATTAATCCATCCGAGAGGCGGGCGCGGAAGATGCCGACCTGTGAGTTTTCAAAGATATTGCGGAACTTAGCTTCACTGCGCTGTAGGGCTGACTCTGCCTGTTTGCGATCGCTAATTTCCTGTTGCAGGGCTTGAGTTCGTTCTTCTACTTCGATCTCCAGTGTTTCAGAATAGTTTTCTAACCGCTCGTACAATCGAGCATTTTCCAGTGAAATAGCTGCCTGAGCAATCAACAGTTTGAGGACTTCCAGGCGATCGCTGGTAAACACTCCGGTACTAAGATTATTTTCCAGATAAAGAATTCCGATCTGTTTGCTTTGTTTGAAAATTGGCATACAGAGGAGCGATCGCGTCTGTTGGTGTTGAATATAGGGATCGGTCAAAAAAGACGGTTCGCTGAGTGCATCATCAAACACCAGAGTGTCTTGAGTGCGTTCTACCGAGTGAATGACGGAGATAGGAATTGTTGCACAGCTAGCAACAGCGATCTTTTTCAGGTCGCACTGTCTACTTCCGCTGCATTGAGCCACTACAGTGAGCCGATCGTCTTCCAGGAGAATCAGAGCGCCTGTTTCAGCTCCGGCATTTTCTATCACTACCTGCATCAACGTGCAATCAATTGATCGAGATGGATTATTTCTGAAAGGGCTTGAGCCGCTTTCATCACCGCAGCCAGATCGATCGCCGCAGTTGGATGACAGATCGTTTCATCGGTCACGATTGGATTCGATTGCCGAACCAGGTTGGTGTTGAGCAGTTGTGGATAGCGTTTTTCTAAATCTTTAACTTTAGCTATTGCGCCCCAGCGATCGTAGCAATAGTGCGCCTCTTTCATGTAGGTTCGGGCGATTTTATCTCTACCACGAGAGAGATAAAATTTGGCAGCTAGCTCATAGGCTAATGCTTCTTCTTGAATGAACTCATGCTCAGAAGCACCCGATATCGCTCGTTCATAAAACTCCTCTGCCTCAAGAAATTGCCCTGAGACTCGCGCTTTCTCTGCCTCGACCAGATGAAATTTATGTAGATAATTCATTGGGGCGTGAACTGCCCATTTTCGCATCTTTTCTTGGTTGGTGCTAACACAACTTAGCATCGCTTCTTTTTGGGAGCTTGAAGCCTCAACCAATAGGCTCAAAAGCACAAGAGAATCGTAGAAATTGAATATAGGTGCTGTTACCTCTTCAAAATACTGCCTTTCTAACACAGCAATTTGTGCAGCTCGCTCGTACTCCCCAAATAGATAACACAGTATAACTTTGTTTAAATAGAAGTAGTGAATTCCATTTTCATCTTTAACTGCAATAGCGTGCGATAGCGCTTGCTCTTCATCATATACACTACCCATTAAACGGCTGGGATTCTCAGACCTACCTAACAGATTAAGGATGGTCTGCCACAATATTGCAATCGAATTCGAGGAGATTTCCCGTCTGATTTGACCGATCGCTTTGCTGTAGGTTGCCGTTTTTTGTTCCAGTTGCGTGAGTGACTCACCAACAAAAAACGAGTGACAACATACAATAGATGCAGCATAGCCAGCGAATTCAAAGTCTCCGGTTTCTACTCCGTTTTGATATGCCTCAACCAGAATTGGTATTGTTTTCCTAAAATGTACCTTCCGGTGCATGACGTTAGCACTAAATATCGTTAATGCTTTGCTACTACCTTTTTTGGTCTTCAATCGTTCTGCCAAGCCCAGAGCCAATTTGCCAAATTTATAACCGAGTTCAATGTCTTGAACAACTTCACATAGAATAACTCCGTAGGAAGCATAACTCAGTGGTGACCAGGTAGCATTGCCGTAGTCGAGCGATAAATTTACCATTTTGCACACAATCAGTATCATTAGTGCTGGTGATACCATATTTGCAGCAACCACAATATTCGCTAGGATTGACATTGCTGCTAGCGGTTCTGGTGCGGTCATCTTTGGTAGATTAATTAAGTCTTCGATTTCTCGTCCAGCTAATAGTACAGCTGTTTTATTCAATTCTCTTTCAACATCTAACTGACTTGGAGTTTCTATTAAGGTTACTTCCAGGAGCTTCAACGCTTCCAGTCCAATTTTAAGAGCTTCTTTCAGGTTGCCCTGTGACAAATATCTTTGAATTGTGCTATCGTAAACCTGTACTTTGTCGATCGCTGTTTTGGCGCGATTGAGTACCACTTCTACGAAGTGTTCCATCTCATCAAAGCGACCTTGAAGGTATGCTGCCCCTGCTGCTTGGGAGTACAACGCTAAGGTGAGGTCATACTCACCCAGCCAACTCTCTGTATCTAGGAGTTTAAGCCCTGTATTGAAATACTTAAGAGCTGCTTCATAAGCTGTTGCTGTCTTGGCTTTCTGACCTGCGATTAAATTCAAGAAAGCAATTTCATTTCGTTGGGCGCGATCGCAGACAAGCTCAATTCCGCGATCGAGATGATCGACAATTTCAAACAGTCGCTCAGAAGGTTGCTGGAGTGAAGTTTTTTCGAGTAAATTGCGACCGATTTGGAGATGAACGACTTGTTTGTGCGACTCGTCAATTAAGGCATAAGCAGCTTGCTGGACGCGATCGTGCAAAAACTTATACTCTTGAACTAACAAGTTTTCATCTAATTCAGATAGAGGTTGAATTAATCCAGCATGTATTGCAGCTAGTAGAGCTTGGCGTAAATTCGGCTATGCTTGATAGGTTCTCCTGAATAAGTCAAGCGCCTTGCCGAAATCAGCCCCTAAACCTCTGACGTTAGATGAAACCGCACGTCAACAACTCAAACAATTAGTAGCTCGACATCGCACCCCCCAACAAATCGCCATGAGAGCCGAAATCATTCTGCTGGCAGACGAGGGATACAATCACAGGGAGATTGCCAGCAGGCTGAATATCAGTCGGGACATGGCAAGGTTATGGCGAGAACGATGGTTAACCTTAAGCGAGAAAGATTTGCCTGTAGAGGAACGGTTGCAGGATGCGGAACGTCCGGGAACCCCTGCAACATTTAGCCTGGAACAAATGCTGCAATTGTTTGCTTTAGCCTGTGACAAGCCAGAAACCTACGGGCGACCCATCAGTCATTGGACACCGAGAGAACTGGCAGATGAACTGGTCAAACAGGGAATTGTAGAGCGGATCTCGCCTCGGCATGTGGGACGATTATTAGAGGAAGCGACGCTCAAACCACATCAGTCCGGTTACTGGTTGAATCCCCCCCCGACCCTGCGTTCGACGACAAAGTCACCGTCATCTGCGATACCTACTTGAGTGCCTCAGAACGAGCCAAGGCAGGAGAACGAACCATTAGTATTGACGAAATGACCGGAATTCAAGCGCTGGAGCGGAAAGCCAAAAACCTGCCGATGCGACCAGGCAAGCGAGAACGACAGGAGTTTGAGTACATTCGCCACGGCACCCAAACCTTGATTGCTAGTTTCGATGTTGCCAGTGGACAAGTGATTCATCCAACCGTTGGAGAGACTCGCACCGAGGCAGACTATCTCACCCATATCCAACAAACCCTGGCAACGGCTGCCGATGCTTCCAAATGGCACCTAGTGATGGACTGCTTAAACATCCATCAATCAGAATCGTTAGTACGGTTTGTCGCTCAAGTTGAACAAATCACTGATGACCTGGGGATTAAAGGCAAGCAGGGCATTCTCAAATCCATGCACACTCGCGCTGCTTTTTTGAGTGATCCGACCCACCGAATTGTGTTTCACTTCACTCCCAAGCATTGTTCCTGGTTAAATCAGATTGAAATCTGGTTCAGTATCTTAGTACGGAAGCTACTCAGGCGAGCCAGTTTTACCACTCAAGCTGATTTGAAAGCGCGTATCCTTGAATTCATTACCTATTTCAACCATACGATGGCAAAACCATTCCAGTGGACATATAAAGGTAAGGCACTGGCTGCTTAACGGTAGGCGTATTTCCGCCAACCTCTACTAGTAAATTTAGAGAAATTGCTGGCGGCGATTTTTCACAAACAAGTGCAAGAGTATCTAGATCGAATTCTGCTCCAATACAAGCGGCTAAACGGAGAATTTGCTGTGTTTCTTGTGGCAGATTCTTTAACTGGAGCAGCAGCAACTCCACCACATTATCAGTTATATCTTGGGCTTCAATCTGGGCAATGTCCCACTGCCAGCATAAGCGATCTGCATCAAAAGTCAGCAGATTTTCGCCCTTAAGCATTCGCAAAAATTCACATGAGAAGAAAGGGTTGCCCTCGGTTTTACGTAACACTAATTGGGTGAGGGGACGCACGGTGTCAACATTGTGATGTAGCGTCTCGGCAATCAATTGACTTAACGGTTCGGGCGTTAAGGGTGCTAAAGTCATCTCCTGAAGCACTACCTCTTGTTTTCGCAGTTCTAAGAGCGTCAATCTTAGTGGATGCGTTGGAGTCACTTCATTATCTCGATAGGCTCCAATCAAAAATAGATATTGGGCTTGCTTGTCGAGTAATATTAACTCAATTAACTTGAGTGTAGCTGAGTCGATCCACTGTAAATCGTCTAAGAAGATGACCAAGGGATGTTCTTTTGAGCAAAACACCCGCACAAAATTTTGAAAGACGAGATGGAAGCGATTTTGAGCTTCAGTTGCTTCAACTTGGGCTACGGGTGGCTGCTTGCCAATAATTAGCTCAACTTCAGGGATAACATTAACGATCAGTTGTCCGTTGTTTCCCAATGCTGCGAGCAAACGCGATCGCCACTGTTGTATTTGCTCATCTGGTTCCCCCAGTAGTTGCTGCACTAGTTTTTTTAGGGCATCGGCGATCGCACTGTAGGGAATATTGCGCCCCAATTGGTCAAACTTACCCCAAATAAAATAGCCGTGTTTTGCCGTGATGGGTTTATAGAGTTCCTGCACTAATGCTGATTTGCCTACTCCCGCGTAACCAGAAACCAGCATCATTTCGACGTTGAATCGTTGAGAATTTTCTTCATTTCCCTTTCCGGCTACTCTGTCAAACGCCGCTAATAATTCTCTAATCTGGGCTTCTCGTCCGTACAGTTTTTGGGGAATGTAAAACTGCTCCGAAATATCTTGAAGACCTAATTCGATGCGCTCGGTTTGACCGCTTTGAGCAAATTGGCGATCGCACATTTCTAAATCTGCTTTAATTCCCCAGGCACTCCCATAGCGATCTTGGGCATTTTTCGCCATCAATTTCATGATGATGTCTGAAACTGGTTTGGGGATCGCTGCATTCAATTCGTGAGGGGGAATAGGCGATTTGGCAATATGGCAATGAACTAGCTCTAGTATGTCTGTTGTCGGGAACGGTAGTTGTCCGGTGAGCAGTTGGTAGAATGTTACGCCGAGCGAGTAAAAATCGGTGCGGTAATCGAGGAAACGATTCATCCGCCCCGTTTGCTCAGGAGAAATGTAGGCAAGCGTACCTTCTAAGCCATGAAGACTTTTGAAGCTGGGATTTGTGCGGTTAAATTGGGTGGCAATGCCGAAATCAATGATTTTCACCACGCCCTTATCTGGATTGAAGACGATGTTGCCAGGATTGATATCTTTGTGGATGACATTAGCGTGATGAATTCTGCCCAGAATCTCTGTAATGTCAATGGCCAATCGGAAGAAATTGGATAAGGGCATCGGGCAGAATTCTTCTGGACACTGCTGCATCCACCTTTCGATAGATTCTCCTCCAAAATCTTCTAAAAGAATTGCGAGCGTGCGTTGATAGTTTTGCTGGCTGTATGCCTTAACTACGCCTGAGAGCTTGAGGGAACGGGTAATTTCATATTCCTGAGCGTAGCGAGTTAATTCCCCAGCAGAGGGATAATCTTGCTTGAGAACTTTAGCGACAACTGCACAATTATCCTGCTCTCTAATCCCCCGATAGACTAGAGTTGCCGAACTTTCATAGATTTTGCTTAAGATGGCAACTCCAGGTAGGGTAATCATTCAACTCTCTCCCGATGAGTGTCATCAGCCATATCACAAAGTATATCGTCTGCCCAACTCCAAGAGATTAAACAATTTAACAAAGATCGCGATTTAACGCTCAAAGCGAGAATGTTTATCTTTCAAAGTTTTCACCTCATCTGACTCGAAAATACACCCCACAGTTAACCTGCTGTTACAGTTGCTTGGGGTTGAAGTGAGACCTGGTAGCCCAGTCTTTCTAATCGCTTCACCAAAGATTTGGTTGCTGCCTCTGGACGCTGCTGGTCAAAGTAATTCGCTCCCAAATCTCGATAAGGCTCATTGCGTTTGATCAAATGGTAGGCAATCACCAGAATGGAATGAGCAACTGCCACTGCTGCTCGTTTCCTCCCACGTCGTGGGGTTAAACGTCGAAACTGGGCTGCAAGGTAGGTTTTGGTCTGGGTCAAAGCATGAGCTGCTTGTACCAATGCTGCGCGCAGCACTCGGTTGCCGCGCCGCGTTTTACTAGAAAGTCGCTTTTCCGCACTCTCATAATTCCCTGGAGCAAGTCCTGCCCAAGCAGCTAGATGATTGGCAGTGGGGAAGCGATTCATGTCAATGCCGATTTCTGAGACAATGATTTCAGCAGTCTGCCTTGCCACTCCAGGAATGGTATCTAGTAGTTGTACTGCCGCCTCAAACGGGCGACAGAATGCAACAAGTCTCTTGATTAAAGCGCTCAGTCGTCTCATCAATGCCATCAATGTGACATAGCAGTTCTGCCAGAATGAAGCGATGATGCGAGCGCACTCGTCCTTCTAGAGCTTGCTTTAACTGTTCTTGCTTATTTCGTAGCCGCCCAATAGTAAGCTCTGCCATCACCTCTGAGTTCGCTTCTCCGCCCACGATTGCCTTGAGCATTGCACGTCCTGATGTACCCATGACATCGGAAGCCACACAACCAAGCTTGATGTTGGCTGCCTCCAATACCTTCTGCAATCGGTTTCCCAAATTGACTCGCTCACGAATAAAGTTGGCACTTCGGACGCACTAAATCTCGCAAGTCTCGCTGCTCCACTGAGGGAATAAAACTGGCACGCACAAGTCCATGCTGTAGCAGCTCAGCAATCCACGCTCGCTTCCTTGATATCTGTTTTGCGCCCTGGTACATTCTTGATGTGAGCAGCATTGACCAGTATCACCTCGAAGTTTGCTATCCATTATGTTAAACACAGGTCGCCAATACTCACCTGTGCTCTCCATTGCTACATGACTACAACTACGCTGCGTTAACCAGTCCGATAACCGCAGTAAGTCACAAGTCATGGTACTAAAGGTTTCAATCTCTTTGTGCCAACCCCCTTTGTGATTAGTGGGACTTTAAAACTTTCTAAGCCCAAATATAGCCGAACTTAGCTCTGTGAGAGGCAAATACATCAACATGCTCATTAAGCCAGCGGACCAAACGAAACTCGACTGCGGTGCGGAATGCCTCCAATGCTTCGGCAAAGGTTTGTAAGGGTTTGGTTGCCCAACGTCTGCGGAATCCGCCGGTCAACTGATGCCAAAGGATGAAGGTGTAAGCGATGAACACTAAAACCCAATGACGCTTCATACTCAGAGCATCCCGAACTTGATACTCACTCAAACCCAACCAGCCCTTGGCTTCTCGATAGAAGACCTCCACCCAGTTGCGAGCAGAATATGTTTGAGCTACCCAAGCCGCACTGACTTGGTTGTCAGAGGCATTGGTGAGAAAGTAATCCACCTCCGTCGCTTGCTCGAAACTAGAGGCATTGAGTTGAATCGCCAGCCAGCGAGTGCCTTCGAGCTTCGGAACGTGAACTGGTAACAGCGCCACCCAAACTGTCCGGGGCTGCTCCAGATTGAGTTGCACAGGTGTGAACTGCTCCACTGCCAAGGTTTGAGCAATAGCTTCTAATCCCTGCTTACGAGCAGACTCATCACCTGATGTTTGAGCAGTAACTTGGCGGTTTTTGGCGATTGCTGCCACGTAAGTTAGGTTTCTCGACTCCAACTGCTTGAGAAAAGGCGTGTTATTACCGTAGCCTGCATCAATTACAGTCACACCCGGTCGATAACCGCGCTTCAAGCATTGGTCAACCAAGTCTAGAGCCAGGTCAGGTTTTTTCTGGAAGTTGGGGTCTGCCTTGCCTTGCTCGAATAAACTTGCGTGTTGATAGAGTGCAACATCTAACGGCAGACGTCGCACTCCATCATACAAGTAGGTAGTCAGCAGCACAATACCATTGTCAGTCTTGCCAATCTCCCCAATGTACTGCCGTCCTACCCCATCAGTAGCCGCACCACTTTTGCGATGTCCCGAATCATCTACAATCAATGTGAAACCTTGACTCGGGGTCGTCTGGCGACACTGGTGCATCACCTCCAACCGCCGATTATTTAGCTTGACTTCATCCCAAGGGGCATTGTTGAGAAAATGTCTGAGGCTGTTGTAGGAGCCATCTACTGTATTTGTGACCAGTTGGCTCAGGTTTTTGCGCTGACTCTCACCCAGCAGTCCCCCTAGATAAACACGAAATTCCTGCCGCTGCTTCTGACGCGAAAATACATCATCAAACCGACGACACCAGTTCTCAAAGCACTGCGGCATCGCTGCTGGTACTTGATCTTTCACCTTACGTTGCTCCTGTCGAGACTGACGTAAAACGCAACTCCTACCCGCATTCTAGCTCAATTTGCTCCATCTTTCTTACAAAGTCCCACTAATGCCGTTTTCTGATTGGTGCATACTTGTACCTCAAGAAAAGAACCAGACGGACACGCAGCACTCGCAGCAAAGTTTATCGCCTACGATCTACCGTAAAGCTGGCGAGCGCAAAGTCATTCCATTCAAAGCTAACGATCCCAGCCAATCAAACTCAGACACCTGTGTATCTGCTTTACAGGTAAATGAAATACACACCCAGCAGGAGGCAGAAGTACCCTTACAGGGTACTTCTGCTCTCCCTGCTAACAAAGCAGTAAACGAAATTGACCTGTCAAATTCCGCTACGGGTTCGCTGTCAGAAAAACTAGCAGCAGCAAGATTGCGAGGATGGCGCGATACCGGAACTTGGTGGAACGATTTAGGAGAGCAGATGGTGACGGTAAATCGTTTCGTGGTTCGAGCAACCGAGTTCATGCAGCGCTCGCTCGGTAGCTTCGATGTTGGGCGACAGGTGTGTGAATCGGGATTGAGAATGTGTCGAGAGCAAATTGAGAAAATCAAGCAGAAAAAGCATCAACAACTGTGCGATCGGGTAATAGCGATCGCAAGAGTAGGCAACTCCTTAGAGCAGGAATTTTGCTATGGATAGTAATACTGTGAGCAGCACGGATGTTGCTAGTTGCAATTTCCAAATCGGCGCTCGCGTGATAGTTGCGGTTCATCCGCTGTTGGCTGGGATGTCAGGTGAAATTACGGCGCTGCCTTCTTTTGACGCAGGCATCGTAGCACTAGATGGTGGTGAAAGAGAAAGAATACCGCTTAAGTGTTTGAAATTGATTCGACAAACACCAAATGAGATAGAGGAAATAGTTGCTCTGGAGACTTCCGACAACTCAATCAAGCTTTCCACAAATCGTTTAATGTCAAACGATGTGACATTTGGAACATCGTTTAATATTGAAGTATTATCGTCGGCTCCGATGACAGCAGAAGAAGCCAGAGCGACAATTGAGCAGATCAATCAGTTGTGCAATCAAATTCGAGCATTGCTAGTGGAGCTAGAGGCAAGAGAGGGCTACCTAGCCTTGGGGTTTAGCAGCATGGCGCAACTGATGAACTCAAGCTTGTTTGTCAAAGCACGTTCCACTCTACAGAAAGAGTTGCTTGCAGGCAGAATCGAAACTCAATATTTACACGTTCCAGTGGGAACATTTAGCGAATCGCATCTACGCCCGCTCTCTAAACTCAAGCCGGAGTACTACACAGAGGCGCTGTCCCAAGCAACCCAGAGTGCAGGCGATCGCCCGATGACTGCTCGTGACGTAAGTGCTGCGGTGGCAACGATGCTACTAACTGATAAAAATGCAGCAAAACGCAGTATTGTGGATGCGGTCAAGGAACGCACTTATGTTCCTCTGTGCGATCGCAGCTCTTGTCGGGTTGAAGATGCGATCGTTGTTCGGGGATTTAAAAACGCAGACTTACGACCCTACGATGGTTATTGGGGGATCGTTCAACATATTGGCAACAATTGCTTTCACATATATATTAGCCTCAAAGGTGAAACGATCCAGTGTCGAGAAGAAGAAGTGGAACAGATAGACATGACTGATGGCGATGCTCGCGAAGCGAACCGCCTTCGGCATCGCATTACTTTATTGTCAGTTTCATCGCGAATTAGCAACTTGTTGAAAGCCGAGTTGGAAGCAGTAGATTATGCGATTTTAGAGACGATTCAGCGGTCGTTATATTTGACACCAAGGCAGTTGAGGTATCTAGAAGTGATGGAGAAAGATTATGGTGTGAGTCAGTGAAGGGCGATTGCACGCGGTCAACTACCGATGAATTAGGGGGGAGAAATTGGGGGAAGAGGAGCAGTCGAGCGCAATTTCCTTCCTAGACGGCTACTGGGATTCTGCTGAAGAATCCTACTGGGATTGACAACCGCTCGTCGGCATAGCACAACCGTTGCCTGCGCCAATTAGTAATCAGCCGCTTGAGTTCCGAGTAACTTGTCCCAAAAGGTGAAGTAGAGTCCATAGTGTACCCGATACTTGCGATGATGCAACGAGTGATGTGTTGAACCAATCAACCACCTTCCCAGCCATTGGCTCACCTTGGATCTGCCAAATAGCTCAAATCCAAGGTGAGTGATCGTTGCCCAGATTGTCATTGTCATCAGTATGGCAATTAAGGTAATCCAGTGAAGTGGAATTAAGAAGACTACACCGACTAAGAACAGCGCGTGTACTAAAGCTTCTGGCAAGTCAAAGGCGAAGGATGTCCACGGTGTTGGCTGTCGCGACCGATGGTGACCGTGATGCAGCCATCTGAAGAGCTTGGGGTGATGAAATGCGCGATGAGCAAAGTAAAAGTATGCATCCTGGAGCAGCAGAACGGCAACAAAACTGACCCCTACATACCACAGTCCATACTCGTGTAGAGAAACATACAATAGCGTTGCTCCCGACTCGTACCCTAATACAGTTGCGACAGCGCCGAGCGCAAACACTGCTGCCGAGAGTACGGACAGTTCGATATCCTGACGAATTAATGGCAGCATTACCAAATTCTGCTGCCAGCTACCCCGAATCAAAGGCTTTCTTACAACCGAATAGCAAAACCAGTACGCTCCGCCAGCAGTCAGGAAGTATCGCAGTAGAATCATCCCGAAAAATCCCGACCAGCAGAACCAGAGCTTTGGTAAAATCAAGCAAAAATTTGGCATGAAACTAGCTGTTGTACGGCTTGAAGCTTAACAAGCCTAATGACTTCTCTCCTCTATCGCAAGCAGTGTGAGTCGTGCTTCGAGCAGTTTAAAAAGACGGTTGGAAGTAGAACCGAGCAGAGCAAGTAACTGTGAGGACGTTAGAACGTTTTTTCCGTAAAGTATTGAAGCCAAGGCAGACCCAATAATCGCCGCGCCGGATTACGGTGGATAAAAATGTAGTCGCTCCAAAAGCCATCGAGACTTTGAAAGCAGATGAAATGCTAGAAGAGGCAACACAGTTGCGGCAAAAGAAATACTTGAACAATATCATTGAACAAGATCGTTGACTGATAACGCGATTAGTGAATGCAGGCATGGAAAACAAAATCGGTAATGTTATCGATTTGTGGATAGACTAAGAGTAAAGGAGCAAAATCTAGGAGTAGGCTAGTTTAGTATGACAGTTTTAGTGGCGGTTCGTTGTCCCCATTGCCAAAGTAGTGAAGTAGTTAGGCATGGAAAATCAACTAATGGCAAGCAACGCTTCCGTTGTCTGGAACCAGAATGCCCATATCAGACTTTTAGCTTGAACTCTGCTTACCCTGGACGGAACCGAGAAGTAAAGCAGCAAATAGTGGAGATGACACTCAATGGGAGTGGAGTAAGAGATATTGCCAGGGTTTTGCGTATCAGCACCTCAACAGTTATTCGGGAATTAAAAAAAACTCGCTTACCTCAAACCCGTTAACCAAAAGCTATTAAGCCAACTCCAGCCAGAGCAAGTCGAGGTAATATTTGAAAAAGTAGAAGTTGAATCAGAACTTGGGATTGAGGAATCCGAGCTAGATGAAATGTGGAGTTATGTAGGCAAGAAAACTAATCCCAGATGGTTATGGCATGCAATTGACCGCCGAACTGGTCAGGTCTTAGCGTATGTATTCGGTAGGCGTAAGGATGAAGTGTTTCTTCAACTCAAAAGGCTACTTGAACCCTTTGGTATCAAAAAGTTCTGTACTGATGCATGGGGTGCCTACCAAAGACATCTACCAGCACAAATGCATGAAGTGGGTAAACGGAAGACTCAAAGGATTGAGCGCAAACATCTTCGACTCAGAACTAGAATCAAGCGACTTGCGCGTAGGACTATTTGTTTTTCCAAATCTGAGGAGATGCACGATTTAGTGATTGGTCTATTCATCAATTGCTATGAGTTTGGACTACCAATTTAGGGACAAACAACAAATTGACAACATCACCGAGCCGCATTTTAGCTCCAGGTGGAAATGCATAGTCGCAGATAAACAACACCTTGCCGTAGATGTACATCGTGAAGCCTGGTGAGTGTCCGCCAATATGAAACGCTTCGATGCCATGCTCGGTGAAGTCACCATCAAATGCGCGATCGACTAGAAATGGTTTAGCAATTGAAATCTCGGCATCAAGCGCGTGCAGATAGACTTTTGCATTCCATAACTCGCGATACTGGTTGGATGCACCCAAAAAATCTTTATGAGTGAAGTAGATCGCCTCGACTGGTTCCAAGTCTCGATTGAATGCGGATGGACAATCAATCCAGACAGCACCATCCTCAGTTTCAACGTGATAAGCAGCATGTTCTAGACCAAGAACCGCCGTTTTCATGAATCATGCGCTCATTGGAGAAAATGTAGCGGTGCAGAATCCTGTCTCACTCCAAACCATAGAGGTTGAACCGTTGAGCAGAGCTAGCAGCAAACAAATTTGCCCAATTATTCTATTTTTAGGAATTTGGCAAACGACACGAACAATATACTTTATGATACAAGTGATGACACTCATCGGCAGAGAGTTGTATGATTGCCCTACCTGGAGTCGCCATCGATAGCAAAATCTATGAGAGTGCGGCATCTGTTGTATATCGGGGCATCAGAGAGCAAGACGGGCAGGCGATCGTTGTCAAACTGCTCAAGCAAGATTACCCCTCTCCCCAGGAATTAACCCGCTATAGACAGGAATATGAAATTACGCGTTTCCTGAATCTTCCAGGAGTTGTCAAGGCATACAGCCAACAAAACTATCAACGCACGCTCGCTATTATCTTAGAAGATTTTGGAGGAGAATCTATCGAGAGATGGATGCAGCAGCGTCCAGAAAGATTCTGCCCCATGCCCTTAGCCAATTTCTTTCGATTAGCCATTGACATTACAGAGATTCTGGGCAGAATTCATCACGCTAATGTCATCCACAAAGATATCAATCCTGGCAACATCGTCCTTAATCCGAATACTGGCGTTGTCAAAATAATTGATTTCGGTATTGCCACCCAGTTTAATCGCACAAATCCCAGCTTCAAAAGTCTTCATGTATTAGAAGGTACGCTTGCCTACATTTCTCCTGAGCAAACGGGGCGGATGAATCGTTTCCTCGATTACCGCACCGATTTTTACTCGCTCGGCGTAACATTCTACCAACTGCTCACCGGACAACTACCGTTCCCGACAACAGACATACTAGAGCGTGTTATGCACTTTGCCTTACCAAATCTACAAATCGCCTGAGCATTATGACGGCAAAGGCAACAAAATGAAAACCAACTAATGTCTGTGCTAAACGTTCATAATCTCTTGTTAAGCGCCGAAAGCGCCCAGTCCACGCAAAACTTCGCTCCACTACCCACCTGCGAGGAAGTAAAACAAATCCCTTCTTGGCTTCTGGTAGTTTGACGACTTCCAATTGGATACCTTCTACGGCAGCCTCCTGAGCGGCTTGTTCTCCGGTATACCCTTGATCCACAAAGGCAATTTCCACCGTCTCACCAGTAATTTCTTGCACTTGTTGAGCAAGTTCCTGTACCTGGGAGCGGTCTTGTTCGTTCGCAGGGGTCACTACCAGTCCTAACAAATGTCCCAGAGTATCAACTGCAACATGTACCTTGCTGCCCTTCTTGCGTTTACCACCGTCATACCCAGCTCGTCCTCCACTTTCAGGGGTTGACTGTAGGGTGCGACTGTCGAGAATCACCGCAGTTGGGGTCTCCTTGCGTCCGGCAGCCAACCGCAGTAGTGTTCGGAGGTCGTCTACAATTGCCTCAAATACTCCTGCATCAATCCACCGTTGAGTTTGCTGATAAACTGCTGCCCAAGGCGGAAGGTCATGCGGCATCATGCGCCAAGAGGCACCAGAGCGAACCAGCCAACGCAACCCGTTAAACACTTCCCTGAGACTATGTTCTCGTTGCGGTGCTTCTTCGCTCATCAAAGTAAGATAAGGGGCAACAAATGTCCACTCGTCATCACTGACATCAGTAGGATATGCTTTTCTTTCCATATTCCTACTCTAGCGATCCTAAAAGTTCATAACACCCTCTAGGGATAAGACAAGAAATTTCTTTGCGGTTGCGCTTGCCGCACTCCGGTTGATTTATTGTATGGTTACTGCTCGCTTATCCGTCAGCCAAAGTCACTGTGGAACTTCGTAAACTTTTTAGAGCTAGCGCTTTCTGCTAATATTTTAGAAGAAAACTTAGATTTAATCAAATTCTTTTCAAATACGTTAAGTTTTTCTATAAAAAGAATAAATTATCTAGCAACTCGTCTGCACCACTAGGCGCAGAATCTATTTGATTTAACCATCGCAGCGCGGCTTCATGATAAGAGAGGGGAAGAGAATCCGTTTTGATAATCGCCTCCGCAATCGTCTTTAGGCTACCGGCTAAAGACCGAATATTTTCTACGCATAGCTGTCGGCTCGTGCGGCAATAGCTGACCAGAGCTATATCTTTGGCATCAACCATCGACAACTTATCTTCTTCTTCTCGGAGTCGCCATTGAGTAACGTTAGGTGCAACTCGACTCAGTTTGAGCCACTGCTGCACTCGCTCTAGCACCTTCGGTTCGAGTTCTTTCCTAATCGTTCTTTCCTTGAGCCGCTTATACGAAATAGTTTTTGTAGTTTTTGTTTTTACCGCTGGTGCTTGGGGGGGTTGTGGTTCGTTTGTAGGAAGAACTTTTTTCGCGCTCGCGGGGCGTTCTGGTGCTTGAGTAACACCCAAGTCTTCTTTGACAACCATTGTCGCCACTGCTTCAACTAGCGTGTCGCTCAAGCTCTGTGTTGCTTCTCGCTCGACATCTGGATCGTTCTCCACGATTCCCAAACACTGAATCTCGACCGGCGCAATCAACGTTTCTTCTAGCTCGGCTCTAGGTGCTGTTGGCATCGAGCGGCTGGCATCGTAATAAAGATAGCTCTCGATCGAACGAGTTGGAGTCAGATAGAGGATTTTCAAAAAAACTTGCTCTTGTTCGCGATGAAATCCCAGCCCGACTAATGTACTGACAGTTTTGGTTTTTCGATCGACAATTCGATACTTGACGTGAGGTAAAAAATAGGCAGGACCCATGTACTTATTTTCTCTACTTGCACTCCATCCGACAATCCAAGCATATATGTTATTAATAATTTTATTGGCTCTTTTGGAAAAGCGGGGTTGAACTCGATACTCTATCTTAATTGCATTCCGATCTTCTTCTAATAACTTATCAGTAGTAACTTTTTCTAGATCCTCGCTCAACGCCAGCGCGTAGTCAGCTTTCAGATTTCCGATCAGCTTCGATATCAACACGTAGAGTTCTCTGGGGGTCAGCTTTTCTGCTTCTTCTACAAGTTGAGCAACTGTTTTCCTATCTAGCTTCCCTACCATACTTTTAGATTTGATTTGACGATTTTAATAGCTAGAAACTAGCGATGCTCGAACTAGTTACGCAAAGCGCGCGACTAACAGTAGAGCGAATCCAAGTTTGCTTCTTCACCCAGGTGCGACATTCGTGGTTCGAGATCCCGCGCTCAAAAGGATTATCCTTTTAAGACCCGATCCCTGTCTGGATATAACTTTGCTTAGTATAGCGGCTTGTTGCCCGAGCGGTAAAGAATACTGTCACCCAATTATATCGTAACTTCAGTCTATCCGCCAGCAATATAAAGTCAAACAATCTAAGAGGGGGTCTGCCAAATTATTAAATACCTGCAATTTGATCGCCAGCATACTTCCATCGACACAAATCAGCCGACATTGAATCTTTTGCCCGTCGAGCAAATTATCTCGGTCGTACATAATTACCTGGGCTAGACTGCTTCGCTCGTCGAAATGGACTAGATCGATCATATTTATTCCTTTTAATTCATTCAAACCGTACCCGAAAATGACCGAAACGGATGGCGTATAGTACGTAATATCACCATTCAGGTCGAGAGTGAAAATCGCGAGATCGCTCTGTCCTAATAATCGGTCTAACTTGTCAATCCGCTGTCTCTGAGCTAATGTCTCCCGGTAAATGTGAGTGCGGTTGACGATCGTGCCGAATGCTCTTCTATGCTGTTTATCAAGTTCGATAAACATAGCAATATGATATGGTTCTTTGTCTGACCATTGGTTGGTGCAAAGCCGCAGATCTATTCTTTTCTTTCCCAGGTTTTTTTCTCTTGTCTCTATTAAATCATCTAGGCTGTCTCGGAAGCGATCGCGATCTTCTGGGTGGATGAGATTGACAAAATCAGTCAAAGTTCTCGGTAGTAAAGCCTCCCCAATTGCGAATAGACGCACGCACTCTTCCGATAACGTCACTGCATCTGTGGCAATGTCTCAATGCCAAATTCCGACTTTTGCCGTTTCCAAAGCCAGTCGCTTTTCTTCTTTCTCGCGGCACACAGTCGCGTTTTTCTGTTTCAGCCTCCTTTTCCACTGCCGTTCCCGCTCGATGTAATCGAGCAGAATCACTGAAATCGTTCCCCAGAGGAGGGTGCCAAGAGCGGGGACTACTGGTAGCCAATAGCCTTGTTGCACGAAAGCTAGATATGTCGTGCCTACGAGGAGCAAACCAAGCAGCAAGCAAAAGAACAATGCTAGCGCTAAGAATGTCAGTCTTTTGGATTCGTTGACTCGCGTGCGGCGACGCTGCCAAGTGACGAGCGCCGCGATCGCACCCCAGCTCAGAATAAAAAGGTACTCGAAGGGGTCCGACCAAGTTTGAATCAGGGGTCTGCCGTCGAGCGTGGAGGCAAGAACTTGGCTAGCTATATTCGCTTGGATTTCTACTCCTGGAACTTGTCGTGGGAACCCTCCTAGCTCCCTGCTATGAGGCGTAAAGAAAAAATCCTTCTTGCTTTCGGCTGTAGGTCCGATCAACACGATGCGATCGCGGAACAGATTTGCCCCAACCCGATTTTGAAGCACGTCGGTGACGGAGACGACAGGGAAACTATTCGGGGAGCGGAAGTCGAGCAAGATTTGGTTGCCACCCGCGTCAGCACCCACGTATCCACCATCATTTTCGGTAAACCGTCGAAACGTAGTTCGACCCAAAATGACATTACTCTCGCTGTCGAACTTTAATTTGATTTGGCTTTTACGCAAGTATTTCAATGCGACTGATAAGCCCAAGCTAGTTAAGTGCCGATTGGTCTGACTTGTAATAATTAACATTCCCCGCCTGACGACCTTATCGCCGTCTTCGATCAGATCGACCGATGCGACTCGACCTAACTTCAGTAGCGTTGGTGGTGGTAAAATCTCGGGATTTCCGACCTTCCAAACGCCAACGAGTTGTGGCGTAGATTGGAAGACTCGTTCTAGCTGTTTGTAACCAGTCAATACTCGATCGGCGATCGCTTCTTTGCTGCCGCTGGATTTAAAGCTTTCTGCTAATTCTTTGTAGCTCGGCGGTTCGGGCAAATCGCGATAGATGTCCAATCCGATCGCGCGTGGCTGTTGGGCGCGAATTTTCTCGATCAGCTCTGCCAACGTCCGATCGGACATTATCGGTTTCCCGAGCTTTTGAATGTCAGTTTCGCTGTAGCCGACGATAACTATCCGCCGCTCGATGGAGTCAGGGGGACGCAGCTTCACGTACCAATCATAGGCAGACCACTCCCAATATTGAAGCAATCCCAGCCCTCTCGCCATAATAATGACAAGCAGACCTCCCGAAATCAGGAGAAACGATCCGAGCGAGCTGCGAAAGTCATGTCGCTTTTGAAAGAGAATTGGGCTTTTCCCTGGCATTATTCTGGATTATCTCAGGACGATGATATTTTCTGAAACTCGATGCTTGGCCTGTTCCATAACTTCTGGACTAGTTCCGATCTGCTGTAGGAGATGTGCGAAAAAATTCGATTCAGACGACGGCTCGTTTCGAGCGGGTGAAATGGTGCTTTGATAGCTAGCGGCAAGCGCGTCGTACCATATCCCGGCTTTAGCATAAATTTTCGCTCGGTTGCCTGAATTTGCTTGCAGTTGCTTCTGTAAAGCTGGGGAAGCAGAGACGTACTTGAAATCGACTTGCACGTATGGATTTTTAGACGGGCGCTTGGAATTGCAAATAATTGAAAGCGTCAAGCGATATTCTTCCCCTTCTTGCAGCTTTAAAGGACGTTCTTTAGGAATCTCGAATTTTGTGATCCCTGGTTGCCCTAGTTTCAAACTTTTTTGTAGAGCGTACTTGGAGGATCTTTCAGTTGCACGACACTCAGAGCCAGCGGTACGTCCGCCTCAGAAACGTAAGCAAAAAAAGCAGGTGATTTTGTCGCAGTAGCGGCAACATGATCGTTGGGGACGAGCAGGTGAAATTGAGTACTATTGTAGCGAGGACAGCCGCTGCGAGAGCCAGAACCGCTGCTGCGTTGCGGGTGAGACGAACCTTGAGGGGGGACGACGTACCCTTCCACAATTTCGGCAGTGACAGGAGAGCCGTTTGGTGCTAGCATCCCAGGCAATGATGAATTTGTTATAGCAGCGAGCGATCCGATACACAGGCATCGAGCAACTGTGTAGGCGAGGATACGACGATCGGGTTCGTCGGTTGGTTTTTTCATCTGTTCAACCCTTATGAAAATCGCCGCGGACGCTAAACTTTAGCTGGCGGTGGGAGCTAGGATAAAGCTGACGCACTTTTTTCAGGCAACAAATTAGCAACGAATAGATATACTGCATTACAGACTACTTAGAAACAACTTGGATAAAGTATGTTTTTCTTTGGTACAGTCTTAAGTATCACTATTAACACATTCTCAAAATAAAATAAATACATGCCGCGACTGAAACTCAACAAATTTCTGAAGCTAAAGTCGCTAAGATTCTTCGGAGTTGGGCTTTTGCTGTGCCTGTTATTGAAAGCTGGGTCGCTGCCACTAGTAGAAGTAGCCAATGCAACAGATCCACCCGCTGCGGCAGTCAGTCCTGCTGTTTCAGAATCTAGTTGCGAGGGAGCCAGTTGGCACAAACAACTCGCATCGACGACCGATGAGTGGGACAAAGCTAAGATTTACGACCGATTGGGGGCACTATGCTACCGAGTCAATCGACATGGGGAGGCTATAAGCTGGTGGGACAAATCAGCCGCGATTTATCGCCGCTCGCAAAACTCGCGCTCGCAACAGCATTTCGCAAAAACCGCCCTCGACCAAGCTCAAGCATACCTCGCCATCGGGCAGTACGAGCGAGCGATTGCAAGAGCGCGGCAGGCGACGCGAGACGAACTGAAGCTGCCGCCGCAGGTTGCAGCTATTGCTTGGGGAACGCTTGCCAACGCCTACGCGAGGTCGGGCGACCTCAACGCTGCCCTCGCCAACTACGACAAGAGCTACGCGCTCACCTCAAAACACCATAATCGCGAGTATACTGCGACGATCGTCTCCAATCAGGTAGGGGTGCTGCTCGATCGCGCGGCACGACTAGAGGAGCGAGCGCGGCTAGCTGAGGCAGAAGGGGAAGAAGAATCAGCGGCTCTACTCGCACGCGCGGACAAAGACAGGCAAAATGCCGCAAACAAGGTAGCCCTCGCCCTCGCCCTGACTCAAAACTCGAAGGGACTAGTCGCGGCTAAGGCTTTGTTGAATGCGATCCAAGTCGAGCCGCGCTCGTCGCTGGAACGTTTCGGGCAAGTCAAGGAAATTTTGCAAAATCTCCCCGATTCTCGCACTAAAGCTGCTGCGTGGATCGATCTGGCTCAATTTGGCTCTGGCGAGCAACAGCTCGACGCGCTGTTTAGGGCGCTAGCAGTTGCCAAAAATCCCGGCGATCGTCGTACCGAATCGCTCGCGGCGGGGGAAATCGGCAGCTTTTACGAGCGCCAAAAAAACTTTGCTCGCGCCATGAAATTTACCCAACAAGCGCAGTTCGCCGCGCAAGCAGCCAGCGCGCTCGATAGCTTGTATCGTTGGCAGTGGCAGGCAGGGCGACTGTACGCGGCTACAGGGAACGAGCCAGAGGCGATTGCCGCATATAGGCAAGCCGTCAACTCCCTGTCTGGGATACGCGGCAAGTTAATTACTGCCGAGCGAGTCCGACAGTTCACCTTTCGAGAGCAAGTGGAACCCGTATACCGACAACTGCTGGCACTACTCTTGAAAGAAGGTAAAAACCAAGATCTACAATCGGCGCTAACAGTTGCCAAGTTACTGAAAATCGGGCAATTGCAAAACTTTTTTGGCGACGAATGCTTGGAACTAGCAGCGACCGAATCGGCGGTGGCACCGAAACCGGCGCTCGATACCGTAACGATAACTTCAGTACTTGCCGATCGCCCTTATACGATTTTACAATTCCCGGACGGGCGATTGAACAGCTACGCGATCGAGCTGAGCGTCGCGGACTTGACTGCAAAAGTTCAGCAGTGGCGTGGCTTGCTCGAAACAGTGGCGACCCAGGAGTACTTCCCAGTAGCGCGGGAAATGTACGACTTACTGATCCGTCCGCTAGAAAAAGACTTAGATACGGTTAAGCCCGCCAAGCTCGTTTTTGTCAACGATGGCGCGTTACGAACGATCCCGATGTCGGCACTCCACGATGGCAAACGGTTTTTGGTAGAAAAATACCCCATTGCTTACTCTCTCGGCTTGCAACCGGTGCGAGACGAGCACTTAGAGCGAGGTGAAGCGTTGATCTTCGGTCTATCCGAAGCCGTGCCACCGCTGCCAGCACTACCGTACGTAGTCCCAGAGACCCAATTCTTGCAGCAAATGCTCGACGGCAAAAATTTTCTCAACCGAGACTTTAACGCCAATACGCTCGCAGCGCAAGTCGCCCGCGAGCAGCAGCATTTAATCCTACATCTGGCAACGCACGGCGCGTTTTCCAATGCGGCTGGAAATAGTTTCATTCAGGCTCACGATCGGCGACTTTACCTGCCCCAATTTGAAAATATCTTGAGAACGGCACGGCAACCTTTGGAACTGCTGACTTTTAGCGCTTGCGAGACAGCAGCAGGCGACGATCGCGCCGTTTTAGGGTTGGCTGGACTTGCCGCTCGTAATGGAGTTAAAAATGTCGTTGCCACACTGTGGTCGGTGAACGATGCTGATATCGTACCCGCGATCAAAAATTTTTATCGCGCCTTCAAGACCGATATCCCAGTTGAAGAGGCGCTCCGGCAGGCTCAATTAGAGTCGATCCACAACCGCGTTCACCCTGCAACTTGGTCGGCTTTAATCCCGGTTAAAAGTTGATCCGTTCGAGTCAGGTTCTCGTCTCTCTCTGTACCGCTCTTTCAAGCGCTGTCTGCTGGATTCTTGTTCAGGTGACAGGGGATGTGCCGAAGGCACTTTTTGGGATGATTTTGACGAAGCATTCTCTCGAACAATCTTCGCTTCCAGTTGAGACGCAGTTGCGGCTAGTCGAGAGCGCAAAATCTCGGACTCGCGTACGTAGGAGCGCAAGTTACCAGCGGCGACGTAAATTACCAAGCAGTGTGCCGTACTGACTGTAGCTAGTATTGCTGGAACAACAGGAACCCACCAACCACCTAAAAACAGGGCGTAGCTGCCGATGGCTATGCCCGCCCCGCCGATGGCGGCGACTGCAAGGGCAACGTAAAGGAGTTTGGTAGCCGAACACTTCCTGCCACCGCGTCCCCACTGCCAGAGGGTCAAAGCTGCAATCGTGCTGCTGGCAATAATGCTAAAGCTTTCGAGCGCGTCATTCCAGACAAGAATATTAGAACGCCGATCGAAAGCGGTATCGAGAATTTGGCTGGCAAGATGAGCTTGGATTTCTACCCCAGAGGTTCGCACCGGTGAACCTCCTCCTCTGCGGCTTTTTGGCGTGAAGAAAGCATCGTTGAGACTGGGAGCTATGCCGCCAATCAACACGATGCGATCGCGAAAGAAGTTTTTGTCAACGCGATCGTGTAATACGTCTGTCAGGGAGACGGTCTTAAACCTGCCGACACCGCGAAAGTCGAGCAAGATTTGATATCCTCCGGCATCAGCGTTGACGTAGCCGCCATCACCCGACTCGAAGGGTTTAAAGGTCGTCGCACCCAAGCGTAGCGCTCCATCTTCTACCATTTGTGGTGCAACTCCACGGGAATGCAAGTAGATCAGTGCCACTGCTAAGCCTAGAGATTGAATATTTTGTCCGGGGATTGGAAATAAAATCGCGCGGCGCAAAACTCCATCGGCATCAAGCGCTACGTCGCTCGAACTACTCTGGTTGAGGGACTTGAGAGTAGCAGAAGGAGGGATAGTGGGAGACACGACTTTTTCAACTCCGATTAGATTGGGAGTCGAGCGCAAAATTCGTACTAATTTTTGCGAGCCTGGAGCAATAGAACGATTACGGTAAATGTCTAATCCAATGACTCTCGGGTGTTGGGCTTTGATTTTCTCGATTGCGGCAGCTAAGATCCAATCGTTTGTCGGCCAGCCCCCTAAATTTTCGATATCTCGTTCGGTCGCGCCGACGATCGCGATGCGTTCGTCAGTCATTGCTGAGGGACGGAGTTGAAAAGATAAATCGAGAGCAGCTAGCTCTAACGGCTGCATCCAGCCCAAAGCGCGAGCTGCCAGGATACTGAGCGAAACTACCGGGGCGACGACAATCGCCCCGTGCCATCGGCTCGCAACTTTCTTAAGGTTGATTTGCATGAGTAAGCGCATGGGTAACTTTTTGCAAGCCAATCGAATCGAGCAAACTCAAATAGCTCTATTGCGTCCTTCGGTCGCCCTCAGCAGCAGTGCTGGCTTCGTGTGCAAGCGCGATCGCTTCGTACCAGATCCCCGAGCGGGCGTACGTCTGAGCTTGTTGGAGTGGGGTTTGTCGCTGCAATCGCCGTTGCAGCCCTCGGTCGAGCGGCAAGCGGTCGAACTTGACCTGAACGTAAGTATTTTTGCTAGGGAACTTGCGGTTACAGACTAGCGCCACTGTCCACTGATATCGCGATGGTTTGAGTTTGAGGGTAGCGGGAAGTTCGAGCTTGACTACCCCAGGTGACGACAAGCGCATTTCTCGCTGAAAAATAGGCTTTGTCCCTCCTTCTTCCACGAGCATGAAAGATAGCGGCAGCTCGGTGCGGGATACATAGGCTAAAAAAGTCGGTCGCTCCGACACCGTTACAGCTACGTGGATACTGTTGGCGAATTCATGAGAGAAAAATCAGAATTAGCTGCCTTGCGTAGGATTAAGGTAAAGACCAAGCTAGTTAGTGGAGGTGCAATATGTCCATGCAACCCCAAACCATTCCTCCGATTCCAGAGAATACGGTAGTGGTTGCAAGAGCAGCTTTTCCTAAAGGCAATCTCTACATCCAAATTCGGGATAACCTTGGCAGCATCTACCAAGATGAAACCTTCGCATCACTATTTTCTAAACGTGGACAACCTGCTCAAGCTCCTTGGCAACTGGCACTTGTTTGTGTAATGCAGTTTATAGAGAATTTATCTGACCGCCAAGCTGCTGATGCTGTTCGTGCGCGGATTGATTGGAAATATGCACTCAGTCTTTCCCTGAGCGATCCAGGATTCGATTACTCAATTTTGAGTGAATTTCGCACTCGTCTAATTGCAGGCAATGCAGAACAAGAGCTGCTGGACAAGTTGTTGGAGCAATTACGATCCAAGGGATTGCTCAAAGGACACAAACGGCAACGGACGGATTCAACTCATGTTCTGGCTGCCATTCGGATTCTAAATCGACTGGAAACGTTGGGAGAAACATTTCGTGCTGCACTCAATAGTTTAGCTGTCGCAGCTCCAGATTGGCTGGAAGAGCATTTACAAGATGCTTGGTTTGACCGCTACAGTCGTCGCACCGAGAACTATCGGTTGCCTAAGTTAGACAGCGAGCGAGAAGAATTGGGTCGCACGATTGGCAAGGATGGATTTGCGTTGTTAGATGCAATTTACGATTGGGCTACCTCAGATCTTGCAGCATTCTCGATAAGCAAGAATGGGTAAAGGTTTGAGGATAATTTCAAAATCGAATTGTGCAGCAATGTCAGCATTGACTCGGATGAACCGCAGCAATTGTAACCACAGAACCGAGGGAAACAGTACAGTTAATGCCAAATCACTGGCAGCTTTCCAATCCAGGACAGGAGGTAGTGACCATTGGTCAATCCAATGCGCCAATAGATAGGCAATTAGCGCTCTTGATGAGCCAGCGATAGACACCAAGTTTCGTAGTTTGCCCAAAGCGATGCAGCCCAAAACGATGTTTGCTCGTTTTGAAAAAGCCCTCAATGCAAGAGCGCTTACGTCCTAGCCGCACCAGATAAATGCCAGAGTAAGGATGGGTAGAAACGACAAAGCGCAGTTCTCGCTTGCCTTCGGCTCGTTTGAGCCAGAACCAGGACACCGTCAGTGGCTGTGTGTCTCCCGCTAAATACACCTGTTGTCCACGGTTGGCATGGCGATACAGTTGCTTTAGATGACGACCGTCCTGCATTTTGCGATTGCAGCGCATCCCCACGACTGCTCGCCACGACTGCTTTCGCACTGCTTTGAGAAACTCTACGGTGCCAAACTCCGTATCTGCCTGTACAATGACCACCCTGCCCTGACTCAACTGGGTTGGAACCGTTGCCAACAACTTGCAGGCTAATTGTACTGGGCGCTTGATAGCCTTTGCCCCGCCAGACCCGAAAGCTCCAAGGCACTCGCCACTCACCCACCACCAGGTACAATACTACTAAATGTAATCCCCGCTTACCGTTAAGTATTCTCACCCAGGGGTCAGGTGCCTTGGGGTCATTCGTCGGCGTACTCAACTGCAAAAACTTGCCGCACTTTTCGAATGTCGTTAGATCGATCGACACTCGCAAAGGAGTGCTTGGATGAGGGGGATGAGCGGTCACTTGCTGCAACACCATTTGACGAGTCGTGCGAATCACGCTACGAGTAGACCAATTGTAGTGATTCAAAAATCGACTCAATGAAGAAGCGGATTTCACCTGGGTGTGCTGGGGTAAAGGATATCCTTGAGCTTCAAGAAACAGCCCGAACAGGGCGTTTAGACTGGCTTTCTGGTATGTGCTAGGCATTAAGCAAAGAAGGCTATAGACTAGCCCTTGGGCGTATTCGACGATGGTTTCCATAATCGTCAACTCAAATTATTCCTACGCCCTTTCTTCCAGATTTTGGCTCTTTTGGCAACCCTTTATTGAGAATGGTGCAAGATCTCAGCTACTCCAGAGTGGATGCGACAAATTCCAGCCGTTGAGACACTGCGACGGATTTGGATGCAACAATTTTACGCACCCACTGAAGACGGGAACGTGCAATGGCGCTCGCCCAAAGACATGCCACCATCCACACTGGCAATTCATTCACCCTATGATGTAGAGGCGCATTACAGTTCCAAACGTAGTGTTGATTGGGTCGGTTACAAAGTTCACCTCACTGAAACTTGCGATCGGGATTGTCCGCACTTCATCACTGGAGTATGCACTACCCTATCAACAATATCTGATGATGCAGTCGTTGAATCTGTCCATCAAAGCCTATCGAAAAAATCACTTCTACCCGAAGAGCATTTGGTGGATACAGGGTATGTAACAGCTGACCATATTGTTAATAGTCAGGCAAACTATGGAATCGAACTGCTTGGAAAAGTTCGTATCAATCCCAGTTGGCAGACCCAAAATAACTCTAAGTTTTCTGCTGAGCAGTTTGAAGTGGATTGGGATAATCAAGTCGTCACCTGTCCTAAAGGGCATCAAAGTATCATTTGGCGACCCAAGATTGACAATCGTGGCTTGAGAGTCGTTCACGTCCACTTTTCTCAAGCTGATTGTCGTCATTGTCCAGTCCGAAAACGTTGTACCCACTCTAAAGCTGCCCGAAGATTGACATTACAACCTCAAGCCAAATACAACGCTCTACGTCAGCGACGGCAGGTGCAAGAAACGTCAGAGTTTAAGCAACTCTACCAGCAACGAGCGGGAGTGGAGGGAACATTATCGCAAGGCGTGAGACGTTCTGCCTTAAGGCAGTCTCGATATGTTGGATTGGCGAAAACACATCTTCAGCATATCCTGATTGTCACTGCTCTCAATTTGGTTCGCTTGTCTGCTTGGCTCTCAGCTATCCCACTGGCTCAAACTCGCTACTCTCGATTTATGGAGCTTAAGCCCCAAATAGCGTAGCTTTTTTTCTCCCATGAATTCGCCAACAGTATCTACGTGGTTGCTAAGTGCGAACAATTGTAGGTAAGTACCGCGATCGCGCGAGCAGCCGCGCGATGCCTCCCCTACCAATCGTTCTTTGCAACAAAGAACGATTGGTAGGGGAGGCATAGCCTAAAACGATCCCTGCTTTTGCGGCTCGAAAAGTTAGTTGATGATGCACTGGATAATCGAGCTGCACTGCGAGCGTACAGAAAGCACCGAGCGCTCCTGCGAGAAAAATTTTTCTGAAAAACATACAAGCTGCCCTACTTCTAATTGGCGCTATTTATGCCTGGAAATGTACTTCAGTTAATGGCTGGAACGGGCTTTTACGTTCCAGCGAGCGTACGTATCTCTATTAGCAAAATTTTAGTCGAGATCGAGCGCATTCACAAAACTTTTTCGTTACAAAAAATAATGCTAGAAGGGTTGCCACTCTATAGAGAAACTCAACCCGCTATCTTGCAATGTCTCACCCCGGTCTTCTACCGAAACTAGAGGAATTCCCCAGTCGGCGCGAGCCGCAAAGCGAGAGTTGAGCCGCCAATGCAAGCCCAGCCCCGTACTGACAAGCGTATTGGGGCTTGGAGTTGCTGGCTCGCCGTTACTCCAAGAAACTCCGGCATCGAGGAAGGGGACGACTTGCAATAGACCAAATCCTCCTGTGTCTCGGGCAATAGGCCATTGAAATTCAAGAGTTCCGGCAATGCCATTGTCCCCGACGCGCTCGTTGGAACGATAGCCTCGCACCGTATCAATCCCACCTATGCTAAGTTGCTCCAAAGGCAAAAGCGCATCTCCCGTCAGTTGGGCAGCACCCCTAACAATAAAAGTCGCGTCTCTTTTTTGATTCAAAGCTTTTACCAACTGAAACTGCCCCAACCAACTGAAGAAGCGTCCGTCCCTCCCGGAATCGTTCGTCGTTGCTCCAAAAGCATCAATGCCGAGGCTAAACTGCGAGCGCGCCGATAAAATGCGCGCTCGCGTTTGCTGCGTCCAATTTTGAGAAAATCGCAAGATAGTAGCTTTGGACTCGCCACGCTCCGGTCCGGGCGTAAAGGTGAAGGGTTCGTCCTCAAACAAAAAAGTGCGACTGCGGCGCAAGTCTAGCGAGAGTCCGAGCGTAAATTCAGACGTTGGGGAGCGGAACAAAGGCTGAGAAAATCCCAGCGAGTAGGTTCGAGATTTTCCATTGATATCCAATGGCGCAAACGGTTGCTCCACCACGCGATTTCTCCCAGTCGCATAGCGCAAGATAAATTTACCATCTCTACTGTTGACGGGAATTGCATAAGTAAAGTTGTAGCTGGTCACGCCTTGGGTCAACCCCACACTCGCTCCCAGCCGATCTCCTATTCCCAGCAAGTTGTCGTAGTTAAAATTCGTGTAGCCGCCTAAAGAACCAACGCTGGGAGTCTCGCGATTGTCGAAAGTCAATCGCGCCCCGAATGCAGGAGCTTCTTTGAGGTCGAGCGATAAAATGCTGCGTCCCGGGGCGGTTCCTGGGATCAGTTGGGCTTGAACCCGCTCGATCAAATCGTTTTGTTGCAGCAGTTGCAAAGCGGATTCCAACTGGCGCAAATCGAGCGGAGTTTGAGTTGCCTTTTTCAAGCGCGAGCGCACGTAGCGATTTTGCAACCGCTCCAATCCTTTAATCTCAATTCGCTCTAACGAGCCTTCGATAACTTGTACCTTCAATGTCCCGTTCGTTATGTCTTGGGGGGGAATAAAAGCGCCACTCGTTTCGTAACCCCGACTCGTATAAAAATTTGTGACAGCAGCACGAATGTCCAGCAGTTGCTCGAAAGTTAAAGTTTTATTGAGGAAAGGTGACGTGATGCGCGAAAGTTCTGAAGGCGAAAATACTTGACTGCCGACCACTTCAATTCGCCTCAACCTGATTTTAGTTCCCAGCGGCATGGTTGTGTTTGGAGCAGCAGGGATTTGGGGAGACAACTTTGGTGGAGAATTCGATACCGGAGGTAGTCCGGGCAATGCAGGTAATTCTTGTTGTTCTAGAAGGGGCGAGCTGCTGGGAGCAAAATCGTCCGCCACAAACGAAGCGCGATTGCCAAAATCTTTTTCATCAGCGCGTCTTAACAGCGACTCGTTTTGCAGCTTCGGAATCTCCTGCGAGCGCGCTGGGGGTATGCCGCCAAGATAAAAAGTAATAGTGGGACTTTGTAAGAAAGATGGAGCAAATTGAGCTAGAATGCGGGTAGGAGTTGCGTTTTACGTCAGTCTCGACAGGAGCAACGTAAGGTGAAAGATCAAGTACCAGCAGCGATGCCGCAGTGCTTTGAGAACTGGTGTCGTCGGTTTGATGATGTATTTTCGCGTCAGAAGCAGCGGCAGGAATTTCGTGTTTATCTAGGGGGACTGCTGGGTGAGAGTCAGCGCAAAAACCTGAGCCAACTGGTCACAAATACAGTAGATGGCTCCTACAACAGCCTCAGACATTTTCTCAACAATGCCCCTTGGGATGAAGTCAAGCTAAATAATCGGCGGTTGGAGGTGATGCACCAGTGTCGCCAGACGACCCCGAGTCAAGGTTTCACATTGATTGTAGATGATTCGGGACATCGCAAAAGTGGTGCGGCTACTGATGGGGTAGGACGGCAGTACATTGGGGAGATTGGCAAGACTGACAATGGTATTGTGCTGCTGACTACCTACTTGTATGATGGAGTGCGACGTCTGCCGTTAGATGTTGCACTCTATCAACACGCAAGTTTATTCGAGCAAGGCAAGGCAGACCCCAACTTCCAGAAAAAACCTGACCTGGCTCTAGACTTGGTTGACCAATGCTTGAAGCGCGGTTATCGACCGGGTGTGACTGTAATTGATGCAGGCTACGGTAATAACACGCCTTTTCTCAAGCAGTTGGAGTCGAGAAACCTAACTTACGTGGCAGCAATCGCCAAAAACCGCCAAGTTACTGCTCAAACATCAGGTGATGAGTCTGCTCGTAAGCAGGGATTAGAAGCTATTGCTCAAACCTTGGCAGTGGAGCAGTTCACACCTGTGCAACTCAATCTGGAGCAGCCCCGGACAGTTTGGGTGGCGCTGTTACCAGTTCACGTTCCGAAGCTCGAAGGCACTCGCTGGCTGGCGATTCAACTCAATGCCTCTAGTTTCGAGCAAGCGACGGAGGTGGATTACTTTCTCACCAATGCCTCTGACAACCAAGTCAGTGCGGCTTGGGTAGCTCAAACATATTCTGCTCGCAACTGGGTGGAGGTCTTCTATCGAGAAGCCAAGGGCTGGTTGGGTTTGAGTGAGTATCAAGTTCGGGATGCTCTGAGTATGAAGCGTCATTGGGTTTTAGTGTTCATCGCTTACACCTTCATCCTTTGGCATCAGTTGACCGGCGGATTCCGCAGACGTTGGGCAACCAAACCCTTACAAACCTTTGCCGAAGCATTGGAGGCATTCCGCACCGCAGTCGAGTTTCGTTTGGTCCGCTGGCTTAATGAGCATGTTGATGTATTTGCCTCTCACAGAGCTAAGTTCGGCTATATTTGGGCTTAGAAAGTTTTAAAGTCCCAATAGGAGTGAGGATGGCTAGAAGGCTTTGGCAATTTTTGCACGTCTTAGTTCCAAAATATTTTTGCATTCGCAAACAGATCTCGAAAAGTTTTAGATTATGATATTCTTCAAATAGAAAAACTTTTTAGCTGAGAAACATTTTACTCTAAGTAAGCAAGTTTATTGAGCTTACTCTTAATTTGATTATTTGCTACTTTTACCGAAAGAGTAGCGCACTCAGCTAGATACGCAATAACAGCATACCGAAAAGAGGGCGAGATGCCAGTAGTTTCGTATTTTTTTATCGGTGTGGAAAGCGGACGCGGTCGATAAATTAGCTGTATCGTTGTCTCAATCCGTAACTCGATCGGAATTTGCAAATGCTACAGCGGTGCTAGCCCGCGGTCAAAGCTACTTCGACTGAGCTAAGTCTGGCAGTTTCAGCTATAATATCCGCAATCTAGTAAAATTCTGGGGTTGCGATCCAGTCTGGAACCAACAGACTTTAGCGAATCGCATCCTAGAGCTACCCCCCCTAGCAAATGGAGGTAAAGCATTAATGTCATTGATGGTATTATGCCACTTTCGCACGGCAGTTGACAACTTTTTCTGCCATCTAACCAAAGTTCCTCAATCGGCAGCTTCTCCATCAAACAGGGGGAGATATGCCAGCATCTAAAAAGCAATCCATTTGCAAACGAGATCGAGCTACGAAGGAAGCTCAATCCTCCAGCTCGCAACTGTCCTACAAAGAAAATAATCAGGCAGGGGATTCGCTGAAAGGCAGGCTTTCAATCGCTCCCGCTTTATTCGAGAATTCTTCAACAACCAATATGGCTTCGGCACTTCCAATTTGGGAGGCAAGTAGCGTCTTGACACAAAAGAAAGACCTGCCTTGGAAAAACGATCCCAACGGAAAGCTATGCTATGCCAAAGATGCTGAGAATGGTGAGGGAGCAATTCTGTTTTGGGTTGTCAAAGATCTGGAACGCGAATACCCAGAAACTCTAGCAGGCGCGGCAGCACTAGCTGTTATTGACACCTTTGATATTCGGGCAGCTTGCTTGCACTTAATTTATGCCGCTCATGCTACTCAACTAAGCCGTCCTTGGGAACAGGAATTTGTTATCGACGACAGGCAAATAGAAGAGTATCTCGGTCTCAAAAAACGAACCGACAAAAATCGGCAGCAGAAATTAGCGCTGATTAAAGAAATTGCCCAGCAACCATGCCGAGTCGTGACCTATATTTCTTACCCCGCACGCCCAAAGGCAAGAGGGTTCACTGTATCGGAGAGTCGGCTGTGGAATATGTTGGAAATTCAGCACCACTATAATTCGGATTTGTTTGGTAATGAAGAATTGGTAGGGCTGACGTTTGGAGTTAAAGCAGGCTACTGGGCAAAATATTTTTTGAATGAAGAAGGACGTACGGATCATAGTGCTGAGTATCAAACTAGCCCGCTCTCAAAAGCATTGCTTGAAGATGTAATGCAAGTCTGGCAGCACCGCGAGGGTGCTGCTAGGTTAATGGTTTGGCTTTTATTCAAGACAAACGACGATATGCGTTATCCGCTAGCAACTCGAACTTTAATGGAAATTGCCTATGGCTTGCCAAAAGTTGAAGCTGCCAAATTGGACAATCGGCTGCGGAATAAACTGGTAAATGCTTGGGACGACGATCTGCTGGCGCTGCACGAAAGGGGCTGGCAGATCCACTTTCATGCCCAAACCTATCCACCAGAAATTCAACCTTTTGCTTTTGGACGCACTAATCCTTGTAGACCGCGAAGTTTTTTCGAGCAACTTCTATCGGCTCAACTTTGGATTTGCCCTCCTAACAGTCTTAATAAAGCATTGATTCCAAAAACCAACCAACAACTATCATCAGTGCATTCTATAACTGGAGTCCAAGTGAAGGAATTGAGAAAAAAGCAAGGTTGGTCGCAGCGCGAATTAGCAATGCGAACCGGACTCAGCCAAAGCTTAATCGGACGCATCGAGACAGATAGTCGTAAAATTACACTTGAAAACCAGAAGATTCTAGCACAAGTTTTCCAAGAATCAAATATTAGGTTGCAACCTACTGCTGATTTTGATGACAAAATCCTCT
Organism: Chroococcidiopsis sp. SAG 2025; assembly: GCF_032860985.1. Lineage (GTDB taxonomy): Bacteria > Cyanobacteriota > Cyanobacteriia > Cyanobacteriales > Chroococcidiopsidaceae > Chroococcidiopsis. Next base: position 224,124 of record NZ_JAOCNC010000002.1, read on the forward strand.
AGTACCCCCAGGACGAACGAGAGGACTTTGATGACAAAATCCTCTAGTACCCCCAGGACGAACGAGAGGACTTTGATGACAAAATTCTCTAGTATCCCCAGGACAAACGAGAGGACTTTGATGACAAAATCCTCTAGTACCCCCAGGACAAGCGAGAGGACTTTGATGACAAAATCCTCTAGTACCCCCAGGACAAGCGAGAGGACTTTGATGACAAAATCCTCTAGTACCCCCAGGACAAGCGAGAGGACTTTGATGACAAAATCCTCTAGTACCCCACAGGACGAACGAGAGGACTTTGATGACAAAATTCTCTAGTACCCCCAGGACAAAAATTCTAGTACCCCCAGGACAAAACCTCTGGCACTTACCGATCAAAAAAAGTCATTAGCATTATGGCAAGAGGATTGCAGGCTTCATCTATGATTTGATGCTACAAATTTGATGACAAACGAAATCCCAAAAACCACCGATCGTGGTTTTAGCATCTGCTACAAATAGTTCATTCCTTGATTCAACTCGTCGAAAAATGCAAAACCGATACTTCTATCGTTCATGCGTTGAACTCCAAAACCCTACTATGCCGAAGGTTAGTGTTAGGTAGTTTGCTGGCTAAATTTTCGTAGCACCAGCGTACAAAGACTACCTGCAACATTGGTAACTTCACGCTGCTAATACTCAAATTCACAAAACTTAATTTTTGAAAGAGGGAGAGAGACAGGCAAAATGCATTTGCTGTCCCAACAAAAACAACTAATGGTAATTATATAACAAGGGATTAACGCGACTGCACTTGCCACCTGTCTCAGCTCCTAAACAGGAGATTCGAGATGAAACAAGCACAAAAAAATATATCTTCTAGCCCATCTGTATCCCAAAAGCGTCACTTAGATCGCACCAGTGCGATCGCCCAGTTAGAGATGCTCGGATACAAGCGTGGAGATGCCATCTATATCAGAGCTTTCTTACCAAAAGAAGACCCCGCTATGCTCCTAACACTGGACGTAAAGCTGGCGAGGTGCTGCTATGAGTGCCAACATTGACTTTCATCCTGCTCCCCTCGTACCCCTGCAAGCTGTCGAGCTAGAAGAAAACATTTTAGGGGCAATTCTGCTCGATCCAAATGCGATCGCAACGGTGGAGGGTTTATCTATACAAGCCTTCTCTGTCTCCGCTCACCGCAAAATTTTTATGGTGATGCTGGAATTGCACCACTCTGGCTTACAACCCGACTTGCTAGCAGTAACGTTCCGGCTATCGGAGCAGGGAGCTTTAGAGTCAATCGGGGGACGAACCAAGCTAGCACTGATTCTGGGGCGCATGGTTCACTCTGGAAATATCAAGCAGTACGCTAGTCTACTTCTAGAACAATACCATCGTCACCTCCTGCTCGATCGCATCGATCGGATGGGTCAGTTGGCGACAAAAGGAAATAATCTGACTTCATCTGTGGAAGAGTTGCAGTCAGAGCTAGATCGAATTCGTAGTGTCACCAGTGACAGTTCCAGTGGCAGTGACGAGTTAGACCTAGACCCTACAGTTCTTTCAGCCACTGTCACTAGTGTCACCAAGCTTTTAGCCAAAGGATTGCCCCAGTGGGAGGAACAAGCTCATCTCGATGCCCTGCAACAGCGATCGGGAATTTCCAAGGGAGCATTTTGGCAGTTGGTGGCATCCCAGCGCATCCCATCTGAAGAGGTGATGCCGCAGGACGAACAGCAGCTCGACCGATTCATTCAGTGGAGAGACTACAAGCTAGATTTCCAACTAACTTTGCCGCACCTAGCAAAAGACCTGCTCCACGACGGGCGCGTGCTAAATATCGACCCGATTATGCTGTGGCAGTACTTGCTATGTGCAATTTTGTCTTTGGTAGGAAAGAAAAACGTTCTCGATGTCGGATCGCACAAGATTCCGGCGATCGCTTGGACTTGTTCTGTAGCGGAATCTGGCACGGGAAAAAGCAGAGCGGAAGGGCTGATCCTTTCTCCCTTAAAAGGTTGGCAAGAACAAGAACACAATCGTTTCAAAACCGAGTGGCAAGAGTACAAGCAATCTCAAAATAAAAAAGACAATGGCGATGAGTCAGCAGCTCCAATGCCCGAACGTAAGTTTTTATTTGAAGTTGCCACGATTCAGGCAGTGATGAAACGCTTGTCAGAGCAAGGCGAAAACGGTTCTCTGTGGGCGAGAGACGAAATAGCAGGGCTGTTCAAATCTTTAGGTCAGTTTACTACTAAAGGCGAAGGTGAAGGATTAGAATGCCTTTTACCAATGTGGGACGGTGCTTCTGCTCCAGTAGATCGGGTCATGCATGAAGATAGTTACTATCTAGCCTCATCTCGCCTGAGCATAGCTGGTGGACTCCAACCAGGGGTATTTCGCAAAATCTTTCAAGATCCTGACGATGCTCAAGGGCTACAAGCGCGGTTTCTATTTGCACTGCCAAAAGTACAACCAGCTAAAAGAGTGGAAGGATACTGCCGATTAGCCGAGCAACTACCCCGATTTTACCGTTGGATAGACACTCAATTTCCAGCAGGGATCGTCAAACTTTCACCTGCTGCTGATGCTCGTTACGGTACAGTTTACGAGCAGATCGGGCAACAGGCAGAATTAGCCGAAACACCAGCAATTCGTGCTTGGATGCGAAAACTACCAGGGCAATTACTGCGAATCGCACTAGCTCTGCATATCATCGAGTGCTATCACGAGCCACAGCGTCCACGACACGAAATTCAGTTAGATACGTTAAATTGTGCTGTAGATTTCTGCCGCTACTACCGCTCTACTTTTGAGATAGTGCAGCACTCAGCAACAGACAATGATTCCATCAGTTCTGTCTTGACCAAGATTTGGGATATGGCTGCAACTTCCCCTGATGGTTTAGCAGTGCGGGATGCTTATCGTAACATCAAGGCACTACAACGCCGTGCCAAGGAGATAGGGCGAAATGTTGCTGCCTACACGATTGACTTGTATTACAAATTAGCAGCGATGGGGAAGGGAATCGTGCAAAAGAGTGGGCGCGTTGTACGTTTCGTTGCTGGCGCGGCGAATGCACCCCAGCCAGATGTTAATGGAACAGAGCTGGTGACAGTAGAGACATTTCCTGAAACCACACAAATACAACAGTTACAAGCGTCACCTCAAAATGAAGTGTCACCAGTGACAAACCTTTCGACTGGACAGTTGAATGCGGATGTCAATTGCAACGATATGAATGGTTCGCAGGCTCAAAGCGATCCTCGAATGGACTTGGTGAATGAAGCTGATAGCAACGAACCAGATAGCGAACGGCCAGATAGCGAACGGGCGATCGCTCGGAGTGTGGAAGCGTCCATTTCTGGTGTAGTCAGCGATTCTAATGGGTTGCAATCCGAAATAGGAATAGTTGGCGATCGCCCTAATTCAATCTCAATCGCCCAAACTTCTCTAGCCCAACAGCAAAGTTCGCTCGTTGCACGAGAGCTAGCAACGTCAATTTTGCAATGTACTACTTGGGTAGAGTTAGTGCAGGTAGTCGATCGCAATCCAAGAAAATTGATGAAAGCTGCCGGACAGATGACTTCCGAGCAACGCAAGTGGATGACCAGCCTTCTTAGGACGTATCTATGTTCTAATTCCCATGCTTTGAATCAACTTTTTTGGCTGCCAGAAAAGTTACTGACGGCTGCTCTGGAACGGCTAACTTTTACAATTCGACAGGTGACGCAGTTGACGAGCGATCGTACCGCTGCTTGGAAGATAGTCGAGGGGTGTAAATTTGTTTCAGTCGCTTGCATAAGCACGCCGGAAGAGTGCTGGATGTTTCTTGCTCCTAGTGGCGATGAAATTTCTTTATCAAATGTTGAGATAGCTAATGCGATAAAGAGTATTGCTCTTGCCTAAAACTAGCTGGAGATCGTTATGGTTTGTTACAAACTAATCAAAGGTTTACGCCAATGTTGAATGCAGGGATTGAACCTACTCCAGCTCCAGTCGAAATCTTGGAAGAGTTGACTCCTGACGAGGAGCGGGAACGACATCGGTTGGAAATTAGAGTTGATCGAGCTTTGGGCGAGGGCTGGTCGGCACTTAAACAGTTGCGCGATCTCCGTCTGTACCGAAGTACGCACGGGACATTTGAAGAATACGCTAAGGAAAGATTTGGATATAATCGCGCTCATGCTTATCGCTTGATTAGCGCTGCCGCAGTCTTAGAGAATTTAGCTCCCCTCGAGCGACTTGAAGAAATGTCTCCAAATTGGAGACAAAAAATGCCTGTCTCGGAAAGTCAATGCCGAGAGTTAGCCAAACTACCCGCGAATAAGCAACCGAAAGCGTGGGAAAAAGTCCTGTCCGTTTCTGGAGACAAAGCGCCTACAGCTCAAATTGTCAAAACTGTAGTCGAGCGGATGAAAGAAAAACAGTTATTTCCAGCCAGGGATTTTTGTGCGGTGGGAGATGTATTTACCTTGACTCGGCTTCAAAGTCGCGAGCGCAAATACAATGGCTATCCTTGTGTTGCACTGGTGCTAAAAGACTTTACCATCGAAGTTGATATTTATGATGGAACTCTCATAGTGAAACCAGAAAACCTCAAACCTATCGATGACCCTGATGTTTGTCGCCAGCTTCCTACTATTCTCAAGCGGATTAAGCGAGTGCGGGATACAGGCTTGCTCGATCGGGGTGCTTACTATGTTTTAGACGGCTTGGGACGGCAGACCTATTTGACTGACTTTGAGGAAAAGTTATTAAGCTTGTTGGAGCAAGAACATGGGATCAATTCTTAACGGTAGCCATCTTTTTAGTACTTAAGTACTACCTCGCTCCAAATTGTAATGAAACGTAACAGTCATTCTATCCAGTTTCCAAGTCCTCGGAGTTGCCATATTGCTAATGACCGAAGCTGAGTTGAGGAAAACTAAGAACACAACGATTGACTCGTTAGGTAAACTATTAAAAATAGAAATGCGATCGCGCCGCTTGTATTGAGATACTCATTCAAAAGAAAAATAATGGCAGTTAGGCGATCGCGATTGAGGTAGAAAACCGCTTGACTGTAAAAGCAGCAGTATATGACGGAGCCCTAAGTACAGGACAAAAGCTTGCAAATGAAGAAAGAAAAAGGGTTTCATGAGAATTACCACATTCAGAACATAAAACCCTATGAATCAGGTTACTTTACTTCGAGATGCCTTGCGCCCTCATTCAGCTTGGCATGGTGCGCGACTAAGCTTTGTGGCAGCATTTCTCATAGCGCTGTTGCGAGTCAAAACTGTCAACTTCAGTGAATTGGCAACCGGATTCAGCGGCAAGACTCAAACCGATTCTCATTACAAACGACTCCAACGATTTTTCCGTCACTATGAAATGGACTACGCCGAAATTGCTCAAGCTGTTGTTACCCTAATGAATATTCCAGAACCCTGGGTACTTTCAATCGACCGTACCGAATGGCAGTTTGGAGAGTGTGTTTTCAATATCCTGATGCTGGGAGTTGTGCATGAGGGAGTTGCGTTTCCTGTGGTGTGGTGTTTACTGGACAAACGGGGGAATTCCAATAGCGATGAGCGGATGAAGTTGTTCAACCAATTTCTAGAGCGCTTTGGTGAGCGTGAAATTACTTGCCTGACCGCAGATCGAGAATTCGTTGGCAAGGATTGGTTTAGCTACCTACTTAGCGATCCGCTCACCCCGTTTCGTATCCGCATTCGCGAAAATCATAAACTTAGACATGGCTGTCAGAGTCTCAAAGTCAATGTCTTGTTTCAGAATCTACAGGTAGGACAGCACAAAGTTCTACGCCACAAAAGACAACTCTGGGGAGATTGGGTCTACATTGCCGCCTTGCGATTAGAGGATAATTCTTTACTAGTCGTTGCCACTCAAACCGCACCTAAATCAGCTATCTCCGACTACGCTCAACGATGGGGAATTGAAACACTTTTCGGCATTTTCAAAACTCGTGGTTTTTGTTTAGAATCTACCCATCTAACCGATTCTGAGCGTTTGAGTAAGCTGCTGGCACTGCTCTCATTAGCCTTATGTTGGGTCATCTTGACGGGTGAATGGTTACACCAACTCAAACCACTTACTATTAAAAAGCATGGACGCAGAGCTAAGAGCATTTTTCGTTATGGCTTTGACCATCTACGAAACATTGTTCTCAATCTGGAGCAGAAAATGAATGAGTTCTTGGATATTCTACAATTTTTGTCCTGTACTTAGGACGGAGCCTTAGAAGTGAAACAGGATCGGATAAAACCGATTGACTCACAACAAACTCAAGCAGAGATTCGGGAAATGTTCGAGCGCATTGGGCGACTCATGGAGTGCCAGCTAGACCCAATTGATGAGGCACAAATTGAAATCCTCTGTCGCTGTTCCTGGTTTACGCTAAGGCAAAAAGAAGCACTCAGCACTATGGAGAAAGTTTATGGCAAGTGTGAAACTTTATGAAGATGGATTGACGGAGTTTGAAACGGTTGCAACTTACATTATTAACTAAAAATATAAAAAATAAAAAATTTTGCATCGCTTCAAATATGCTATAAAATAAAAGGCCAGTGGGAAGTACTCTTTTGCAATAATTTCCCTTGCCACGAGCGCTGTTGCTGAATAAGACTATCTATAACGTGTTGTCAGCTTCTCCCCGTTGCCTTCGGCTGAACGGGGAGCTTGTAAACAAGCAGGTTTGCAATAATAGCTGACTAGCCCACACACGCCCAATTACGGTATACACTTCCAGACATTTCCCTAATCTGGATTATTTGTAAGTCCCCTGGTTCGGGACGCTCTAAGAAAGGACATCTGTACTTGGGTGGGCTAAGGGACAAACAACTAAAAATAGGATTATCTCCTAAATGCAAAGAGTACCAGTATTAGCGCCCGATGGCACACCACTTATGCCAACATCCCCCTCTCGTTGCCGTCGTTGGCTACGGGACGGTAAAGCGCGCATTGTACGCAACAAACTGAATGTATTTTGCATTCAATTAGTAGCGGAACCATCAGGGCGCTCCACTCAAGATGTAGTAGTAGGAATCGACCCAGGAAAACTTTTTTCTGGCTCTGGAGTCCAGAGTTCAAAGTATACTTTGTTTCTGGCGCATCTAATTCTTCCCTTCAAATCTGTCATCCAAAAAATGACAGCAAGAAGGATACTTAGACGTGCTAGACGAGGTAGAAGAATTAACCGCAAACTTTCCTACAATCAACGTTCTCACCGCCAAAAAAGATTCGACAATCGCAAACAGAAGAAACTACCTCCTAGCATTCGGGCTAATAAACAACTCGAATTACGGGTAGTCAAGGAATTGCTTCGCATCTTCCCGATTTCTCACCTCCGCTACGAAATTATCAAAGCACGAACTGAGAACGGAAAGGGCAGGGGCTTTTCCCCTGCGATGGTCGGTCAAAAAGTCATGTTGGAGTGGTTGAAACAATTGCGTCCTACCACGACACAAGAAGGTTGGCAGACATCGATATTGAGGCAACAGTTAGGGCTTACCAAGGACAAAACCGATAAATCTGCCCAAAAACCAGAAACTCACGCTCATGACGGCATTGCATTAGCAGCTAGTCACTTCATGAGTTTCGAGAAGTTCCATACAGCTAACACCAGGGGACATCATTGGGTGGGACAAGTCTCGGTTACAACCGCGCCGTTTCGAGTCATCAGTCGTCCTAATTTGTATAGGCGACAACTACACTTCGAGAATCCAGAAGTAGGAGGAAATCGTAAGCGCAAAGGTGGTACTGTTACTCCCTTTGGTTATCGTTCTGGTGATAAAGTCAGAGCCGACAAAGCAGGTGTAACTTATGTTGGTTGGATTGGCGGCTATACCCAAACCCAGAAAACAAAAAATGTTTCAGTCTACGACCACAATTGGAGAAGAATTGGGCAGTTTTCGCTCCTCAAAGTTGAGCTATTGCAACGCAGTATCAGGCTTTGCGTTACTGCATAGGCTATTGGTTGCCTCCAATTTGTTGCGGCAACCCGCTATCCCTCCCCACCCTACTTCGTTGAGGGTGGGGACTCCCGCGTCGAATTACGAATTATAAGAGGTCATTTATAAAGAAAAGTTGAAAGCAGCGAGAATGGAGGCAAGAGGCTTTTACTATGACAAGACAGTAGCCCAAAGCATTGCCTCATGAGTAGAAAAGCTTACAAAAGTGATTTAACCGATCGAGAATGGCAAATCATTGAACCATTAATTCCACCTGTAAGACCAGGAGGACATCCACGTACTGTGGATATGCGTGAGGTAGTAAATGCCATCTTTTATTTGCTGAAAACTGGCTGTGCTTGGGAGATGCTACCACATGACTTCCCACCCTATTCAACGGTTTATTATTACTTTCGGCGTTGGCAAAAACGAGGAATTTGGCAGCAGATAAATCTTGCCTTACGTGAACAAGTACGGATGAAGCTGGGCAAATCTCATCAAGCTACTGCTGCAATTGTGGATAGCCAGTCCGTAAAAACGACGGAAAAAAGGGGAAGTATCCGGCTTTGATGGCGGCAAGCTAGTTAAAGGTCGCAAACGCCATGTCGTAGTAGATCCTCAAGGACTACTAATGGGTGTAGTAATCACCGAAGCTAATGCTTCAGAACGATTAGGAGCAATAGTGGCATTGCTAGAAGAGTGCTATAACTCTAAGTCTTTAGAGCTAATTTGGGCAGATAGTGGCTACAGTGGAGAGAATTTTGCACAAGCTGTAATGGTAGTCTGCGGTGCAGAAGTAGAAATAGTTAAGCGGATTACAGATGGGTTTGAAGTTTTGCCCAGAAGATGGGTAGTTGAACGAACTTTTGGCTGGCTAGGACGCTATCGACGACTAAGTAAGGATTATGAACTCCTACCGGAAATAAGTGAATCTATGGTCTACGCTGCTATGGTACGGCTGATGCTGAGACGACTAGCTGCTTGATTTTTACTTTATAAATCAGCTCTAAGGAGCGACCTTCGCAACTTCTTTCATTGCTTTTTACCAAGCGCCGTTACGCCCTGGCTTTGTTCTTCGCCCGTTTGACCAGTACGGGTCTAGGCTTTTTCTTTTTATACTTAGGATCTTCAATTGCTCGCAAGCCTGGAGGACGGCAGCTTTCACAATAAAGTGGTCTAGATCCATATGTTTCGCGTTCTGTGGGTTGACTACACTGTTGACAGATAAATTTATATAACCGCGTGTGGATCGTGCGCTCGTGAGCGCGTACCGTGTACTCTCGAACAAAAACCTTTTTTGACGGCATTTACTTGTTAGTCCTACTTTTTTCGTCACTATCCTAAGTTAACCAACCATCTAGCAGAAAGCCCTGCGCTCTACCCCTATAGGAACGAGCATTGCATTCAGTAACGCTATTCTTAAGTCTCCTGTTGATTCCGCCAAGCTTCTATTTGGGCTAACTTTTCTTGCAACACTTTTTCTAGTTCTTCCAAATCCTGTGGATTTGCAATCGTTTGAACGTCGAGCTGTCGTACTGTTTTTGTAAATTTAACGATCGCGCTATCTCGACTATGACTTTTGGGACTGTATTTCCCAATCAACTGCTCGACTAATTCTTTCACCTGGTTGAGGGAATGTTTTTGCTCTAGAACTTGGTGTGTTGCTTGAGTTCTAACAGACATTGCTTCTGATTCGCCCACATCAAGCTGCTGGCTTGATAACCGATTGAGTTCTCTAGCTTTGCTTGCGTCCAGCCCTTCAGCATTAATTGCTTGTTTGAGATCTGGTGCCAAATTTAGCAATGGAAACACCACGTTGTTGATCGTAATCGGGTTGAGTTGTAAGCGTAGAAGGGTAGCAAAAACCGCCTGCTCTTGAGCATCTTTGAAACCAACCGTTTCGATCCACTGCTGTTGTTCTTCTTCGGGTGCGCTTCTAATTTGAGCTAGTTGTAAATGCTTTCCTTGACGCTGCAAGCGTCGGAAGGCAGTATTTAAGATTTTCGGAATTTCCCAACGCCGTTCCCTTAAATGGGAATGCTGCATGCCTATTAAATGTAGCAAGGCATTAGCTAAATCTAAATCGTGCAGCTTTTGGGAATGAATTCCTGTAACGATTTGTCCTTCAAACTTCTCGACTTCATCGCTCGTGTTAGGGACAATGACTGCTCTAAGAGTTTTCCAACCGATTAACTGTGCCGCTCGCCACCTAATCTCTCCATCAAACAAGGCATACTTACCATTTACCTGCGGCGGAAACAGGACGATAGGAGTTTTCTGTCCGTGTCGCTGCAAGCTCACTGCTCTCTCTCGCACTACGGGAGCGGCAATCGCCGCTCTGGGTTGGTTCGGATCGGGGTCAATCAGGGCTACTGCTATCTCGTGTTCTCCTCCCGCTTGCGCTAATTGTGCGGTTAGCTCTTCAACTTGTTGTTCTAGAGTTGCTTTGGTGCGCTCGTCCAATACTCCAGTTTTCAACCGCTCGTTCTCTGCTTGCAATTGTTCTAGTTGCGCTCTCAATTTATGCAGTTGCTGCGCTTGCCCCACATCCCCGAATAATTGACCCATACCAACTTTTGCTGCTGCCATCTCTCTACTCCTTCACCATCTCTCGTACGAGCTTTGTCACTATGGGGTCGAAACTTTTGCTAGCTTCGCATCCTGGTCGGTATAAGTGTACGGGCAGTCCCGCTCCACTTGCACTTAAAAAGTAATTCGACTCCCTGACGTAAGGAAAGCAGTGAATGCCTAAGCCTTCTATCTGCCCTGGCAATGTCTCTGTTGGGTCTATTTCCTGACGCTTACTTCCCTTTTCGTCGATTCCGAGGATGTTTCTATGCGTCGCTTTTCCCAAGTCAACTCTAGTTGGTACGAAGCCTAAAATCTCTGGTTCTGGTTTGAGTTTTAACTCATCGATCTTGTTGTAATACCATTCCAGTAGTCCAGCAAATCCCCCTGTATCTTTATATTCTGGTTTGATCGGTACGAGAACGTGAGTGCTAGCTGCTAGTGCCGCTAACCCCATCGGTTCTAAAGCCGCTGGCGTGTCAAATACAATCAAATCGGCATCCAACGGATATTTCTCCAAGCAATCACCCAAGATGTAGTAGCGTCGCGCTGCAAAATAGATCTCGTTCGTACTCCGCTCTAGAGCTTCTCCGCCTTGAATCGCAAACAGTGCTTTAACGCGCTCGCTCCACAACGGTACTAAAGGATACGCGCCGTCAAATTTTTTCTGAAATAAAATAGCTGTCGATTGTTCTGGCACTGCTTTAGTCAATCCGGCAAAGATTCGCAGCGAGCCTGAGAGATCGAGTTCCATCAATGCCACCTTGTAACCTCTGCTTGCCACTGCGTAAGCCAAATGTACTGCCATCGTTGTTTTTCCCGACCCCCCAGCGTTACTCGCGATCGCTAAGCGGACTTGTCTTTTGACTGTTTTTTTCTTCATCTTCTCTCAATTGCTTGAATCGAGTTGTGTACTAACACAAGTACACATGGAGTGCTGCTGCGACTCTGATTTTGCCATTGACTTCGTGACTGCATGAAATAGGAGCATCTGAACAATTTGCTCTCAGTTTAATCCTCTTGCGGTGTTTGTCAATAGCTCAGTTAGTTTTTCTCCCCGACCAAGTAGGTGTATCTGGGGATGACTCAATTGCAGTTGCCGTTTCCTCTGTATATCAGCGCCAAGAGCGCCACTGGAGCTGCTCTCTCAACTGCAATACGAAGCGACGTGCTAAATTTAGTGCTTTACGGTATTCTTCTTCACCTTGATGCTCCGACCAACCACAACCTGTTTGCTCCTTGATATATCCAAATGCTGCCGAATGTAGCAGAGCGGAATTGTTCGCGAAATTTGGCTCGTGTCCTTTTTCTCGGATGCGGGTGATCGCCGCCGCTAATAATTGCACGGGGCGATCCACAAGAGCGCGACCGTGAGCGCCATCCTTGATTAGCCCCCGTTGCATGAATAGCTCGTTCACCAAACTCCGCACCCCAGAGCCATACTGCGCCTGCATTTCTAGCTTAGCCTTGTCGAGGCGAACGACGCGATCGCTCTGGGGAACTTCTACCTCTGCTGTTGCTAACTCTGCCTCCAGTCCTTTAAGAAAAATCTCGTAGGCTGCTGTTGGCATCGTGTCACCCAGCCGCACGCCGCCAATGACAATTTCTCCATCAGCATCTAAGTCCATCCCGCGCTGCTGCAACACCACTTTTTTCCGATAATCGCTGTAGGAGACTAGTTTGCCTTCCACCAAGATTTGCCAATCCAGACCGACGTGATGCAAAAACGTCGCCGGGGGCAGTTCAAAATTCGCGCGGAATTTCGTAATTTCTACGCCCGCAGGAATATCAGACCAAGCGGGAGCGATCTGTACTTGCCTATCGTCCAGCACGGCTTCCACTTGCACCTGGTAGGTTCTCTGGTTCCTGATTTCGGTTAATTTCTTGGCTATAATACAATGCCTGTCTTCCCTGCATCCAAGGAGCTAGTACGTAGGGAATGAGTGCCTGGACTATTGTTTTCCCAGTTCCCACTCCGGCGAGGATCAACGCTGCCGCTCGTTCGCCCGAGTCCATCTGTTCTTGGCAGGCTTTTTGGTAAACTGCTAGCAAGGCTTTGACTTGGTGAGGATAGAGTTGCGTCTGCCCTGATATAATTCGAGCCAGCACGAGCTGGTGATAGGCAAGGAAATAGTTGTCCACCGTGCTACTCCTAGCTATGGTAAGGTCGAGCCGACTTCTGACGGTTACAGTTTTTACATAAAGCCAAGGCATTCCACACTTGGGTTGCCCCTCCCTGGGAGTAAGCTATTCTGTGGTCGGCTTCAAAATTGTCCCGACTTAAACATACACCGCAAATCTCGCACTGATAATTAGCGCGACGCAATATCAGAAGTTTTTGAGCCGGGGAGAATAGCCTTCGCACACTCAGCACCTACGTTTTTTGAACGATGTTTTTCTATTATCTTTTCCAGAAAACTTCTTTGCGACTGGCAAGATGCCAAAATACTGATACCAGAGGCGCTTTCAATTTTCCACCACCGCCGAGGTTTCTTCATGCCATAGCGCTTCGCAGCTTGGTTGTTGAAAGCCTCCGATCAGTTTTCATTGGCTAAGTGCAGGGCTATTTTAACCCTGTTTTATCACTCTAGGCAGAAGAAAAATAGAAATCAGGGTGAGTCAGGAAGATAGAAATTGAATCTGTCAAGTTATAAATAATAGATTGGAGTTGAGAAAACCCCCTAGATAATTGGGGAATAGAAAAAACTGTTAGCCAGGGATATATCAGGTTAAATAAAGTAAAAGGTTGAAGAATTAACCGGAGATTGTTAAGAATGTTTTTCCAGCCATTGCCATCATCCCACCAGGGATGGTCAGCTAACCTTGATTGAGATTGTGGTGGAGAGGAGCGCAGTTATTCTGAATGTAAACTAACCATCAGGTAAGCACTACAAATTATCTCCCACCACCGCTCAATCTGGTCATAATTGGTCATCCGAAAATCAGCCCATCCCAACTCATTCTTACTTTGTTTTAATCCGTACTCGCGCCCTCGTTCTTAACCCGTAGAAGTTGCCAACTTCTCTTGGAGAAATGTCTGGATATTTAGTCATAACATACCAAGTAGAGTTACCTGGTAATTTCTCAAGATCTGTTGTAATCTGCCAATATCTATTTTCTCCACGTTTTCCAGGAATTATTTCTCTAATAAACCGATTCTCACTGCTCAAGTCACAGAAGACTCTTTTAAACTTATGCTACTTTAAATATTGAATATGTTGCCTTGGTAGTAGCTCTACGTAATAATTTGAGCGAATCGCTACTAGATAATTTAACCCCATTTCATCTAATACAGATCTAAAATTCTCCCCACTCTCACCATATAAGCTATCTGCTAGTATCAAGTTGAAGTTGAACCCCATCAACTGTAACTTTCTTATGAGCATTGCCCCGATTTGGGGCTTGCTAAAATATTTATCTTCTGGCTTTAATTTCTCCCGAGGCTTGTAGACTTCAAATAGTAATGGGAATGTCATTCCACAGAACACACCATAGGCTGTGACTGCCACAATTCCATTCTCTACTTTTCCTAAGTTGCCTATGTACTGCCGCTTCACATAATCTGTAGTATTTCCTTTCTTTTTATCTCCTGTCTCATCATTAAAATGATTGGTCTTCCTTTTAATACTTGTAGTATTAGCTCTAATCTTAAGGTTCTTAACTGTTCTATTTCCCCAAATGGCGTAGTTAAGAAATGGTGTAATCCTTGATAGTTATCTAATCCGACAATTTTCGCTATTTCTGGGAGACTTTTCCGTTTTAGTTCAGAAATACATCCTATATGTAAATATTTAAATGCTTCAAAGCTCCTAACATCTGAAAACAGCTTTCTATACCACAGACAATATTCGTCCACAAATTTGACGGTTTGTATGGGTGGACGAGGCTCTACCATGCTCTATGTCGATTTTCTAGCGTTTGTACATTCTTATACTACCGCTATAGTGACACAACAGGGCTAGAGTACTTGCACCGTCTGCTTTCTAGCCAAGCGCGTAAGTTTCTGTATGGATGCTACCAAAACGCCAAGTTGCATATTTGATGATGCCTCAGCAAAGTCCCAGCGGGCAAGTACTAGCCCCTCCTACCACTGATGTAAGCAGCAGTGAGAGCGTGTTGTGGAGATTCAAAAATCTGAGTAACTGAACCAAATTCAATTAATTGTCCAGCTTCATCAGCCACCCAAAACAAAGCGACATCATTAGCAATCCGTTTAGCCTGTGCTAAATTATGAGTCACAACTAGCAGTGTAAATCTACCACGCAGAGAAGCGATCAAATCTTCTACCACTTCACTAGAGAGTGGGTCGAGAGCGCTGCAAGGTTCGTCCATGAGCAGCACCTCTGGTTTGAGTGCTAGCGCTCTAGCGAGGCATAGACGCTGTTGTTGCCCGCCAGAAAGTGAGAGAGCGGAAGCTTTCAGCCTGTCCTTGACCTCATGCCACAGACCTACATCTCGCAAGGCATTTTCAATGCGGCAATCGATCTCGTCTCGGCGACTGACTCCGTGTTCTTGTAAGGGAAATTCGAGATTTCTGACAATTGAGAGCGGAAAAGGATTGGGTTTTTGAAACAGCATTCCTACCCGACGACGTACTGAGATCGCATCCAGTGCAAGCACGTCCTTTTCTCCTAATCGGATACGCCCTGATAGCTTACAGTTTGGTGTTAGCTCGACTAAACGGTTGAGACAAGTCAGGAAGCTAGTTTTGCCACAACCCGAAGGACCGATGAGCGCTGTGATGCTACCAGCTTTTAATTGGAGGGACACATCTTTAAATGCAGGTTTACTGGCATAATGCAGGCTTAACTGCTCTGTTTGCATTGATGGGGGATGACCTGCGCGTAATGTTGAGTCTAGCTTAGGAGTTATCGGCTTGTTCATACTACAAAAATTTTGGATTGCCTCAAACGCTCTGCTAGCCACGATACTGTTCCATTAATTAGTACCAAAAAAACTACCAATACTAAAGCAGAGGCGTAAGCATTTGCCTCCCCTCCAGAGACATTCATGGCTAGATCGTAAATGTGAACGCTAAGCGATCGCCCCGAATCCAAAAGTGACTGGGGCATTCGGTCTACATAACCGCTAGTAAAAATTAAGGCGGCTGTCTCCGCTAGCGCTCGTCCCAAGCCTAACAGCAGTCCTACCACGATTCCAGGCATGGCAGCAGGCAGCAGTAGCTCCCTTAATGTTGCTAGATGTGAAATTCCCAGTGCCGCTGCCGAAGTGCGATAGTCGTCCGGTACAGCTCGAAATCCTTCCTGTGTCGAGCGAATTAGAATCGGCAGTACCATACATGCCAACGTCAATCCACCAGAAAGAATAGAAAAGCCCATCCCCAACGTCTTACAAAAGAAAGCGTTGCCAAAAAGACCGAAGACAATCGAAGGCACTCCTGCTAGAACGTCTAAGCTCAAGCGCACTAACTGCCCGAATCGACTTGAATTCGAGGTAAATTCAGCTAGCAGAATCGCAGTTCCCAGACCCAGAGGAATTGAGACTGCCATGCAAACTCCGACGATTAAAGCTGTCGAAACTATAATTGTGGCAATCCCGCCGTCTCGACCTGCATTGCTCGGTGGCATCGTGAGAAATTCCCAAGATATCCCAGTGATGCCATGCCAGAATACATCGCTCAATAGCCACAGCAGCGCACCTGTAACTACAACCGCAACAGCCCAAACGATCGCGCTTGGGAGCAATTCTTTTGGCTGTATGCTCAAACGCAAAGATAGACTTTTAGCTGTATGCCCTAACCGAGAAGTCGGCTGAATTTGATTCTTCTGACTGGGGGGTAGTGAATTTTTAGTCATAGATCTGCCCTCGGCTGAGCAATTCGGCAGCTATGACCAAAACAACGACCATTGCCATCAAAACCAATCCGCTGACAAACAAAGCAGCGCGGTGATTGCCAGTTGCGTAAGCCATCTCCAGAGCAATATTTGCCGTCAACGTCCGCACTGGCTCAAATACACTTAAAGGAATCTGCACGACGTTACCGCAAACCATCAGCACAGCCATCGTTTCGCCAATTGCCCGTCCCGTTCCCAAGATGACACTTGTTAACAAACCCGCTTTCGTTGCAGGTAAAACGACACCGCGCACCGTTGCCCAGCGTCCCAGCCCCATTGCTGCACAGCCACGCTCATACTCCGGTGGCACGCTGGCGAGGCTGCTATGGGCTACCAAGGTAATTGTCGGCAGAATCATTAACGTGAGAATTAAAATTCCGGTTAACAAACTTGCCCCAGGTGGTTGAATGCGTCCAATCAGCGGCACTAACACGACCAAACCCCAGAAGCCATAAACTACTGAGGGAATGCCTGCTAATAGCTCAATAAAACGCCGATACAAACTGGCGATCGCGGCTGGGGCGTAATACTGACAAAAAATTGCGCTCAAAATACCTAACGGCGCTGCTATCAGAACTGCTCCTGCCGTTACGAATAGCGTCCCCCACAACATTGGTAGTAGGTTAAATTCTTCACTGCTAGGATGCCAAGAAGGATCGTTGAAGAACCGATTGAACCCGACAGTTTGCAGGATAGGTACAGTTTCCCAAAGTAGGAACAGCACGATCGACAGAACGATCGCTGCTACTAAAAGCGCCATTCCTCGTAATATCCAAACCAGGATAAATTCACTGCGAGATCGGGACAAAATATTGCTCCTGAATAATATCTTGCACGCCTTTGGAGCGGGAAAAATCAATAAAGTCCTTTGCCAACCCAGTTGGTGGTTTGTTTGTAACGTAGTTGAGGGGGCGAGAAATCGGAAAAGTGTCGTTGCTGACATTGGCGATGGAAGCAGTGACTCCTTCGACTGGCAGCAGTTTGATTGGAGTGTTATGGGTGGCAGCATATTCACCAGAACCGATAGATACATAGCCGATGGCGTTGGGATTTCCCGCCACTGTCTTGATGCCTTGCTCGTTATCACCAATTACTACGTCGGCTGTAATCTCCTTCGTTTTCAGTTTGAAGTGATCGGCAAACAGTTCCAAGGTGGAGCGACCTTCGGCTTTGTTCACTACTGTCATCGGAGCATCTGGACCACCAACTTGTTTCCAATTATTGATTTTGTTGGTGTAGATCTCAACAATTTGCCCATCTGTCAAACTTTTAACTGGATTACTGGTATTCACAATTACAGAGATGCCATCCTTGGCGATCGTGAATGCTTGTAAATCCTTTTCATTGTCTTTGAGCGATCGCGACACCATCCCAAGATCTGCGACTCCTTGACGCGCATCCGCAATCCCGCGCGAAGAACCACCGGTTTGCACGTCAATGCGTACTCCCGAATGCTGAGCTTCGTAACGTTTGGCGATCTCAGCCGCTAGCGGTGCTACAGTGCTCGAACCAGTTAAGACTAGTTTGCCCTGTAATGTATTAGCTGACTCGTTAGCAGCTGACGGCGGCTTTGAACAGGATGGTAGCAATACACTGATGGCTAGCCCTACGGAAAGGGGTGCCAGAATTCGTAAGTTCTTCATTGGTTGTGAATATTATGTTTTTGTCAAAGATTTGTTAAACGTTGGCTCGAAGGAGAGTCGGCAACATCCTAAGTCAATTGTCCTGCCATTACTAGTACTCCAGACAGCAGGCTCTAGCTGATACAGTACCGCTTTACCATCTCGCGTTGCCCTGACAAATCCCTCCTGGCGCAGTACTTTTAGATGATGGGATAGTAAACTTTGCTCCAATCCCAGCACGGCATTTATCTCCCCAACATGCTTGGGTCCGCTCCAGAGCAGTTCTAAAATTGCCAATCGTGTTGAATCAGCTAAAACCTTCAGCTGATGGGAGCAAAAGGACACAGATGAAACCTTTCTAGTACTCATACATTGCACAGCCAAGAAGTTTGAGCCACCCTCTTCCGATTGACGGGATTTGGAAAATGATATCAAATTATCTTCATATCAATAACCATTCATTAATCAAAGCTTAACCTTTCTTTAGACCATCATCAGAAGCCTACAGTTTAGCTTCGCTCGCCAACAGCGAGGTCAGTTAGGAGTTATCTTGAACAGAAGCCAGAAGTCAGGAGCCAGGAGTCAGGAGAATAAATACGATCGGTAAGATTCGCGCAGTAGCTCCTCTGCCTTTGTAAGCGGGCGGTGCGGGAAGACGCTTCCCGCATTAAGCCGCGTGCCACCAAATCTTTGATTTGGCTCTCGACTTATACCCCTCCAAGTCATCCGCAACTTCGCATAGAAACCATTCTGTCTTCTGGCTCCCGACTCCTTCTTCGATAAAATCTCGCGATCGCAAGCACAAACTACGCCTAGTCACTTTTAATCACTTGAGTGTAGGGAGTGAAGTTTTGCAAAGGATGGGGCGCTTTAGACGGTTAGCAAGGGATTATGAACGCGAGCGTAGATATTTTAGTTGGTTTTCATCTGGCTGCTTTTGCCACAATACGGTTCAATTAAGGAAGACAGTTGAGACTATTCTTAATAGGAATAGTAAAGATTAACGAAAGAATAAGGTTTTCGGCATCTCTAAATTTGCCCTCGAACACTAACTGAACCGTATTGGCTTGTGCCATCCTAATGCTCAGACGATTTGCTGATCTGGCAGTGCAAAGTGTATATCACGCTCTAGCAGCATCCCCTCACCTTGCGTGGCATTAGGAGCGAAGAAATACGCACTCAAGCACAGCAAGTTGTCCCTGAGCAATTGTAGTGATGTGTTGCGATCGCTCCTCTGATATTTTTAGCTCCATAATCCTGGCTCTAATTCTCAGTTGATCGGTTGCATATTGAGCGAATTTCTACTTAATATATGACGCTTCCACTTTGCTGCAATTGCCATCGCCTTTTTTCTACATTACAATAGCAGCGGTGTGTTGAGCCATAATTACTATGAACAAAGCCGAACTCGTTGACGTTATTGCATCCAAAGCTAACGTCACCAAGAAAGATGCCGATACTATCCTCAGTGCAATAACCGAGACGATCGTGGAAGTCGTCTCCAGTGGCGATAAAGTTTCTTTAGTCGGTTTTGGTTCGTTTGAGCCGCGCCAACGCTCGGCTAGGGAAGGACGTAATCCCAGATCTGGCGAGAAGATGCAAATTCCAGCCACTCGCGTTCCTGGCTTCGCTCCTGGCAAGTTGTTCAAAGATAAAGTTGCTCCTAACAGTTAGCTTCCACGCGCTCGACTCAAAGTGCGAAGCGCAACTAACAGACATTAACTGGTAGAGACAACTTCCGCCGCCGGCTCCTTAGATTTTTTCTCAAAAATCCTCACCCCTGCTTCAACGACTTCAAACCCATCTGCCGTGCGTTGCCCCAACTTACCGCTGACTGCTCCACCCCAATCGCTAAAACTTGCCGCATCAGCTTCCGCGAGCGCACCAACTCTTCACCAAAGCGGTAAAGCTAACTCCATTTTGGTCGGTCAGGGTAATTTCTACCTTCTTATTCTCTGCTGGCTTGGCAGAGAGTAGTTCATTAAACTTCAGCGTAATTTCCGATCTTGCCGTAGTCATGTCACTTTTCCTCTCTCACAATTGCGATCGCTCTTATTCATCTGTTCGTAACATTTTTACCGCATTCACTCTAGTTCTACAACACGCCATCCCAAAATCTGATTAGTGCGATGCCGAAGGCGGAACGCGCATCCGCGAGTTTAGTGCAGAAAACTGGGGCAGGGGATTAGCGATTCATCTGCTGCTCCCATCACCGACTCCATAACGTTGCTCCAAAAAAGTCAGTAGCTCCACTTCCAAATCGGTGAGATACATTTGTCTTCCTAAATGCTGCAATACTGCTTGTGCGCCTCGGTCTAGCAGTCCAACCTGACGTAATCGCCCAATTCGTCTGATTGTCGCGGGTAGTTGACGGCAAACATCAGGGTGATCGATTGGTCGGAGGTTTTCTGGTTTCACAGCCATTGTTCCATCAAAAACTTCAACCTCAATGGTAAAGTCTCTTAGCTTGATCGCAACACACGGATAATTATTGTATCTGCGCTCGCACTCTTCTAGCCCAGTTAGAGTAAACACGTCACCAACGTTACAAAAGTCAGTAGCATAGCGTAACGGTTTTTCCTTCAGTCGCTCGACAATGCTTTTGACGATCCGACTGTTAGGAACTTTGCCACCAGCAATGGAGACGGCGCTGTGCCAAATTTCTCGCTGCTGCTGAGGCTCTAAACTAACTAATGGGACTTTAAAACTTTCTAAGCCCAAATATAGCCGAACTTAGCTCTGTGAGAGGCAAATACATCAACATGCTCATTAAGCCAGCGGACCAAACGAAACTCGACTGCGGTGCGGAATGCCTCCAATGCTTCGGCAAAGGTTTGTAAGGGTTTGGTTGCCCAACGTCTGCGGAATCCGCCGGTCAACTGATGCCAAAGGATGAAGGTGTAAGCGATGAACACTAAAACCCAATGACGCTTCATACTCAGAGCATCCCGAACTTGATACTCACTCAAACCCAACCAGCCCTTGGCTTCTCGATAGAAGACCTCCACCCAGTTGCGAGCAGAATATGTTTGAGCTACCCAAGCCGCACTGACTTGGTTGTCAGAGGCATTGGTGAGAAAGTAATCCACCTCCGTCGCTTGCTCGAAACTAGAGGCATTGAGTTGAATCGCCAGCCAGCGAGTGCCTTCGAGCTTCGGAACGTGAACTGGTAACAGCGCCACCCAAACTGTCCGGGGCTGCTCCAGATTGAGTTGCACAGGTGTGAACTGCTCCACTGCCAAGGTTTGAGCAATAGCTTCTAATCCCTGCTTACGAGCAGACTCATCACCTGATGTTTGAGCAGTAACTTGGCGGTTTTTGGCGATTGCTGCCACGTAAGTTAGGTTTCTCGACTCCAACTGCTTGAGAAAAGGCGTGTTATTACCGTAGCCTGCATCAATTACAGTCACACCCGGTCGATAACCGCGCTTCAAGCATTGGTCAACCAAGTCTAGAGCCAGGTCAGGTTTTTTCTGGAAGTTGGGGTCTGCCTTGCCTTGCTCGAATAAACTTGCGTGTTGATAGAGTGCAACATCTAACGGCAGACGTCGCACTCCATCATACAAGTAGGTAGTCAGCAGCACAATACCATTGTCAGTCTTGCCAATCTCCCCAATGTACTGCCGTCCTACCCCATCAGTAGCCGCACCACTTTTGCGATGTCCCGAATCATCTACAATCAATGTGAAACCTTGACTCGGGGTCGTCTGGCGACACTGGTGCATCACCTCCAACCGCCGATTATTTAGCTTGACTTCATCCCAAGGGGCATTGTTGAGAAAATGTCTGAGGCTGTTGTAGGAGCCATCTACTGTATTTGTGACCAGTTGGCTCAGGTTTTTGCGCTGACTCTCACCCAGCAGTCCCCCTAGATAAACACGAAATTCCTGCCGCTGCTTCTGACGCGAAAATACATCATCAAACCGACGACACCAGTTCTCAAAGCACTGCGGCATCGCTGCTGGTACTTGATCTTTCACCTTACGTTGCTCCTGTCGAGACTGACGTAAAACGCAACTCCTACCCGCATTCTAGCTCAATTTGCTCCATCTTTCTTACAAAGTCCCACTAACTCGCGGACTTGCCGCTCTGAAGTTGGGAGAATTTGCCTCTCGTTGGTTGGCAGATCGTTTTGTGTCCCAATGGGACACAAATTCTCGAACACACTTGCAGCCTCAATTAGCCGATAGGGATGACGACGGCTAAATCCAAACCGCTGGGCACAATAGTCTTCAAATGTTTTATGCGTACTGCGATACAGCTTTTTCTGCTTGAGTTCTCTTAATGCCCTCCCCGCTTCAAAAAAGGCTCTTTCCACGCGCAGTTCCAGTCGGTGGCGCTCTGCTGCTTCCGTTTCGGTGAGTTCTGATAAAACTTCTACCGCTACAAGTTGATTCTTCACACTTGCTAGCTCATTATCTAATTGTATTTCTGGCTCTTGATTGCTGAGATTTACTCTTTCTAGATCGAGTGGATTGCAAGAGAGAGTCACGGCGATCTCGCGTTCGCTGTCAAACTGCACCCACACTTCCGGCAGCGCAAAGCCTAAGTTTAGTTCTTGGAATACTCCTAGTTTTTGGGTGACTTGATGACGCACGCGATCGCCACACTTAAAGCTATGTGCCGCAGCTAGACGCGCCTGTATGACATCCTGGGTATCTTTGTCCGATTTCGTTTTCGGCATGATTGTACTCGTCAAATCTTTCAATCGAGTTTTCAAGTTGCCTAGCTGGGCAATGTGCGAGCGCCATTTCCCGTTGTTGCTGTTTTTTGAGTTGAATTCTCTCAATTTGCGCCCGACACAGGGCAAGTCCTTCGACACAAACCTGTCGTCCAACATCGAAGCTATCGAGCGATCGCTGCATGAACTCGACAACTGAGACTACAAAACGGTTCACCGTCACTACCTGAATTCCCAGATCGTTCCACCACGTCCCTGTATCGCGCCATCCTCGCGCTCTTGCTAGGATGAGCTTTTCCTCCAATGAACCTGTCTCAGGATTTGACACGTCAATTTCGTTGACTGGTTGCACAGCAGGAAGCAGACAAGATAACCCTATGGGGTTATCTTGTCTGCCCTGCTGAGTGTAAATTTCGTTTACCTGTATACCTGCTTTACAGGTGTCTGCATTTGGTTGAGTGGTATGACTGGCTCTGAATTGGACGACTTTACTCTGCCGCGTGTGGGTCTGTTTCTTTTCTTGTGGTATAGGTATACGCCAGCTTGCATAGGGCATTAGGTGGTAAATCGTCTTCTTCCCTGGCGTGACTTCACATTCAATCAGATGCATCTTTGACAGTTGTGACAATACCCGCATCGCCGTGATCCGACTCAACCCACAAATTTTGGCTATACTCTCGCCGGACTCATTCGCAACTACACCGTCTACTGCCGAGCGCAACAAGTGGCAGTAAACTCGA
Source organism: Chroococcidiopsis sp. SAG 2025 (assembly GCF_032860985.1). Classification (GTDB taxonomy): domain Bacteria; phylum Cyanobacteriota; class Cyanobacteriia; order Cyanobacteriales; family Chroococcidiopsidaceae; genus Chroococcidiopsis. Next base: position 247,527 of record NZ_JAOCNC010000002.1, read on the forward strand.
AACTGATTAGGGGTAAGTCCGAAATCATCCAACTGGTTCAATACATCTGAGAAATTATCGTTTTTGCAATCGGTTGCTATCATAATTTGATTCCAGTGTGAAAGGCTCTTGTGGACTGCAAGAGCCTGTTTTCTAGACTTGCTTCAATTCGTTGACTTTGGCGATCCAAGCAAGTGCTTTTTTTCCCTTCGTCGCCTCTAGCGCCTCAAATTGTGCTTGGATCTCCTCAACACTCATGTGTGGCAAGCAATTTTTTGCCCATTCGATTGCATCAATAGGCGAGCGCCACTGTCGCCAGATCTCTGTTTGAGTTGGTAAGCGAGCGGATGTCGAGGGAACCTCGACCTGTTCGCCGCGTAGTAGCAAGTCTGGAGCAGGTGATGGAGAAATCTCAATCACATTCCCTTCCTCGTCCACTGTTGCTCCCAACTCCTCTGGCGTATAGACTGCCGCACCTAAGAAAATATCCGGCACAAACCAACGACAGCCGTTGCTCATTGCCCTTGCAAACAACATATTTCTCGCGAACTTTCCCATGTTCTGGGTTCCAGCTTTTTGTGCGTCAGATGCACTAAACTCGCTTCTTCCGATTTCTCGTCCCCCATCAAAGAAGGCAATCTTGCAAATGCGATCGCTTAGTTCCAATACCCGATAGTCGTAGCGCGTGCTTCTTTTGACTGCCGCTGCCATCAAATTAGCGCCGATCGCTGGCTTTCCCTTAATGATGAAAATACCGCACATCGAGGAAAAAGCCGGAAAACCCAGCTCTGCTCCTGCTAAAATCTTCACTACTGCCTGAGCTGCTTGTTTGGGTAGGGTCGAGAGGATACATTGCTGTCTCCTCCCTCCCATCCGAACCGTGCTTGCGACTTTCATAGCACACGGCTACTCAATGTGTTTTCTTTGTCACTACAGAACTTCTGACCATTGGCACCTATCCGGTCCTCATTGGTCTTTTCGTGGTGGCAATGTCGATGTAACAGTTGTCTGTTTTTCCATTCATCCTTGCCGCCTAAGGCTCTGGGGATTATATGGTCAACTTCAAATACATCCCATTCCTGGAAGTGAAGACCGCAACGGGCACATTTTCCCTTCTGCTTCTTGAGCAAATATGCCTTACGGCTAGGCATTTGGGGATGGGTACCCATCCTAGTACTCCAATAAACTGAGTCGCCGTCGTATGGACTTTTATCGTTTTTAACTTTCACATAGTTAGTGCTACTACAGCTAAACTCACTATGCCTTAGTAACCGTTGGGGATCATTTTTCCCCTTGGTAACGAATGCCCAGTTTTTACCTGCTATGGTTGTCCAGTATTTCCTTGAACCAGAACTTGTATTTCCACAACGGCGTTTTGCCCATCGTCGAAGTTTCAGGTATAGGAGGTAATCTTGTTTTGATAGTTCTCCAGCGGTTTTAGCGTCGGAGGTTGTGTAAAAGGAAGTCCATCCCCTTATGACAGGGTTAAGGTCTTTAATTAATTTCGCCTGTGGCGACGACCCGTGTTTTCTGACGATCCTTTTGATTTCCTCTTGATGTGCCTTGATTGACTTCTTGGATGGAAAGATGAGTGTGTTATAGCCTGATTTATTCCCCTGTGAGTCTTTGCTACTCCGGTATTTACCCGCTGGGAATTGTCGGATGTGATGACCTAGAAAGTCAAATCCGGCAATCCCATCCTCACTTAACTCATGATTGAGAGTGTGGGTTAGACGGGTTTTTTCAGGTTTTAACTCAAGCCCTACCCCTTTTAACCATTCCGAGATTAGTTCTCGGCATCTTTGAACTACGGCTTTTTCATCACATAGGACGACAAAATCATCAGCGTAACGTATCACATTTGGGATTGATACATCATTTCGTCCGTAATCTCTACGGCATCCTTTAATGTAGTTCCTTTTTGTGGCTGGAAACGCTTGGGCTATGTGTTCTTCTATGCCGTGTAAGGCTATATTTGCCAATAATGGCGAAATTACCCCTCCCTGTGGTGTTCCCTCTGATGTAGAAATGAATACCCCAGAGTCTATGACCCCAGATTTCAACCAGGCTTTGATTTGTTGCCTGACTCTGCCTTTTACGTTCAGCTTCTGGAGTAAGGTTTCATGGTTGATCCGATCAAAACATTTGGCTATATCCGCGTCTAGCACATATTTTGGCTTTAACTGAATACAGTATTTGATTTGTTTAATCGCATCGTGGGCAGACCTTCCTGGTCTAAAGCCATAGCTGTTTGGTTCAAATAGAGCCTCCCATTCTGGCTCTAGTGCAGTTTTTACAACTGCTTGTAAGGCGCGGTCGTACATTCTGGGTATTCCTAATGGGCGTTTTTCTCCCTTCCCAGGTTTTGGTATCCACACCCTACGAGTGGGCATGGATTCCCCGGTTAGTTTGAGTTCCCTTGCCAGTTTTAGACGTGCTTCTGGAGACAGTGATTTAACACCATCCACACCAGCCGTTTTCTTTCCGGTATTATCTTGTGTGACCCGTCGTACCGCTAAGACCTTGTTATACCAAGACCTCATCAGCGTGTTTTGGAGTTTGCGGACTCGCTTAACATCGCCACGACGTGAAGCGGCATAGATGCGCTTTTGCAACCGGAAAACATACCGTTCGGCTTTGCGCCAATTGATATCCCTCCATCCCTCAATCTTCATTCTTGAATTTGAATTAGGCATATGCGTTGCTACTTGTACCTCAATGCACTGACACATTGCGGGTTACGTCTGCTTATCCTGGCGATTTCCGCCATCCTTTTTGTGGCATTGCTCGTTGATTCGAGCTAGGCATTTGCTTCTTAACCCATCCCTACCTCTCATAACTTATGGCTGACACCTACCTGTTACCTGTTTCAGGAGTATATGAGAAGGTTACTTCGTTCCTGATGTCCATTGTCGAGTCCGTTAGGGTGTGTCTCTCCACCGGGGGTCTAGGTAGTGCGAAATCTCGGTGACTGGAACCTGATTTACCTTACCCTTGTCGGATTTTCCCGACCCAGGAGGTAGATTGGAGTCTACAAGCTTATATCCCCTGGCTTTTTGTTACGATGGCTCATCGACACTTCGTTTGTTCTACCCCGCGATTTTCCATCTCATCCGCTTGCGGCTCCCTGATTGGGTATTAGTTGCCTTTGGCTACCAAGATGGCTCGGTTATAGGACTCATGCGATAGCGGTTTGAGATTTTCAGCTATTCTCAAGAGCCGCATACATCCCCAGGCTGTTTAACATCAAGGTTTGATAGTCAGTCTCCCCTTGCTGGGTCAACCAGTTGACTGGTTGTTTATGCGCTTTACACCCCGCACCGGGATGGCTAGATTAGCGGTTTCTAGGGTACTTCCACATACCAACATAGACATCAAGTTGTCGTCGATAAGGGATAAAAGTGCGAACTCCATCCCAATCGGGATTACCTTATCGAAGCCAGCCATCCTCCCAAATTTTGGGTTTCGGCTGAACGAATCGCACCAATCTTCAAAAAATCCAGAGCGGGACAGGATTTCGCCTAGTCGTTGTAAGTCATCAATCGTGTCGATCTTGAGATTGTTGGTGATCGCCAGTGACGATAAATCTTTTTGGGTTGGTATGATGTCACTCATAGTTTTCTCCTACAAATAGAAGCTGGAGGCTTTGCACCTCCAGCCAGGTTATGAATCAGAACGGCGCTTCTTCAAAGCTCGGTTTGTTGTAGGAGACAACGGAGTAGCCCTTCAACCAGCTACAAGCTGAAACTAGTTGTGCGATCGCATCTTTGCTTGGCTGAGTCACTACGACATCTATCGTTCTCGTAAATTCGGGTACGCCTTCACAGTCACGCTCTTCGCTTGCTAACTCTACGTAGTAGCGATACCACTGTTTTGCGCCAATTGCGTCGGGTGCGGTAAGATATGTCATAATAAATCTTCCTTTTCTGTAATGGAAAGGTAAGGCGATTGGCTTAGGTTTTCTCAGGACGTTAGCCATCGCCTTTTAACTTGTAATTCATTCCACTATCTACTCTACCGTGTTAACACGTCGAAGTTAGAGGTTTTGGAGCTTTTATTTTTGGCGGCAAAAGTGGCTTGCGTCGCGTTAACAAAATGCTAAAATCAAGTCATGAAACAGCTGCATCACGACGAAAACGGGAAATTTTGTTCCCTTAACTCAAAACCACTGGCGAAGAAAGTCATCGGTGTTAGGCTGCCAGTGGACGTAGATGAAGCTGTGCGAAAACTAGCTGGTAATGAGCTAAGTGATTGGGTTCGACAAGCAGTCATAGAAAAATATGAACGAGAGCAGCAAATCTCTGCATAAGGTACGATTTCCGTTGTAGTTACCTTGCTTGCTAACTTAACTTAGTCAAGTTTTACTCTAAATGCATCAGGTGCGACAGGATCTATCGCTGAAAAAATTTGAGAAACTGAGTGCATCGGGCGTTCGCGCTTTGTTACTAAAGCCAGAACAGCCAACACTCGCATGAACGATTGCTCCGAAATCCTCTGACAACTAGTCGTCAAGAAAGACGGCGACAAGTACGCAGCTAGTACTCTTTCTGGTAGCTGCTCTGTTACCTCCAGTTCCCCGATCAATGCCGTGATGAATTGGGGTTTTCGGGTGTGTGATGGGATCAAAAAGTATCGCAATAACGAAATTAGCTTCGAGTATTTCATGCAAAGGCTAGGCGTAAGCGAAGCCGAAGCTAGGCTGATACTCGACAGCCAAGAAATTATCGAGTTAAGCGACGAGCGACTGCAACTAGATCGATTGCTTCGAGACAAATGAATTTAGAAGATGCTAAATATTAAATGCTTCAGCTCTACAGTGGTAGCAACAGACGTTTTGGAGGAAAAAGAACTGTGCTTTCCCCAATGCAAAGCCTAAAGAAAGGGATTGGAGCACCAATTGTCGAGCTATCCTAAAGGCAGGAAAAGATACTCAGCCTATAGCTCTATATGAAACTATCAATCGAACTTGAGATCGAAGAGGACGGCAGATTCATTGCTGCTGTCCCAGAAATACCAGGAGTACTCGTCTACGGCTTCACTCAACAGGAGGCAATCGCGAAAGCACAAGCTCTCGCTTTACGGGTACTGGCAGAGCAGGTAGAGCATGGTGAAGCGACTCAGCAGCTCCTAACGCTGTTTCGACTACCCCCAGAGCTGGCAACAGAGTCAATTGCATCGACATCGACATGAGCCAGTGGAGCGCTACTAAGTCCAGGCGCGTGCTTGCCGCCCTATTCCGAATTGGTTGGAGTGTCAAGCCGTGAGACAGCCTCCTCTCATAAAATTCTTCAGCGCGATGGCTGGACTGATGTCGTGTTTGCTTTTCACGACGAGGAAGAAATTGGTCCTCGCATGTTAGCCAAAATCTCTAAGCAAACTGGATTGCAACCAGAAGATCTTTGACATAGTCGCCATTTATACTCTTGTCATAAAAAACTCCTCGCGACTAAAGCTGGAGTTGTCCCCGTTAGGGGTGCCTGTAACGCCGTTTGGTGATGTTTACTTCCCCCAGTCTACATCGATTGTTTCGGTTGGGAGAAGCGCTCGCGCAAAAGACTGAGGCAGGCGATCTCGCTAGAATCGCCCGTGTCCGATGTCCTTGAGCGCCGCCAGAGCAGCCCGATCCTTATCCATTTCCCAATCTCCATGAATGCTAAACATGCTGAAGAACAGAACGTTGTGAAGTTTCTGGCGCCGAGCGTAGGCAGCCATGTCCCGCAGCCATAGCGCTCGCGCCTCTCGCCCGTGCTGACCCTTCCACTCTCCATCTGAGCCTCCTGGGTTGAACCAGTTCGGGTCCGACCCACACTCGCTAATCGCCACCGGCTTGTTGACACCGAACTCCGCCATCCATTTGCGCAGTGTCGCGATCGCATCTTCCCTGAGCTGACCCCGTACATGTGAGTGCCGATGAGATCGGCATATTTTCCAATACCTGCCTTGAGGAGAGCGCGGTTGTATTGGGTGTTCGGTCTGGTCGCGGGTGCAGACTCGACGAGTATTCCTGGGTCTACCCGCTTGATTGCCTCATAGCACGCTTTTTTGCATGCGGACGACGGTTGCGGGTGTCTCGGGACCTCGCTGGGCATCTCGACCGCGAATATCTGGTTCGTTATCCACTATGTAGTAGCGCACCGTATCTTTCCAATGGTGAGCCACTTGACCGCATTTCCAGGCATAGTTCTTCGTCCACTGAACGGGATCGTATCCGGCAACATCGAGTTCCCACCTGAAAGCGATGACCATGTGAAGGGCTAACCCTTTAGCCAAGTGTTCTTGAATCACTACGTCGCGCCGAGAGAAATCGCACGGCTCGCCCTCCCGCTCGCACTTCATCTTGTCTGCGCCAGTGCGGACGGCGGTGAGACCAAGGGCAGAGATGCGCCCTGACACCATCTGGCTAAACTCTTGGGAGTCGTCGTACCCAGTGCCGTCGTTCACGCCGAAGATGACGTTCCTGTCTCCTCGTTGCAGCATACGAGTCTTCAAGGCTACACTCGTGCAGGAAAATGGCAACATCATACTGAGGATGAGTACACAGCACAGAAGTATGAGTTTTGAATTGTTCATTGGATCGAGGCGACTACGAGTTGACCGATTGTTATGCGGTAAAGATCGGATACGTGCATAATTTTTCATACTGTAAGCTTTTGTCAGGCGGTTGTGTATTTGTTTGTGCCAAACATCACCGGCTGGAATTCCTTTGGGTAAAGCTAAATCAGCTTTTGACAGACCGATTGGAGTTTTCGCCAATTTAAAAGGTGCTATTAACCTGGCAACGCATATAGGGCAGGTCTTCATCAGATTACGCGACAAGACATTACTACAACTAGAGGGGACAAAAAGACCTGCCCTATCTTTACAAGCTGCCTTAATAGCCAGGTGTTTTCAGGCAAAGCTTGTCAAGCGTCAAGCGCGTAAGTATTTGCGACGATCGCTACGAGAACGCCACGACAGTGAGCTGGGGCGGATGATGCTAAATCCATTCCCAGATAACGCGCGCCAGTTCCATTTAAGGCGAGTTCCAGGATTGCTTCAGGATCGGTTCATGTGAGTCCGACAACAGCCTTATTTCCGAAACGTCACAATTAGATGCGTTCGCCCTAGCCAAGATCGTTTGAGCCAGGTTTTGCAAGTTAGTTTTTCGAGCCGCCATTGCTGGCGTACTATCCAGTCCGACTGTAGCTAAAATTGTTTCCCAGCGGTAAACCCAATCATGCCGTAGCAGCGAGTTGACCACATTATCAATACGGATTTTTTGTAAGCGATACGGGTCAGCGTCAAGTTCGTCCAGAATTTCAGCAATGTGAGGTACATCGTAGGGAATTTTGATCGCTGCACCCTCCCAGTCAAAATGTTGATGAAATGATTCGGATTGGGGCGGCACTCCCAGCATGATGGCTCCTGCTGCTGCTGCTCCCTCAAAAAGCGCGCCCCCACTTCTTGTTGTCCGCCTGTGGCATTTATCTCGTCAAATTTCGCGCTGTTAGCAATGAAATAACGGCTCTTTTTCAAAATATTTCTATATAAGCTGCGATGATATTTATAGTCGATCGCGTATAAGTCTCTGAGAGTTTCATATATGTAAAAAACTGTGGTTTTCTGCTAACTCTAGTAAAGCTTGGTGCGTTACCTGCGAGCGACGACCAACACTATAAAGATCGACACTGCGTTCTCGCTCCAAGGGATAAGGACAGAACTTAATTGCATCAACGCCAAAAGGAATATATTCACAAGGACGCTGAACGATTTCAGCCACTCCTGAAATACTATTGCTAAAGTTCATGAAAATTCGATCGAAGTCTTTCAAAAGACTTAGTTGTGCTTTCCAGCTCTGAAGATCTTTCGCCCAAATTTCATCGAGCCAAACTACAGCTTTGTGGCAACGCTCGCGCCAACCCTTAATTGAATTAATACAGAGGATATCTTGCGGGGACTGGCACAGAAAAAGAATAAGTCATAGTCTTGCTGGAGCTGAACTCGATCAAACAATGGATTCATGAGCTTGCTATGACCAATCGCTTTGGCTGCATGATTTGCTAGCTTATTCGTCACTTTGAATAAGTTGGGTTGAAAATTTGGTGTCAGCAGCTCGGCTGAGTCTAATTCGCAAATCGCATCTTCCAGCTCGTACAAATAACAGCGAGCCACATGAAACTTAATATTTCTGAGGGACAACAATAAAACCCGAGCGTCTTTTTGAGGATTAAGCTTCAATGCTTCTGTCATAGGGCTTCTACCTGCTGAAAATTTTCTGCTTGACTTTTGCCGCAGCTACAATAGCTACTCTCGAATTTCCGCAAATAAGTTAGAGCAAATTTTTCACTGCTTGCCCGTCCTTGTTTCTCACGCTGCGCTGCTCGACAAATTTCGGTACGATTTTTGCTGCTGTCACCTCTATACTCCGGTCAAATGAAAACCTCGTCAATTGAGTCTAAATCCGATCATTTGTCAATCAGCTAAAGTTCGGGAAAGTTCGGCAATTGCTGACCTTGAATTTGAGCAAGATTTTTTGCAGGTAGGCGTGTCCGAGGATACGGAAGTTGGTGTGGCTATTCCTTTAGATAGAGCTTAGCTGCAAGTCACTCAAGTCACCCAGACGAGCTGAGGAAAGATACCCATGTTTCATAGTAATCTGTTGGTATACGTTTGGTGGACAAGGATGCGCCACGTCCTGCTTGTATTGCATTCTGGCTGTCGAACTCATCGAGCTGGCGGTTCCCAGTAGATTTGCTAGTCAAGCCCACAGCTCAATTGGTGAGGTAACATGCACCAGCTAAATCAACTCGTTGGCTGCGCCACTCCACCGCTCCAACAGCAATTGGAAGCGTAATAAATTATTATGTTTTGTACTACATTGAAACATGACCTTCACAAGCGACTAGTTTATTGAGAATTATATAGTTCAATCTCCCACTTTTTCGTCGCTTATTCTCATTAAGCCTTAGGTGTTCGACGGCGTACTACAAAACACAATAATTTATTACGCTTCCGTTGAATAGGGTGGGAAGTCATGTGGTAGCATCTCCCAAGCACAGCCAGTTTTCAGCAAATAAAAGATGGCATTTACTACCTCACGCATATCCACAGTACGTGGATGTCCTCCTGGTCTTACAGGTGGAATTAATGGTTCAATGATTTGCCATTCTCGATCGGTTAAATCACTTTTGTAAGCTTTTCTACTCATGAGGCAATGCTTTGGGCTACTGTCTTGTCATAGTAAAAGCCTCTTGCCTCCATTCTCGCTGCTTTCAACTTTTCTTTATAAATGACCTCTCAGAAAATTGATTCGGCAGCTTCTCCTGAACTGGTTGCGATCGCAGGCAATTCAAGAAACCGTGAATCAAACCAGGGGCATCCTGAGCAGGAGTCGTATAAATCAATACTTCGCGATCGGCAAAGGGCATCTGCTGAAATTGACTCAAGTTGCCCCAACCCAAATACCGACACTCAAGATTGTTACTCGTTGTCATCTTTGTACTCCTCGCCCCCAGTCAGGCTTAATACCTTTGCGCTGATTCAGGAACTGGTCGATTGCCATTGCCGCAATGCAGCCGTCCGCTGCTGCAACGACTGCTTGCTTAAAAGGCGTGTTGCGAATATCCCCAATTGCCCAGACTCCTGGCACATTAGTTTGCATCATTGCATCAACCTGAACGCCGCCATCCGGCTTCAAAATCACTTGTCCATTTAGAAAATCGGTAATCGGTTGAGCGCCTTGCAGGTAGATGAAAACGCCCTCAACCGGAATCATTTGACTAGTCTTCTGGCTCATGTCAAGTAACTCAATGGCTGTCACGCCAGTGTCATTTCCTTGAATCTGTTGTAATCGAGTCTTACTCCAGAGTTTGGTCGCAGGATGAGCCAGAATTTCTTCAGCGGCTCCATTCAGCCTGCTTGTGTCTTTAGGGGCGATCCAATGCACGGTTGAAGCAAATTTAGCGAGGACTTGAGCTTCGGCGATCGCCTCTTCACTCATCCCAATTACTGCTACCTCTCGCTCGCGGTAAAACGGGGCATCGCAAGTCGCGCAGTAGCTCACTCCCCGACCCAGATACTTAGCTTCTCCTGGAATCGAAGGGGTACGTCCCATTGCCCCTGATGCCAACACCAGCGTTCGAGCCATGAAGATCCCCTCTGGCGTGTAGACCTTTTTTTCGGTTTCCCCAATCTCGATCCTGAAAACTTGAGCGCGCTGGTAAACAGCACCAAACTCAACTGCTTGCTCCCGCATCCAATCCAGCAGTTCGCTGCCAGTCATCTCGCCTCGAACACCGGGATAGTTGGCAATTTTGTGAGTGATAGCAAGTGCTCCAGCAGACGGGTTTTTATCCAGAATCACAGTTCTTAAACCAGATCGAGCCGTGTAGAGCGCACAGGTACATCCTGCTGGACCGCCACCAATAATCACGACATCATACTCGAAGGTTTCCATAGCTCTCCCAAATTTAAGACTTCTGGAGATGCAGTCAATGCAGTGCTCCTATACTGTCCTTACATCTCTCTTGATGCAGGTGTTTGATTTTAGGTGTGCAAGAATGCCAAGTTTTCAGTTGCCTGCAATGCATGAGGTGCGTTTGCAGGCAGATAAACGAAAACTCCTGGTTCCAAAGCAATTTCGCGTCCTTCCAGTGTCAGAATGCCGCGTCCTTCTAAAACTATAATTGAAACGTTACGACGTGTAGTATGCTCTGGAAGCGCTGTTCTTGCTGTAAGACAGACAACGCTGAAGCGGTCAGAGCCGCTATTAACTAAAATCTGCCTCGAAACGCCTGGTTTTGAATAATCAATTAGGTCTCGAAGCTGGGTATTGACTGATGTTTGGTTTATGGAAGTAGCCATTGTCTCAACCTCATTATTCTGTACTGCTCTCAAGCTATCAAACGAGTTCAAAGCTTTCCAGAAGCTAGCTCGTAATTGCAATCGTGCTAACTGCTGATGCTGGCAATAAAAATTTGAACTCAGCGCTCTCCTGAAATAGAAATAACTCAGTCGTGCTATTTCTATTCTGACGAAAGGATTCTGCTCGTTTTATGAGCCAGCTCATGGAGCAACTGAAACAACCTGATTTTGGGAATGCTTGCGACAAAAACGCCAGTATGACAAAACGCCGAGCTGAGCTAGCTCAGAGAATTACTTGAGAATCTTTATCAAAATAGTATTAGTTAGAAGGTTATTCCTATTTGTCACTCTCTTGAGAAAGCAATCGCTGAAAGCCTTTCAATGTTTTACTTTCAAGTTTTTGGCTATAAATTTTGGTTACTGTTAAAAAATAAAGCCTCTAACCTTGAGCCAACAAAGGTTACAGTCACGAGCTTCGATTTTTGCTTTCCGAGAGTGACAAATGAGGGTTATGGAGATGAATGGCACTAAGAAAAGCTCTAAGTAATGTGGAATAAAGGCTACAGCTTTTAATGTCCATCGAGCAGTAATGGCATGAGTCAGGCGGTTACGCTTCGCGCAGTGCCGGAAGCAATCGCCAATGGAGAGCTGAGGTAACGTTGTCCAAAACTTTTTGGAGGTAGAAAAAGCTTACTTGTTCATGGAATACTTTCTTGGAAACGAGCAAGCACATACGATAACTACTACTGTGACATTACGAATACAAATCCTCAAGGAGAAATTTAGCCAGAGTTGTGGGCTAGCTTTTAAAGAACTGTTGCCAGAATCTGTAATTAGGCAAACAAGATCTGAGCTAAAGATGAAATACAAAAAGCGTTTATTTGACCCAGTAATAACGTTGTGGGCATTTTTATCACAAGTGTTGGATGCTGACAAAAGCTGCCATAATGCTGTGAGTAAAGTAATCGCACATTTAGCTGGAGAAGACGTAGAAGTTCCTTCAACAGATACGAGTGCTTACTGCCAAGCTAGGGCAAGACTTCCAGAGGAATTATTAGAAAAGCTTTTCAATTGCTCGGCACAAAACCTAGAAGAGAAAGTGACAACAGAATATTTATGGTGTGGTCGAAATGTAAAAGTAATAGATGGCTCAACAGTTTCCATGCCTGATACTGTAGAAAACCAGAAAGAATACCCACAACCCAGTAGCCAAAAGCCGGGATGTGGATTCCCAATTGCCAAAATTGGTGTGATATTTAGTTTAGTAACGGGTGCTGCTGTTGCTTCAGTAATTGATGTTCTGAATACCCATGATATCAATCTGGCTCGTCAACTCTACCAGTTTCTTAAACCATTGGATATCCTGATAGGAGATAGAGCTTTTTGCGCTTACGCCGACATTGTCGCTATCACAGACATAGATTGTGATGTAGTATTCCGTAAACATCAATCCCGCACAACCTCAATGCGAAAAGGGAAAATTATTGGGGTTTGGGACTTTCTTTGTGACTTGGCACAAACCTAAAGTCTGCCCAAAAGGATTAAGTCTAGATGAATTTTTAGCTCTACCTCAAACCCTGACGGTGCGAGAAATTTACTATTACATTGTGATTCCTGGTTTTCGGACTCAACGAGTCAGTTTAATCACTACTTTATTAGATAAAGCAACTTATTCTACTCTAGAAATTGTAAAGCTTTACGGTCAGCGGTGAGATGTTGAGCTAGATTTAAGACATCTCAAGACTACTTTGGGCATGGATGTTTTACGGTGTAAAACTCCCTCGATGGTACGCAAAGAAATTTATGTTTATCTGCTGGCTTATAATCTACTTCGGAGTTTGATGTGGTCGGCGGGTACTACTTATGGTACTCCACCGTTACGCTTGTCATTGCAAGGAACTCGTCATCATTTAATTAACTTTATGACTCAATTGTTAGTTGTGACTCACTCAAAAAGGGAGCAAATTTATCGCACTTTACTTAAAGTTATTACTCACAAAGCTGTTCCCGCTCGCCCTGGTCGCAGTGAACCACGAGTTCGTAAACGCCGCCCAAAAGCTTATCCATTGATGACAAAACCTCGGCGTGAAGGGAGCGAGCAATTGCAAACTGCTTAACCCACAAGTGTTTCGGCTTTTCTTAGTGCCATTCCCAGCTAGACCCAATTGATGAGGCACAAATCGAAATCCTCTGTCGCCGTTTCTGGTTTACGCTAAGGCAAAAAGAAGCTCTCAGCACGATGGAGAAAGTTTATGGAGTTGGATGACACCGTAAGAAGCAATCGCGAGATCGAACGATCGCGCTTTTGAGCGAATACTTGAATACGGAGGAGTCGAACGTCTCTGTAGAGCGCTTAGATCGCCGACTTCGCAGTTTATGTCAACTCCCCAGGATTTAGTAGAAGCAGTCAAAGGCGATTCCGAACTGCTAGCTGCTGCCGAGTGGAGCGTTTGCTACAAACAAGCCAGTCGGGGCAACCGAGATTCAGTAGTGGGCTTGTCCCCCAAAGGGCAAACGGCGCTGTACTTAATTGGTGGATTATCAAAGATTGCTGCCTCGACTGCTGAAGAAACGATGTGGCAGCGCAAAGAATTCATTCGATTTTGGTTAGGGGCAAGCGATGAAATTGCTACTTTACTAGTGGGACTTTGTAAGAAAGATGGAGCAAATTGAGCTAGAATGCGGGTAGGAGTTGCGTTTTACGTCAGTCTCGACAGGAGCAACGTAAGGTGAAAGATCAAGTACCAGCAGCGATGCCGCAGTGCTTTGAGAACTGGTGTCGTCGGTTTGATGATGTATTTTCGCGTCAGAAGCAGCGGCAGGAATTTCGTGTTTATCTAGGGGGACTGCTGGGTGAGAGTCAGCGCAAAAACCTGAGCCAACTGGTCACAAATACAGTAGATGGCTCCTACAACAGCCTCAGACATTTTCTCAACAATGCCCCTTGGGATGAAGTCAAGCTAAATAATCGGCGGTTGGAGGTGATGCACCAGTGTCGCCAGACGACCCCGAGTCAAGGTTTCACATTGATTGTAGATGATTCGGGACATCGCAAAAGTGGTGCGGCTACTGATGGGGTAGGACGGCAGTACATTGGGGAGATTGGCAAGACTGACAATGGTATTGTGCTGCTGACTACCTACTTGTATGATGGAGTGCGACGTCTGCCGTTAGATGTTGCACTCTATCAACACGCAAGTTTATTCGAGCAAGGCAAGGCAGACCCCAACTTCCAGAAAAAACCTGACCTGGCTCTAGACTTGGTTGACCAATGCTTGAAGCGCGGTTATCGACCGGGTGTGACTGTAATTGATGCAGGCTACGGTAATAACACGCCTTTTCTCAAGCAGTTGGAGTCGAGAAACCTAACTTACGTGGCAGCAATCGCCAAAAACCGCCAAGTTACTGCTCAAACATCAGGTGATGAGTCTGCTCGTAAGCAGGGATTAGAAGCTATTGCTCAAACCTTGGCAGTGGAGCAGTTCACACCTGTGCAACTCAATCTGGAGCAGCCCCGGACAGTTTGGGTGGCGCTGTTACCAGTTCACGTTCCGAAGCTCGAAGGCACTCGCTGGCTGGCGATTCAACTCAATGCCTCTAGTTTCGAGCAAGCGACGGAGGTGGATTACTTTCTCACCAATGCCTCTGACAACCAAGTCAGTGCGGCTTGGGTAGCTCAAACATATTCTGCTCGCAACTGGGTGGAGGTCTTCTATCGAGAAGCCAAGGGCTGGTTGGGTTTGAGTGAGTATCAAGTTCGGGATGCTCTGAGTATGAAGCGTCATTGGGTTTTAGTGTTCATCGCTTACACCTTCATCCTTTGGCATCAGTTGACCGGCGGATTCCGCAGACGTTGGGCAACCAAACCCTTACAAACCTTTGCCGAAGCATTGGAGGCATTCCGCACCGCAGTCGAGTTTCGTTTGGTCCGCTGGCTTAATGAGCATGTTGATGTATTTGCCTCTCACAGAGCTAAGTTCGGCTATATTTGGGCTTAGAAAGTTTTAAAGTCCCACTAGTTTCAATCGATAAACTTCTAGTTTTGAATCAAGCTGTTTTTGTCGAGCTATAACAATGGAAGATGAGCAAAAGACAAAAGAGCAACTGATTCGAGAGCTAGCTGCACTTCGTCAGCACTTGGTTGAGCTAGAAAGCGCAGCGCAGCAACAGCAGGCAACAGAGGTAATACAACAGCAAACTCAGCGAGAGTTATTGGTAGCAAGGATGTCGCAGCGCATTCGGCAAAGCTTGCAGTTAGAGGCAGTGCTAAGCACAACTGTAGTAGAAGTGCGGCAGTGTCTTCAAGCTGACCGAGTGTTTATCTACCGCTTTGAACTAGACTGGGGTGGAGCGGTGATAGTTGAATCTGTAGTACCTGAATGGACATCAATTTTAGGCAGCAAACTCAAAGATCCGAGTTTTGCTCCAACTTTCGTTCAGTTGTACAAAGAAGGTCGAGTCCAAGCGACAGCAGATATTTATGCGGGAGAACTAACCGAGTGCTACGTAGAGTTTTTGGCGCAGTTTCAAGTCCGGGCGGCTTTAGTAGTACCAATATTGCAAGCAGACCAGTTGTGGGGATTGCTGGTAGTCAATCAATGTGTAGCACCACGACAATGGCAGCAATGGGAAATTAATCTGTTACGCCAACTGGCGACACAGCTGGCGATCGCACTTCAGCAAGCAGAACTTTATCAACAATTGCAAAGCGAACTAGAGGAGCGCCACAAAGCGGAGCAAGAGTTAAAACGTCAACAACAACTCCTAGCGCAGTCCAACAGCGACCTGCAACAATTTGCCTCTGTTGCTTCCCACGATTTACAGGAACTACTACGCAAGATTCAAGTTTTTGGCAATCAGCTCAAAGAGAAATTTAGCGAAGTACTGGGAGCGCAGGGGCGAGATTATATCGAGCGAATGCAAAGCGCTGTCGGTCGGATGCAAAGCTTGATTGATGACCTGCTCGCTTTTGCACGGATTGCCACCAGAGCGCAGCCATTCGGAGCGACGAATCTAGAACAAGTGGTGCAAGAGGTACTGTCTGACTTGGAAGTGCGGTTGCAACAGACAGAAGGAAAAGTAGAAGTAGACAAGCTACCCACCATTGATGCTGACCCAGTACAAATGCGACAACTATTTCAGAATCTGATCGGAAATGCGCTGAAATTTCATCGTCCTCAAACACCACCAGCAGTCAAGATTTATAGCCAACTGGTCGCTCCACTCCAGAGCGAGGCAGAGGACTCAGAAGATGTCGCGGCGTGTCAAGTGATAGTGGCAGACAATGGAATTGGGTTTGAGCCAAAGTATCAGGAGCGGATTTTTCAAGCATTTCAACGCCTACACGGTCGCAGCCAGTACGAAGGCACAGGCATAGGGTTAGCAATTTGCCGCAAGATTACCGAACGGCATGGGGGTAGCATAAAAGCTACAAGTATGCCAGGACAGGGAGCAACATTCATCGTCACGTTGCCAATGCAGCATCAACAGCAGCTACTAGATGAAAGATCGCTGTAAACTCAGGTTGCTGTCAAGTTAAGTCTTAAAAAATGTTTCACCTGGGCAACTGTCACTATGGTAATGTTCAAAGGCAATTGGTACACAGATTACTGAGTATCCAAAATTTTATGCTCTCTAGAGCATAAAACTCTTACTCCCCTTCTAGCTGTTATTCTAGCTTCAAACCTGACAGTTAACGCTGCTTTTTCCCTCTAGCTCCCCGTGATGTCGGACTGCGCCTTGTTGCACCACCAGAAGACTTGCGCCTAGTCGAAGCACTGGTAGAAGATCTGCGTTTGGCTGGTGGTGGGGCAGTAGTTTCTGGCTCTGGTTCGTCGGAGCGCTCTTGGGCAACAGGTGCGGGTGTTTGGGGTGATGCTTCGGGCTGCGACTTTTGTTTTGTGGTTGATTTGGCAGAAGTTTTGTGCTGGTTGGCTGAGGTTGAAGTCTTGGAAGTGGATTTTGCTGAGGTAGATTTGGGTGTGGTTTGTGGCTCGACTGTCGGCTGTGGAGTCGCTTCTAGTTCTGCGGTCGGCGCAGAGGCTGTTTGGGATGAGACTTCAGGCTGCGGCTTCTGTTTTGTCGTCGTTTTAGTCGCAGTTTGACCGCGAGTGGCTGGCTTTGAAGTTTTGGCAGTTGTCTTACCTTTTGAGCTGGATTTAGGAGTAGAGTCTGGTTCTACTATTGGTTGTGCAGTCGCTTCTATTTGGGTGCTTGGTTGGGAAGATACAAGGCTTGGAGATTCTTCTGGTGTTTCAGGTTTTGGTGTTGCAGCTTCTTTTGGTTGTTTCCTGACTTGGCGCTGTGTCGTTGTCTTGGTAGTTGATTTGCGCTCTTGGGGTGTCCGAGCAGAAGATTTACGTTTTGCGTTTGATTCGGAAGCATCCGAACTTTTGGTTGCTGGTATTTCTGAGCTGGGTGTTTCAGATGCGATCGCTTCTACTTCAACTGTCACTACGCCTTTAGTTTCGGCAGTGACGATGGCGAGAACCATTTGTTTTTTTGGGTCGTGCTGCTCGAATTCGGTTTGAAGGTTGGGCAGTCCCATTTGCCTTGCAATTCCCTTAATTTGGCTTGATTTGAGAAATCTTGCTTCCATTTGTGCGACTTCGCCAACTGTGTAGTAGTTGACTACCAGCACTCCCGCTCCTTGCGCTTCAGCCATTCCTCGGTAGTATTTACTTAAGCTAGGTATGTCAGCACTGATTAACTGCTTTAACTGTTGCAACTCATCCATCAAAAAATCTGCTCGATCCCAAAGAACTTTATTTAGATCTATCGTACTACCAATTTGAAAACGAGCCATCGCTTTTGACAATCTGCTCGAACCGACGATTTTCTAGAATGAAACTCAAAGTTCATGAACTTTGAGTTTCTAGATCAATTCATGATTTTCCTCACTTCACTTCACTTCCAATTATTTTCTACATATGAAGTAGAGATAGGCTAAGTTAGCAAAGAATGTTGTCAGTTTATCGAGATAATTCTTGGCAATCTCTTTCATCAACTTTTGGCAGAGATTGCGCAAATGAAGTCAGAGAGAGAGTGGTAAAAAAAATCTGAATTAAAAGTGGCAAATTCTGAACTTGCTTGACAAATACAAAAGTAATTTTAACGGAGAAAGTATGAGTAGTGGTAGCTACAATTATTTATCCTGCACAGCAGATGAAAGTGCTTCAGAATTGCTGGAGAGTCGGGGTGATGTAGCGCAAATGCTCCAATGTCTGCGTCAACTCGAATACGCAACTCAAGCAGCTCAAGTCACGGAAAGCTTACTCAAAGAGCTTGACGAATTCAAGCAACTTCTGGCTCAATCCGAACCGAAAATTCAATTAAACAGCCAAAGTTTAATGGAAGTGTGGCAAGCAGTAGAAGACTGGGATAGCCGCGATTGGTCTGAACAACGAGTTAGAGAAGCGATCGCTAATTTCTACAACAATAAATAATCTTCAGCTAGAGGTAAGGGTCAAAAATGGCGTAAGCACGATCGCTCGTGATGATGTTAGCCCGGTGGCGCGCCCTGTTTGCTCGCTACTAACGATTACATGTTTTTTGACTGACGAGTGCGATCTTCCTGCCGCGCCACAACGAGCCGCCGTTGCTGCCGCTGGATCTTTCCCTCTGCTTCTAAGCGCTGGAGGATTGTGGTCACCGTCACCCGATTCGTCCCCAGCGTCTGAGCCAACTGCTGATGGGTCAGCGGCAGATCGAGTCAGCGACCGTTCTCCACGTCACGACCGAACTTTTGACTCAACCAGACCTAAGTACAGGACAAAAATTGTAGAATATCCAAGAACTCATTCATTTTCTGCTCCAGATTGAGAACAATGTTTCGTAGATGGTCAAAGCCATAACGAAAAATGCTCTTAGCTCTGCGTCCATGCTTTTTAATAGTAAGTGGTTTGAGTTGGTGTAACCATTCACCCGTCAAGATGACCCAACATAAGGCTAATGAGAGCAGTGCCAGCAGCTTACTCAAACGCTCAGAATCGGTTAGATGGGTAGATTCTAAACAAAAACCACGAGTTTTGAAAATGCCGAAAAGTGTTTCAATTCCCCATCGTTGAGCGTAGTCGGAGATAGCTGATTTAGGTGCGGTTTGAGTGGCAACGACTAGTAAAGAATTATCCTCTAATCGCAAGGCGGCAATGTAGACCCAATCTCCCCAGAGTTGTCTTTTGTGGCGTAGAACTTTGTGCTGTCCTACCTGTAGATTCTGAAACAAGACATTGACTTTGAGACTCTGACAGCCATGTCTAAGTTTATGATTTTCGCGAATGCGGATACGAAACGGGGTGAGCGGATCGCTAAGTAGGTAGCTAAACCAATCCTTGCCAACGAATTCTCGATCTGCGGTCAGGCAAGTAATTTCACGCTCACCAAAGCGCTCTAGAAATTGGTTGAACAACTTCATCCGCTCATCGCTATTGGAATTCCCCCGTTTGTCCAGTAAACACCACACCACAGGAAACGCAACTCCCTCATGCACAACTCCCAGCATCAGGATATTGAAAACACACTCTCCAAACTGCCATTCGGTACGGTCGATTGAAAGTACCCAGGGTTCTGGAATATTCATTAGGGTAACAACAGCTTGAGCAATTTCGGCGTAGTCCATTTCATAGTGACGGAAAAATCGTTGGAGTCGTTTGTAATGAGAATCGGTTTGAGTCTTGCCGCTGAATCCGGTTGCCAATTCACTGAAGTTGACAGTTTTGACTCGCAACAGCGCTATGAGAAATGCTGCCACAAAGCTTAGTCGCGCACCATGCCAAGCTGAATGAGGGCGCAAGGCATCTCGAAGTAAAGTAACCTGATTCATAGGGTTTTATGTTCTGAATGTGGTAATTCTCATGAAACCCTTTTTCTTTCTTCATTTGCAAGCTTTTGTCCTGTACTTAGTAGCGTACCAGTCCCCTTATATGAGGCAATTGACTGAGTTTGCCGTGAGTTGAGAAGGGCGATCGCCCAACTACAAAATTGTAGTTTTTTCTAGCGAGTTAGTTAAAGTACACTGAAGAGACAGCGTTTGCTTTGGGAGATTTGGAAAAGTATATGCAATATCAGGTTTTTGTGCAAAGCCATTCAAAGCAGCATTTCGTAGCATCTGTTGTCGGGATGCCAAACTTGATAGTTGAAGGCGAGACGGAAGAGGAAGCTATTGCTAAAGCCAAAACTGCTCTAGAAGCACAGTTGGCAAGTGGAAAATTTGTGACGATTGATGTTGACACCGAAAGCTTGACGCAAAAATTCGATCCTTGGATCGAAAATATAGGCATTTTTGCAGACGATCCGACTTTTGATGATTTTTTAGCAGAAGTGGCGGCTTATCGGCAGCAAGTAGATGCTCAAACAATCCAAGAATGACTTGTTATGTATTGGATACAGACCATCTCAGCCTTTACGAACGCGCTCATCCACAGGTATGCGATCGTATTCTCCAGGTACGCCGACAATCTTTAGATTTGCTGGCAACGACGGTAGTTAGCGTAGAAGAACAATACGCTGGAAGACTGGCACAAATTCGTAAAGCTGCTACGCCTCAAGCTCTCGTTAACGCCTATGGGAAGTTGAAGCTAACTTTTATCCTATTTTCTGAATTGGATATTTTGGAATATACTCTCGATGCCGATCGTTATTTTCGCAGTTTCAGGCAAGCAGGTATTCGGATTGGCACTCAAGATTTACGAATTGCTGCGATCACCCTAGCCCACAATGGTATCCTCCTAACTAGAAATCTGCGAGACTTTGAGAAAGTGCCGAGATTGTCTGTTCAAGATTGGTCAATTTAATCGATCTTCTCCCTTGCCATGCTCGATCGCATTACCCAACTCCAGCAAGAAAACGATCGCCTCCAAGCAGAATTAGCGCAACTACGCGAATCGGAAAAACGCTACCGCACCCTGTTTGAACTCGGCAGTGAAGGCATTGTGCGCTTTGGGTACAAACAGCCGATTCCACTAACGCGATCGATTGACGAACAACTAGAGTTGTGCTATCGCTCAATATATGTTGCTGAAGCAAACGATGCCTACGCTCGGATGTTTGAGTATGAGAAAGTGGAAGATACAATCGGGTTAACGCTGAACGACTTCCACGATCGCCACTCAGAAATTACTCAAGCAACAATGCGTAACTGGATTGAGAACCAGTACGCTTGTCACAGTACAGAAACAGTAGAATTTGATCGCCACGGACGTAAGCGTTACTTTCTCAATAGCGCCGCAAGTACGATCGAGAATGGGTGTGTGGTGTGTACTTGGGTGAGCCAGGTTGACATTACCCAGTTACGCGAAACACAGCAAGCCTTACTCGAAGCAGAACAAGCGCGATCGCAAGAGTTAGAGCGCATCAACACCCAACTGCAACAAACGCTCGATCTCCTCACCGAATCAGAAGAACGCTATCGCACCTTGTTTGAAATCAGTAGCGAAGGCATTTTTCGCGTTGAATACGAACAGCCAATTTCACTGCATTTACCAATTGAGAAACAGATCGATTGGTATTATCGTTATCTGCGTTTTGCTGAAGGAAATGCAACTTTCGCAGCAATGTATGGCTTAGATAACCCTAAAGATGTAATCGGAATGAGACTGAGTGATATTCATGTTGCAGAATCAGAGCAAAATCAAGATTTTATGAGAGCATTAGTTGAAAATGGATATCAACTTCGCAACGCTGAAACTGAAGAAGTCGATCGCTACGGTAATCCACGATATTTTCTTAATAACATCGCAACGATTATCAAAGATGGCTATGCGATCGGTGGTTGGGCTTCGCAACTCGACATCACCGAACTGCGCCTTGCTCAACAGGCATTACTAAAAGCCGAACAAGAACGAGTTGCAGAATTAGCAAAAACCAACGCTGCCTTAAAAAATAGTCTCGATCACCTTGCCACAGAACTCGACCTTAATGCCTTTCTGGGTCACGTCCTGCTCGAAATTGGTCAGCAACTTCAGGTCGATCTGGGTTATCTTTTCTTCTACGAGCCAAACTCGCAGATTCTAGAGTTACATATGCGTATAACTCCAGAAGCAACCGAATTAAACCATGAACTTGAAGAAGACCATCCATTCTCAAAATCATTTTCTACTGAAGATTTGCCGATTTGGAATACCTTACTACAAACTCGAAAGCCATTTTTGATTACTCATGAAAATGCGGCAGAACATGTGTTCCGTGGAACTCTAGAATGGCAGGAACAACAGCAAAAACATCAAGCTGGAATTAATATTCTACTTACCCTTGCAGACGAACCGATTGGTTTCTTAGTGGGACTTTAAAACTTTCTAAGCCCAAATATAGCCGAACTTAGCTCTGTGAGAGGCAAATACATCAACATGCTCATTAAGCCAGCGGACCAAACGAAACTCGACTGCGGTGCGGAATGCCTCCAATGCTTCGGCAAAGGTTTGTAAGGGTTTGGTTGCCCAACGTCTGCGGAATCCGCCGGTCAACTGATGCCAAAGGATGAAGGTGTAAGCGATGAACACTAAAACCCAATGACGCTTCATACTCAGAGCATCCCGAACTTGATACTCACTCAAACCCAACCAGCCCTTGGCTTCTCGATAGAAGACCTCCACCCAGTTGCGAGCAGAATATGTTTGAGCTACCCAAGCCGCACTGACTTGGTTGTCAGAGGCATTGGTGAGAAAGTAATCCACCTCCGTCGCTTGCTCGAAACTAGAGGCATTGAGTTGAATCGCCAGCCAGCGAGTGCCTTCGAGCTTCGGAACGTGAACTGGTAACAGCGCCACCCAAACTGTCCGGGGCTGCTCCAGATTGAGTTGCACAGGTGTGAACTGCTCCACTGCCAAGGTTTGAGCAATAGCTTCTAATCCCTGCTTACGAGCAGACTCATCACCTGATGTTTGAGCAGTAACTTGGCGGTTTTTGGCGATTGCTGCCACGTAAGTTAGGTTTCTCGACTCCAACTGCTTGAGAAAAGGCGTGTTATTACCGTAGCCTGCATCAATTACAGTCACACCCGGTCGATAACCGCGCTTCAAGCATTGGTCAACCAAGTCTAGAGCCAGGTCAGGTTTTTTCTGGAAGTTGGGGTCTGCCTTGCCTTGCTCGAATAAACTTGCGTGTTGATAGAGTGCAACATCTAACGGCAGACGTCGCACTCCATCATACAAGTAGGTAGTCAGCAGCACAATACCATTGTCAGTCTTGCCAATCTCCCCAATGTACTGCCGTCCTACCCCATCAGTAGCCGCACCACTTTTGCGATGTCCCGAATCATCTACAATCAATGTGAAACCTTGACTCGGGGTCGTCTGGCGACACTGGTGCATCACCTCCAACCGCCGATTATTTAGCTTGACTTCATCCCAAGGGGCATTGTTGAGAAAATGTCTGAGGCTGTTGTAGGAGCCATCTACTGTATTTGTGACCAGTTGGCTCAGGTTTTTGCGCTGACTCTCACCCAGCAGTCCCCCTAGATAAACACGAAATTCCTGCCGCTGCTTCTGACGCGAAAATACATCATCAAACCGACGACACCAGTTCTCAAAGCACTGCGGCATCGCTGCTGGTACTTGATCTTTCACCTTACGTTGCTCCTGTCGAGACTGACGTAAAACGCAACTCCTACCCGCATTCTAGCTCAATTTGCTCCATCTTTCTTACAAAGTCCCATTAGTAATAGTATCTACTCGATCTACTCGACGCAGCTTTACCCCAGAAGAGCTAGAACTTGCTCAAGCTCTTGCCCACCAAGCAACTTTGGCAATTAAACTGACGCGACTGGCAGAGGAAGCAAAACTTGCAGCTTTAGCGAAGCTTAACGAAGTTATCGCCTGCGAACGAGAAAAAGCGGCTCAAGAACGCGCCGCCCAGCTAGCAAAAGCAAACGAAGCCCTAAAGGGATCGCTCACCATGCTTGCCCTAGAGCCATCTTTAGATAAGCTTTTAGGTTATGTGTTGCAGGCAATTTCCGACTCTTTAGGCGATCGCTCTGGTGCAGTTTACCTGTTCGACGACAGCGACGATACGACAACGCTACACCTCAACTATGAAAACGGACACCTGCAACAGGGAGAACAGATCGACCATCCCGCCGCTACTCTCCGCCGCCCACCTCAAGAGTGGGATCGGCTATATCTACCACTGCTACGCCAAAATCAAGTTTTGATTCATCATGAATCTGAATTTGCCTCCCCAGCCTACGATCCGTACCGTCAACATAACGCCCAGCGCGGGATTAAAACTCTTCTATTTGTACCGTTGTTATTTGGAGAGCAATTATTAGGCAGCATCACCCTCCGCAGCACCCAACACCGCGACTACACCCTAGAAGAACTAGAATTAGCCCACGCCCTCGCCCACCAAGCCACACTTGCAATCCAACTCACTCGACTGGCAGCTCGCGAGTGCGATCGCGCCATCTTAGAAGAACGCAATCGCATGGCACGCGACATTCACGATAGTCTCGCCCAAGCCTTTACAGGCATTATCTTACAACTCGAAGCTGCCAAGCGCAAAATCGCCGCTACCCAACCGGAAGCTGCTCAAAACTGCCTCAGTCGCGCCCGTAGCCTTGCCGCTTCTGGACTTTCCGAAGCCCGTCGCTCGGTTCGCGCCCTGCGTCCCGAAGTCCTGGAATCGGACGATTTGCCCAACGCCTTACGTTATATTGTCGAGCAAATGTCTTGGAATACAGACGTAAAAATTACGTTACAAAT
Source organism: Chroococcidiopsis sp. SAG 2025 (assembly GCF_032860985.1). Taxonomy (GTDB): domain Bacteria; phylum Cyanobacteriota; class Cyanobacteriia; order Cyanobacteriales; family Chroococcidiopsidaceae; genus Chroococcidiopsis. The sequence goes on from NZ_JAOCNC010000002.1 coordinate 272,042, forward strand.
CGACGGTACACCGCGCCCGATTCCGGTTAATGTTGAAGTCAACCTGTTACGTATCGGACAAGAAGCCATGACTAACGCCCTACGTCATGCCAATGCCCAAAATATTCGCCTCAATTTATTGTTTGAACCCCAAGCAGTACATTTACAAATCCGCGATGACGGACAGGGTTTTGAGCCGCAGGTGCAACTGACAAATGGCGGCTTCGGCTTGATTGGGATGCAGGAGCGATCTGCTCAGATCGGCGGACAGCTTAGACTAGTAAGCAGCATCGGACGGGGAACCGAAGCGATCGTCACGGTTCCAATTTAAAGCAAAACCAGGAAAACATCATGTTTGCGATCGTCTCACCAGAAAAAATTTACCTCCCACCTGGAACTGTAGTGCGAATGCCTGCTACTTGGGAAAACTACCTGAGTTTGTGTCAGCAACGCGGTGATGGTTCTATTCCTCGGATTAAATATCGAACTGGAGAAGTTTTGCTAATGTCGCCACTGCCCAAACACGGACGCGATGCTAGCCTCATTGCTGACATAATTAAAGTCTTACTCGATAACAACGGGCGCGAATATGACTCTTTTACACCCGTGACAATGGAACTTCCACCAATCAGTGGTATTGAGCCGGATTACTGTTTTTACATCGACAACTGGGAAGCTGTATCTGGCAAAGAACGCATTGATTGGCGCGTCGATCCTCCCCCTGACTTGGTGCTGGAAATTGACGTGACAAGCTACTCCGAGGTGAATGACTACCTACCCTACCGAGTGCCGGAAGTTTGGTTGTTTCGGCAAAATCAATTAGCTATTTATCAGTTACAAGCAACAGAATACTTGCTGTCAACCCACAGTCGATATTTCCCCGATCTCAATCTTCAAGAGTTGATTATCAAATACAGACAAATTGCCTATGATCGCAATACTAGTATGGCAATTCGCCAACTCAGACAATGGTTAGCGCAAGGTTAATTAGTAACGCGCTATCTACCAGAAATTTTCGCAACAGGCAATGACGCAAACAACCACTATTCGCATTTTAATTGCTGAAGACCATGCGGTTGTCCGCCAGGGACTCGCTGCGATTATCAGCGACGAACCGGATATGAACGCGATCGCCCAAGCACGAGACGGACAGCAAGCGATTAAACTTTACCGCCAACACCAGCCTGATGTAGTGCTGATGGATCTGCAAATGCCCAAAGTTGATGGAGTCACCGCGATTGCCTCTATTAAAGCCGAATTTCCCGATGCTTGTCTGCTCGTCCTCACCACCTACGACGGCGACGAAGATATCTATCGCGGCTTGCAAGCAGGCGCGAGGGGCTATTTACTCAAAGATGCTACCGCCGAAGAACTACTCGATGCCATCCGTGTCGTGCATCAAGGACGCAAATACATTCCACCACAAGTCGCAGCCAAGTTAGCCGAACGATTTAATAATACCGAATTGACCGAGCGGGAAATCGAGGTACTTCAGCTTCTGGTTTTGGGGAAAAGCAATTTAGAAATTGGTAATATGCTTAGCATTACCGAGCGCACGGCTAAGTTTCACGTCAATAATATTTTGCACAAACTAGGGGTAAGCGATCGCACTCAAGCAGTGATTCATGCGCTCAAGCGCGGATTGGCGCGGCTAGATACCTAAATCGAGCGATCCTGTCCTTAAGATCGGGTTTTAATCTGTCCGATCTGTCGTTTCTCTGGATTGATGATGTTGCGTAATATAAATATGTCTGGGTAATGCACGTCCGACCTACCTCCGAGCGGGTTTACAGGTGTCACGATGAATAAAATTTCCATGCCTGCCAATACCTTTGCGATCGCTTCAGATTTAGCTGTAAATCGCATCGGCTACGGCGCAATGCGGTTAACGAGACAGCCAGGTAATTTTGGTGCTTATCCAGATTGGGATGGTGGGAAGCAGCTTTTAAAACGCGCTGTAGAATTGGGAGTAAATTTCATTGACACGGCTGAGGCTTACGGTCCTGGTTTTAACGAAGAATTAATCGCCGATGCATTGTATCCTTATCCTGAAAATTTAGTCATTGCAACTAAAGGTGGCATTAACAAGCCTGCACCGGACAGCATTCAAACTGATGGTCGTCCCGAAAACTTGCGGCGGGGATGCGAAGCGAGTTTACAGCGCCTCAAAATCGAGCAAATTGCCTTATACCAACTACATCGTCCCGATCCTAAAATACCATTTACAGAATCCGTGGGAATGTTGGCAACGCTACAGCAAGAAGGAAAAATTCGCCACATTGGGTTATCGAATGTATCACTTGACCAACTGCAAGCAGCAGGAGAGATAACTGCGATCGCATCTGTTCAAAATCGGGCGTTGCTGAATAGAGATATGAACTATTGAGGAACTGGAACATTCCAGAATTTGAGATAGTGCAGTAACAATCGAATTGAATATTTCAGCATTTCTTCTGATTTGGAGTAGCACAGTGTCTTTCGATGCAGCCGAGCCAGATAGTGCCTCAGTCTTGTATTTTCGGACTCAACTCTGGTCATATAAGTCTTACTGACAATTTGATCGCCGTCTGGAATAAAACCTGGATAAACACTCCAACCATCCGTAACATAAAAGTAGCACCGCCATTGGGCAACGATCGCCCATAGCGGGGCAAAGGTTTCAGCACTATGGTCGCCCAACGCCCAACCTAAAATCCCTGAAGTGAAGTGATCTACTGCTGTCCACAGCCAGATTTTGTTTTTTTTGCACCGACGAAGGTTTCTAGTTCATCTAGTTCACCGACTTGGGGGACTGTTTCTGGGGCATCAGCATCAGGCAGATTGTTACCTACTTGCTTGAGCCAGTGAATGATTGTCGTATGATGAACACCTTTAACTCGTTCAATTCCTCGAAAACCGATGCCATTCACATACATTTTCAAGCATTCCCGTTTGACTTCATCGCTGTAACCTCTGCATGTTTCATAGTGTTCAATGAATTGTCGCCCACAATCAACACAAATGTGGTTCTGTTTACCTCGCTTGATGCCATTCTTCCGAATATGAGTTGATTGGCACTCTGGACATTGCATCGCAACTTACCTCAATTCATACCTCTATTATGCAATGCCCAAAATCGCTTTAGCGTTAGCGATCACACCGATGAAGATCTACTCAATTACTGTACGAAACACAATATTGCTTTTATTCCCTACGGATCGCTTGGCGCTCATCCACTCAAACGGGGCGCACCCCTAGCTAATGCATCAGGAATTTTGGCTGAAATTGCCCATCGTCACGGCGTAAAACCAAATCAAATTGCTTTGGCATGGTTATTGCATCGTGCGCCCAATATTATTCTTATCCCAGGTACGACAACAATCGCTCATCTGGAAGAAAATCTTGCTGCTAACTCAATCGATTTATTAACAGACGAAGTTGAAACTTTGAACCAGATGGCATTAGCTTGAACTTGACTTAATTAAAGGGTTGCCATATAAGCTGAGTAAAAAAATATGCTCAAAGAACGAGTTTTCCTTAAAATTCCGATCGTATTCACACTCGCTCTTATTGCCACCGTTGGCTGCACGTTCTTCCTTCCAGCTACCAACTATCTCCCATCTCTTTTAGCACAAACTCAACCGTTGTCGTTACAAGTCGAACATATCATGCTGCGCGTTCCTAATTTTGAGGAAACAATGCAGTGGTACAAAGATAAATTTGGTTTTAAAGAAATTATTCGCTGGAAAGAACCATCGCTTCCAGGTGTAGATTTAGCTTATTTAGAATTAAACGGCTTTCGGCTAGAAATTCTCGGTGGAGGTGAAACTGAAAGAGCGATCGCACCGCCAAAAGACGTACCAGAACATACGCGATACCAAGGCTACCGACATTTGTGTTTTCGCACTCAAGATGTAGATGCAACCCTAACACAACTCAACAAGCGCGGCGTACCTACTTTCGCGCCCGCTTACGATTACGCACCAATTCAACGCTGTTTGGCTTTTATTTTAGATAACAACGGCAACGCGATTGAACTTTCGGGACCGACGAAAGGTAACCGAGCATCGAGTTGAAACAATGAATGGAGGAAGTTAAAGTAATGCGATCGCAAACAATACGCCAGAACGCAGTCATTGCGATTCTCTCTGCTTTCTTACTGGTAGTATTAGTAAAAGCGGTACAAAGCCACACCATAAATACCAAACTAACGCATCAAAAGTATGAACTACTAACTCAACACTCGGTAATAACTACTGCTCAAACTGAGCCTGCGAACATCGTTACTCAAGACGAGCAAGCTATTAGTCAAGCACTCCAAGAATGGCGACAGTTGTATAGTTTTGGCAACCGCAAATTTACTTTTAAGGGTTACGAGCATTTGTACATCAACACCAATGAATTGCTAGCTTATGACAACGTTGCACCCAAAGATACACGGATTGATGGCTGGGAAACCTATAAATCACTTTGGGAATCTGTCATCAACGAAAGTTTTGCCGAGCAACAAATCACTCGCTTTGACATTGATCGCGTAGAAGTGTCAAATGACTTAGGCTGGAGCGGGATTACATTCCGATTTCGTGCCAAAAATAAAGGCAAGGACTTTTACAGCAGTCAGCACGGGACGCACATCTGGCACAAAGTAGATGGTAGGTGGAGGATCGTTCACGAGCATATGACAGCACCCGTAAAAATAGGCGGCAGAGAAGTTCTTCCATAAATTTATAAAAGTGAATGCAAATGCATAAAATCTTCACAATGCGATCGCGGCAATTTAAAGTTTTATCTATCATTTTTATTTTCATTTCATTGTTTATAGCATCACTTAAGATAGCGCAATCTCAAACACTCAATTTCACATCTCAAAAACCGCATTATGAATTACTGACTCAACATCTAGCTGCTTCTGCTCAACCTAGATCCTCAACAACTGAACTCAGTTTTATGCGGATAGATCACGTCCAGATTCGCGTTCCTAATTTTGAGGAAACAATCGAGTGGTACAAGGACAAACTAGGATTTAGAGAACAAGTTAGCTGGACAGTTAAAGCTCTACCAGGATTGCGAATTGCCTATCTCGAACTGAATGGTTTTCGGATGGAAATTATTGGCGGTAACTTTACATCTAAACGAAAAGCTCCAGCTAATTTTCAAGAGGCATTAAATGTTGAAGGATACGGGCATATTTGTTTTGAAGTTGGCAACGTGGATGCTGTATTAGCAGAACTCAATAAACGAGGTGTATCCACATTTGTTCCGGCTGCGACCTATCCATTAGGTAACACTTGGCGGCGAGTTAGTTTTGTTTTGGATAACAACAGTAATGTAATTGAATTTGGAGAGCCATTGACGATGACTAAACCACAACGTACTTGAACGATCTGCCGCTTAATCTAAATTCAATATCGGCAAGCCGCCAGATCTCATCGTGTGGATTTGAACAGAAAAAGGTATCTCTAGATATTAAGTCAGTCAAGAGGAAAAAAACATGGAAATGCGATTGTTAGGCAAATCCGGTTTAAAAGTATCTGCCCTCAGCTTTGGCACGATGACTTTTGGCGGTGGCGATTTCTTCGAGCATATGGGTGCAACCCAAGTCGATGAAGCTAGACGATTAATTGATGTCTGCATTGATGTAGGTGTAAATCTATTCGATACGGCTGATGTTTACTCTCAAGGCAAATCCGAAGTCATTCTCGGACAGGCAATCGGCAAGCAACGAGATAATGTATTAATTGCCACTAAAGCCTTTGCACGGATGGGGGACGGTGCGAATGATGTTGAACTCTCGCGACATCATTTAATTCGTGCCTGTGAAGCCAGTTTACGGCGATTGGGGACGGATTACATCGATTTGTATCAAGTGCATGGTTTCGATGCCCTAACTCCGCTAGAAGAGACATTACGGGCATTAGATGACCTCGTTCGTAGTGGCAAAGTCCGCTACATTGGCTGTTCTAACTACTCCGGTTGGCATTTAATGAAAGCTTTGTGCATCAGCGATCGCAAAGGGTTAGAACGCTACGTATCGCAACAGGTTTATTATTCCCTTGTAGCTAGAGAGTTAGAATACGAGCTAATTCCCTTGGGACTCGACCAAGGTGTAGGAATTTTAGTTTGGAGTCCGCTAGCGTTTGGCTTTTTGGCAGGGAAATATCGTCGCGGACAACCCGAACCGGAAGAAACTCGCCGCGCCAAACTAGGTGATGTATGGACGTTGGATTTAGAAAAAGGCTACGACATTGTAGATACTTTAGATGAGATTGCTCGCGATCGCAATGTAACTATCCCTCAAGTCGCCCTCAACTGGCTGCTGCATCAACCTGAGATCTCGTCTGTCATTATCGGCGCACGTAACGAACAGCAATTACAAGATAATCTCGGTGCGGCAACTTGGGAACTCACGCCAGATGAGGTTAAACGACTGAACCAAGTGAGTGCAGTCCCGCCAATTTATCCCTACTGGCATCAACGAAGATACGGTATCGAACGCAATCCCCTGATTCAGTAGAAAATTTGCAGATATGAATGGAAAACAAAAGATCGCTGCCAAATCGAGCGAACGATCGCCCGCGTCTGGGACTCGCCAGCAACGAACAATTCCCAAGAGCATTTGGGCGCTGGCTTTAAGTGCATTTGCGATCATCACGTTCGAGTTCGTGGTGGTGGGACTACTGCCCCTAATTGCCCGCGATTTCTCAATCGAGTTAGATCGAGCGGGTTGGCTGCTGACTGCCTTTGCCTTTATTGTCGCTCTATCGGGACCGATTCTCACGGCTTTAACGGCACAAGTGAATCGCCGTCAACTGTTTTTGTTCCTACTGGTAATTTTTGTGGGAGCAAATATTCTCTGTGCGCTCGCTCCTAATTTCTGGATCTTAATGTTAGCAAGGGTGATTCCCGCACCTGCTCTTGCCTTATTTTGGTCGGTGGTGAGCGTTGCCGCCGGAAAACTGGTTCCAGAGGCTCTACGGGGACGTGCTAGCGCCATCGTCTTTGCAGGAATTTCGATAGCAGCAGTTTTGGGCGTACCTTTGGGGACTTATATAGCGAGTTTGTTTAGTTGGCGGATGGCTTATATTGCCGTAGGGAGTTTAACTGTACTTGCCCTACTCGCTCTCTACCTCTGGCTGCCAGAAGTGCCTGGCGCGACTAAGGGCAATGCTTTGGGTCAAATTAGCACGTTGAAGCAACCTGCACTGATTGTTGGTTTGGCGGTTTCTGGCGTGGCGTTTACCGGAATGTTCGCCGCCTACACCTACTTAACAGCATTTTTAGAAAACATCAGTGGCTTTGCTATCAGCAGCTCTCAATGTATCGATTTGCAATGTCGGAATTGGTCTAGGTGCAGTTGTTGGCGGTTATGTAATTCGTCTGGCTGGCTTAGAGTCCATTGGCTGGGTAGCTGGATTGCTCTCGCTACTAGCACTTGGTTTGCTTTACCTTTCCACCACAGTCTGGCGAACCTAAATTCAGACTCATCAGACTTTTGGACAATTAGACCGGATTTACCTACTGTTGAGGAATACTTATCATGAACCGTTTAATACTTGGTAGCTTAGCTTTCTTGTTAGTAGCAATGACTCCGGCGATCGCGCCAGCACAGACAAGGGTGATAAGTCGAGTTAATCCCCCAAATCCGAGAGTATCTGATTCATTTCAAGCGACACCTTTTCAACTGGTATTTTTAGCTTATCGCGGTCACTTCCGCGATCAGGGTATTCCCAGTTACGATGCTTTCTTGAGTGCTTATGGGCAGGGAAGAATCAGTGAAGCGGATATTGTTTCAGTTGGGATCGAAGCAAATCGAGTCTCTGCTGGGATGATGACAAATAAAAGATATCTCAGGGCGGTGAAGAGCTATCTCGATAGCTTGGTAGCTGGACGTAGTTGAAAATTACTAAGAGTGCGATTAGCAATTATACGCAAATCTGAGCTTGATGCCTTAGTTAAGGAAATTGATGCCAGGACGAATATTGACCGAGCGAGAGCGCGAATATTGGGAGCGGTTGCCTACAGATATATCTTCTGCCGATTTGGTGACTCACTTTACCTGATCGACAACCGATCTAGATTTGGTTTGCTCTGGGCGTGGCGATCGCAATCGCTTAGGCTTTGCATTATAATTGTTGACACTGCGTTATCTTGGGTTTTGTCCAGAGCTACTTGCTACTCCGACTTCAGTTGTGGAATATGTCGCTCGACAACTGGACGTAGCATTAGATGGTCTGACAACATATGGAGAGCGAGCGCAAACTCGAACCGAGCATTTACGTAAAATTCAACTGTATCTTGGTTTTCGACCTGCTGGGCGTAAAGAGTTGCAGATGCTAGCTCGATGGCTGCTGGAACGGGCGTTAGAACACGATAAACTGACCCTACTGCTACAACTAGCTTGCGACCATCTCTACGTACAGAAGATCGTGCGTCCTGGAATAACAGTCATCGAGCGACTCGTGGTGACAGTTCGCGGTCGCGCACAACAGGTCATTTTTCGTCGTCTCAGACAGATGTTGACTGCCGAGCGCCAAGCTTTTTTGGACGAACTGTTAGTGCGCGATCGTTCTCTTGGCTGTACGCCTTTAACCTGGCTGCGACGCAGTGCTACGAGCAATTCACCTGCTGCTATTCGTAACGCACTTACCAAACTTGCCTTTTTGCGACAACAAGGAATAGATGATTGGGAGACATCGCAAATCAATCCCAACCGCCTCAAATCCTTGGCGCAGATCGGTAAGAGATCGACAAACCAAGCTCTACAGCGATCGCCGACTATTCGTCGCTACCCGATTCTAATTGCCTTCTGTCAACAAATTTACGAAGAAATCACCGATGAAGTTATCGATCTCTACAATCGCTGTCTAGCCCAAACATATGCTCGCGCCCGTCGCGACTTGGAGGAGTTTCGTCTTGCTGCTGCTACTGCAATGAATGCAAAGTTGCGGTTGTTTCGAGAACTGGGTAGTGTTGTTCTAGACGTAGAAGTAGCAGACGAGCTGGTGCGTGAATGTATCTATCAACGAGTATCACCCCAGCAGCTGAGAGGTCATTTATAAAGAAAAGTTGAAAGCAGCGAGAATGGAGGCAAGAGGCTTTTACTATGACAAGACAGTAGCCCAAAGCATTGCCTCATGAGTAGAAAAGCTTACAAAAGTGATTTAACCGATCGAGAATGGCAAATCATTGAACCATTAATTCCACCTGTAAGACCAGGAGGACATCCACGTACTGTGGATATGCGTGAGGTAGTAAATGCCATCTTTTATTTGCTGAAAACTGGCTGTGCTTGGGAGATGCTACCACATGACTTCCCACCCTATTCAACGGTTTATTATTACTTTCGGCGTTGGCAAAAACGAGGAATTTGGCAGCAGATAAATCTTGCCTTACGTGAACAAGTACGGATGAAGCTGGGCAAATCTCATCAAGCTACTGCTGCAATTGTGGATAGCCAGTCCGTAAAAACGACGGAAAAAAGGGGAAGTATCCGGCTTTGATGGCAGCAAGCTAGTTAAAGGTCGCAAACGCCATGTCGTAGTAGATCCTCAAGGACTACTAATGGGTGTAGTAATCACCGAAGCTAATGCTTCAGAACGATTAGGAGCAATAGTGGCATTGCTAGAAGAGTGCTATAACTCTAAGTCTTTAGAGCTAATTTGGGCAGATAGTGGCTACAGTGGAGAGAATTTTGCACAAGCTGTAATGGTAGTCTGCGGTGCAGAAGTAGAAATAGTTAAGCGGATTACAGATGGGTTTGAAGTTTTGCCCAGAAGATGGGTAGTTGAACGAACTTTTGGCTGGCTAGGACGCTATCGACGACTAAGTAAGGATTATGAACTCCTACCGGAAATAAGTGAATCTATGGTCTACGCTGCTATGGTACGGCTGATGCTGAGACGACTAGCTGCTTGATTTTTACTTTATAAATCAGCTCTTACCAAGAGCTTCCAAGTCAGAATTTTGCTTTAAGTTTATGAGAGCGTAATTTTCAGGTCTTTCTCTGTTCTTCACTGGAACTTTGAAGCAGAAGAGCAGATTGAGACGATCGTTTCACTAGCAGTTCTACAACATGATTGGCGCTGTTCAACCAATTTTATTGGTTAGTATAACAGCGCCAGTGAAGCAATTACGCCAGCTAGCGCAAGGCAGTCAGGCGTTCTGCTGCCAATGCCTGAAAAGCACTTTCTGCTAAAATCTGGTGAGCCGCAGTCGTGGGATGAATACCGTCCCAAAACAAAAACTGGTCTGGATTACCACAACTACGTCCATCAGACAGGTAGGCATCGTGCCTGGACGCGAGTGGGTGAATGCTGGGCTACTGCTCTAACTCTGGCAAAATCTATGAAAACTGTCGTTTTCAATAAGCCACCCACGCTTCTTTTCGGGCGATCGCAAATTCAAGCCATCCAAAGCGTTAAAACCCTTCTGCCATGCTGCTCATGTTTAACTACTCCAAAAATCAAGTGATTTTTCAGGGACGAATCGATAAATTTTCCTCTCAAGGTTTACAAAAATTTATCCGAATTGTCTTTAAACCTGTCAATTAAGGGTGGTGAATTTTATAGACAGGCTGAGAGAAATCCTTGAATTTTCAGCCGTTAATTCAATCCATTCTCGCACCATTGAGAAGCCCAGTTGTACCGATCTCAAATCATCTTTTAGGAAAGCTACGTCATGATAGAACATACATCTGCCAATCCTGCCGATCCTTGTGAACCCTTAGAGCAAAAATCAACTGAGATTACCGTTGTGCGTCCCGATCCACAAACACTGAGTTACCAACGATTGCCCGATTTTGTCGGTCTCTCCGCAAACACAGCAGGTGCAAAGGGAATTTCGATGCAGCTCGTAATTATTCCGCCAGGTGGAATTGCCCAGCCACATGTCCACCCAGAGCATGAAACGGCTCTCTATCTGCTCAAGGGTCGAGTCGAAGTCTGTTACGGACAAGGACTCAAGCAATGTAAAGTGTGCGAGGCGGGGGATTTTGTGTTTACTCCCCCAGGCGTTCCCCATCAGCCGCGTAACCTCAGCGCCACAGAACCCGTTTATGTGGTAACGGCTCGCAACGATCCAGATGAACAGGAGAAAATTGTGCCCTACGATCCAACGCTGGAAAGTCAGTGAGCTTTAGAGAAAAAACAATTTTCAATTCTTGAGTTAGGAAGACTTATTATGATTCACGACATTTCGATGGCAGCGAATCAGCCGCAGCACGTTGCTGGCAAAGCATCGATCGCTGTACGTCGGGCAACGCAAGCCGACACAAGCACCCTGACAGAATTGGGTGCGCGGACGATTCGACAAACCTATGGTGCTGCCTTTTCCCCAGAAGTCCTCGATCGCTATAACTCAGAGGCACTCAACACAGAGCAGATAAAGGCTGACCTCGCAAATCCGGAGATTGTCTACTTCCTGGCAACCGTGAACCACCAGGTTGTCGGCTATGCCAAGCTTCAGACAACGCCAACTCCAGGCGCGATCGCGGACACGCACCCGATTGAGCTAGTGCGCTTGTATCTAGATTCAAGGTGGATTGGTCAAGGCATCGGAGCGAAGCTGATGCAGACCGTACTAGACTTCGCCGTGAATCATGGATTTCAGACTTGCTGGTTGCGCGTTCTAGAAGGGAACGAGCGTGCGATCGCGTTCTATCGTCGCTGGGGATTTGTAGAGGTTGGTAGCGAAACTTATCCAGCGGGTGATGTTTCTGTAACTGTCCTACTGATGCAACTTGCACTTAAACTTCATTTGTCAATTTTAGGAGAGTAAAATTTAGAATCTGCTGTCGATAAGGATTCTGGCAAAATCGTTCCTTTCTGTTGTCAATTGTTAGGACATTAAGCGTGAAAGTTATACATGACAAGCTTTTTCAAGTCTTAGATGTTATTTCTTACTCAGAGTGATAAATGAGGGATAGGAGAAAATTATGACGGGAATGATGATTGAAGGCAAATGGACGATTGGCTGGAGCGAGCGAGACCAGAGCGGAGAGTTCAATCCGATGCCAACAACGTTTCGGAATCGCGTCACCGCCGATGGCAAGAGTGGGTTTAAAGCAGAAGCAGGACGCTATCACCTCTATATTTCCTTAGCGTGTCCGTGGGCGCACCGTACCTTAATTATGCTCCAACTCAAAGGGTTGAATGATGTCATCTCAGTCTCTATAGTCGATCCGATTATGGGCGATCGAGGCTGGATGTTTAGTCAAGCACCAGGAGCCATTCCCGACTGGGTGAATCACGCTCAATATTTGCAAGAGATTTATCTCAAAGCCGATCCCAAATACACGGGACGAGTTACAGTTCCCGTCTTGTGGGATAAGCAAACTCAAATCATCGTCAATAATGAATCTCGCGAAATTATGCGGATGTTTGACGTAGAGTTTGCTGCATTGGCAACGCAACAAGTAGATTTATACCCACGCGACCTACAACAGCAGATCGATGAAACCATTGATGCAATCTATCTGCCAGTCAATGTTGGTGTCTATCGGGCTGGTTTTGCGACAACGCAAGCCGCTTACGAAGAAGCCGTGACCCAACTGTTCGAGAATTTGGATCGATGGGAAACCGTGCTGAGCAAGCAACGCTATTTATGCGGCGATCGCCTGACTGAAGCTGATATTTGTCTATTCGCAACGCTGTATCGCTTCGACTCGGTATATTACAGTCACTTTAAGTGCAATCTGCGGCGAATTGTGGACTATCCGAACCTCTGGAATTATCTACTGGATTTATATCAGCGTCCCCAACTCAAAGTGACGTGCAATCTAGACCACATCAAGCGTGGCTATTACATGAGTATGACCGAGATTAATCCCAATCGAATTGTACCCAAGGGACCGCTCGTCGATTTTGACCGACAGCACAATCGCAATCGCTTCGGCAAGGCGTAGTTGCGATCGCAACTCGGCAAGGCGCGAAGCCGATCGCTCCCTATTTCCAACCGCAGGTATACCAGAAAATTGCATGGTTAATTCGCTCTGTAGGCTCTCGGTGTCATGCCTGTCAGCTGCCGGAAATGTTGGCTCAGGCGACTGTGGCTGCTGAAGCCACACATCAACGCCATCTCCATCATTGATCGGTCAGTTTGTTTCAACAACTGCTTTGCCCGTTCGATGCGTTGTCCGAGCAGATATTGGTAGGGAGATGTGCCGAGGGATTGTTTGAATAGATGGCTCAAATGAAATTGACTGATACCCAGTAGATCTGCTAAGTCGGCAAGCTTAATATCTCGATCTAGATGCTCGTGGATGTAGTCCAGGATTTGCAGCAGTTGACGCTGAGGTAATCCACCTGCGTAAACGGTCAGATGCGGTTTGGCAGTGGCGTATTGTCTGAGTAAATGCACCGCTAGGACATTTGCCAATGACTCGATGTAAAGCCTGCTGCCTGAATTCTCCTGTTGGAGTTCGGCGAGTAACATCATGCCGATCGCTTCAAGTTGGCGATCGCGAACCCGAAATTCGGGCAGTAATTCCAGGCGATCGGGGTTTATCTCTAGAGCTTCTCCAGCCACGCTTTCGATAAACCGAGACGTAATCCGAACCTGCAAGAAGCGATCGTCACTCTCCCAACGGGCAAAAAACGGCATCTTGGCAGGCGTGATGCAAAAATCGCCCTTCGCATACAATCCCGTGCGGGTTTTATCTCCCTGAGTTTGTAGCAAGAGTACAGGACGAGGTGCTAGAGACAGACAAATCGCGTGTTCGTCGCTGTAACAAGTCCTCCCTTCTCCCGCAGGGTGTTGGAATTGTTCGACCAGAATATTCTCCCAACCCCGATCGCGACTCGACAAGATCGGTAAGCTGGTACATTCAATCTGGCGATCTTCGGTCGTCTTCATGCTGCAAACCCAATGCCTCTAGTTCTAATTGTATTCGTTTGGGCATTCCACTAAATATGCTGAGAATTGACCGCAAGATTTGGATAATTTCACAAGAATGAGATAGTTGGATGCAAGTCGATCTACCTAAGCTGGAAGGGTAATTGAGTCAGGAAGTACGCACATCGATTACACATGATTGCAATCCCAGAGTATGCAGGAGTTGATAACGCATCTTGAGGGAGGTAGGGAAGATGAAACTACTGATATTTGGTTCAACAGGTAGTATCGGTCGCCAGCTTGTCTGGCAAGCACTCGAGCAAGGGCACACTGTTACGGCGTTTACACGCAATCCAGCAAAGCTCGACGACATTCAGCACGCGAACCTGAAGGTTATTCAGGGTGATGTCATGGATCTCGCATCAGTAGAGAAGGCAGTACAGGGGCAAGATGCCGTGCTGTGTTCGCTGGGAGCAGGTAGCAAAGGTACAATCCGATCGCAGGGGACGCGACATATCATTCGCGCAATGGAGAAGGTGGGTGTTCGACGGTTGATCTGCCAAACAACCCTTGGGGTGGGAGAGAGTTGGGGGAATCTCAACTTTTTCTGGAAATACATCATGTTTGGGTTCCTGCTGCGTCAAGCTTATGCAGACCATGTAGCGCAAGAAAACTACGTCAAGCAAAGCCATCTGGACTGGACGATCGTCCGTCCGGGAGCCTTCGTAGATGGCGAGCGCACTGGCAACTACCGACACGGCTTTCCAGGCACCGATAGGACATCAAAACTCAAAATCTCGCGTGCCGATGTTGCCGACTTTATGCTGAAACAATTGACAGACGATCTGTACCTTCACAAGACACCTGCCCTGTCGTATTGAAATGACACGCGAATTTTGGCTCAACAACAGTTTGCAGGAGGGTTTATGGCAATTACTTACCACTCGCTTTTCGTATTCAAGCTGTTCTCGGCGCTAGGCTGCGGGCTAGTAGCAGGAGTCTTTTTCGCTTTCTCGACTTTTGTGATGCCTGCTCTTGCCCGACTTCAGCCAAAAGAAGGCATTGCTGCCATGCAATCGATCAATATCACGGCAATCAATCCGTTGTTCATGACAGCGATCTTTGGGACGGCTGCGACTTGCCTCTTTCTGGCTATCTCCTCGCTGTTAAAGTGGCATCAACCTGGTGCTGCCTACTTGCTCGTCGGTAGCCTACTCTATCTCGTTGGCACAGTCGGAGTGACGATTGCATTCAACGTGCCGTTAAACGATGCCTTGGCAGCTGTCAAACCGGATAGCATCCAAGGCGGAAACCTATGGGCTAGCTACCTGACAACCTGGACAATTTGGAATTACGTACGGACGATAGCGGCACTGGCAGCAGCAGCATTGTTGACGATCGCGCTTGGCGAGCGAGCGGTGCAATAAAACTACCGTACAACCTATCGATCTAACATCTCTCTAAGTTGTTCGTGCAAGTGTTTCACGACAACGACTGCATTTTGCAATTGGGCTGCATCTTCTCGTGCTGCCAGGTTTTCCGTTAGCACGGCAATGCGCGAACTCAATTGTTGAAAAACAGCTTCTCCCTTGGGTGTGAGGCGCAAGAGTTTCGATCTCTTGTGGGCGGGATTATTGACCAACTCAATTACCCCATCCTCTAGCATTTCGTTGGCGAGTTGTTGAATGCTTTGCCGAGGAACGTAACGATATCGAGCAATCTGCGGTACAGTTTGAGCGCCGTTCACCTTGAGCAGTCGCAAAACACTCCAGTAGCCCTCTCCTGATGGTGAAACCACCCCGATTCGCATCCCTTCTGCCCGCAGCAGAAAAAAGGTTGCCACAATTTCAACGATTAACTCTTTGATCGCTTGTCCTGCTGGGGTTCTGTTAACTGCCTGTTTTGCCATAGCGCGTTGTTCATCACAAAAGTTCATATTCTTATATGACAAATAATTGTCATTTTGACTATTGATTGTCATACTTAGATTATGGCTGAATCTAGCTATGCCTCCAACTTGCTGCCCGCAAGCCCGATCTAGGAGGATTTACCATGTTCTTGAAAACCTGGCGCTTTATTACCCTCATCCTCTCTGCCTTAGTCACGGGAATAGCGCTTTGTCACGCGCTAGAACTCCCAGCGAAAATGCAGTACTCCGCGTCGCAATACATTGCAATTCAAAACAGCCTGTATGTGGCATTTGGACCTCCGAATATTGGTGCATTTATTGAATTTGCTGCGCCTGTGGCGGCGATCGGATTGGCTATCCTCGTCCGCAAGCGTCACCCTGCATTTGGACTGACACTAGTAGCGATCGCGTTGATGCTACTGGCATTTCCAGTTATCTTCTTTGCCTTTACAGAACCCGTAAATGTTGCGATCCGCAGCGCCACACCCGAATCAATTCCAGCAAACTGAGAACAACTCCGCTACCAGTGGGAATATTCGCATTTGGCACGATTTTTCTGCCATCTAGCCGCATTTAGTGCCCTGGTGCTTTCTGCTCTGGTGGAAACACCCGCACGGTATCTGCGAGATCGCACTGAACAACCCTATGCAGTGTTGAGAAAGTAACGATCTCGCAAAGGAATTTCATGCCGATCGTCAACGGTTGGCGAGGAGGTATAACGAATGTTCGACGTTTTACAAATTCTGAGCGCGATCCTGATTGCTGTGGCGCTGGCACTGGCACTCGCTCATGCCCTTGAGTTTCCTGGGAAAATGCGACTTACAAAGGAAGCTTACTTTGCCATGCAGCCCATCTACTATTATCCAGGGTTCACGATCGGCGGCGGCGTTGGTGAGTTTGGTGGCTTAGTTGTAACGCTCGTCCTGTTGTTCTTTACACCATTGGGAAGTGCAGAATTCTGGCTGACGCTGGTGGCATTACTCGGACTGGTGGGTATGCAAGTCGTGTATTGGCTCCTGACGCACCCAGTCAATCAGTTCTGGCTGGAGGGCGAAAACCTCAACCGCTTTAGTGCTGGCTTTTTCTCATTCGCAGCGAGCCGGTCTAATAAAACTCGTCCGGTGGACTGGACGGACTTGCGGAACCAATGGGAGTACTCGCATGTAGCGCGTGCGGGGTTCGCCCTCGTGAGCCTAATCGCGATGATCGTCGCTGTCTGGGTAAATGGTCAGAGTGCGTGAGATTACCATACAAAAGTTCAAGAAACGAGATCGATTAGCCTTAACATTCTCTGTCATTACGTTTAACCTATTGGTTAGTTAACCAATAGGTTAAATAAAGATGTCTGCAGATCCCCTCAGCATCACTTTTGCCGCCCTTGCCGATCCCACTCGACGGGCGATCCTAGCTCATCTTGCTAAGGGTGAGGCATCGGTGGGTGAGCTAGCCCAACCGTTCCAGATGAGCCTACCTGCCATTTCCAAACATCTTAAGGTGCTGGAGCGAGCCGGATTGATCGTGCGGGGTCGTGAGGCTCAGTGGCGACCCTGCCGGCTAGAAGCAGAATCACTCAAGGATGTGGCAGATTGGCTCGAGCAGTATCGCCAATTCTGGCAAGAGAGCCTCGATCACCTGGACGATTATCTACAGGAATTGCAAGCAGAGGAAAATCAACCTGATCGCGAAACATAACTGGCGATCGTTCCATTCTCAGGAGAAATAAAATGTTGAAACAAAACGGTTCCACTGACGCTCAAAGCGATCGGGAGATCGTCATCACCTGCGTTTTCAATGCACCGAGAGAACTCGTGTTCAAAGTGTGGACTCAGCCAAAACACATTGAGCAGTGGTGGGGTCTTAAAGGCTTCACAACCCGTGTTGATGAAATGGACTTTAGACCAGGTGGCACTTGGCGGTATGTGATGTGCGGTCCCGATGGCACCGAGTATCCGGTCAAAGGCGTCTTTCGCGAAGTCGTACCGCCCGAACGAATTGTCACTAGTGACGAATTTGATCAGGGCTTTGAACGGGTTATCGAGGCAGACCTACCGAGTGGCACGATTGTGGCGACAACTATTTTCGAGGACTTGGGCGACAAGACGCGCCTGATTCTGCGGATTATGCACCCGACTGCGGAGGATCGCCGCAAGCACGAAGAAATGGGAGTTGTTGCGGGGTGGAACTCCAGCTTGGAATGTCTGGATGAGTATTTAGCGAAGATGGTCGAAAAAAGAGTGCTGGACTAACGTTGGTATTTCCATCAGATTCGGAACTCGTCTTAACTCTTATCTTTTTCTTAAGATTGACTTCACTAGTGGGTCATTTGGTATGAGTGTTGCCATTATTTTTGGCAATAGTTGTCCGCCGAAGAGGACGATGCGTACAGGCACCAGAACCACCAAGAGAGTGAAATCTTTGACGCGCTCTGTCTCGACGTTGCGCTCGTAATCCTGCCCAGACAAACGGCGTTGGTTGTTGGTTCCATCCAAAAGCAGTTGCTTCCAACCACTCAATAATTTGATAGGCTGTTTGCGGATGATGCCCCTCTAGAGCTCGGCGTTTGAGAATTCGTTGAATCGACTCAGCCATATTCAGCCAGCTACCGCCAAGAGGTGTGTAGAGCGGCATGATGCCATGAGCACACAGCCACAATACCAACTGGGGAGTTTTATGTCCGACCAAGTTATCCATCACTAGCAACATTCGCAGTGGCGGTAAGTCGTGTGGGAGTGTAAAGCGTACTTTCAACCCCTGCTGCCAACTTTTCCATAACCGTTGATTTTCTTCAGGCTTGAGTAATCGAGCTGGAGTTGGCAGTGATTGTACAACACTAGCTAATTCTTGCTTGAGCCATTCGTGCAACACAGCATTGGTACAACTGGTAACACCCTTAACTCGTACTTGCCCAGTATATTACAGTTGTAGATAAGCTAAACTAGATTTGTAAGGAAATACAGTTTAGCAATGCTTGATACATCCAACGTGTTTTTAACAGGTGTTGCATTAGAAGCGCTCTCCCAATGGAGCAGTAGATTGAAAGCGTTTCAGCAAAAACTGGGAAAGCACTTCGCTCGTTCTGAAGCACGTCTTGCAGCGTATGACTATATCCAGGCACTACTAAGCCCAGTTGAGCGGAAGAATGGATGGCAAATGGCAGAACAGGTAGGGTATAGCAATCCCTATCGCTTCCAACATTTACTAGTGGGACTTTGTAAGAAAGATGGAGCAAATTGAGCTAGAATGCGGGTAGGAGTTGCGTTTTACGTCAGTCTCGACAGGAGCAACGTAAGGTGAAAGATCAAGTACCAGCAGCGATGCCGCAGTGCTTTGAGAACTGGTGTCGTCGGTTTGATGATGTATTTTCGCGTCAGAAGCAGCGGCAGGAATTTCGTGTTTATCTAGGGGGACTGCTGGGTGAGAGTCAGCGCAAAAACCTGAGCCAACTGGTCACAAATACAGTAGATGGCTCCTACAACAGCCTCAGACATTTTCTCAACAATGCCCCTTGGGATGAAGTCAAGCTAAATAATCGGCGGTTGGAGGTGATGCACCAGTGTCGCCAGACGACCCCGAGTCAAGGTTTCACATTGATTGTAGATGATTCGGGACATCGCAAAAGTGGTGCGGCTACTGATGGGGTAGGACGGCAGTACATTGGGGAGATTGGCAAGACTGACAATGGTATTGTGCTGCTGACTACCTACTTGTATGATGGAGTGCGACGTCTGCCGTTAGATGTTGCACTCTATCAACACGCAAGTTTATTCGAGCAAGGCAAGGCAGACCCCAACTTCCAGAAAAAACCTGACCTGGCTCTAGACTTGGTTGACCAATGCTTGAAGCGCGGTTATCGACCGGGTGTGACTGTAATTGATGCAGGCTACGGTAATAACACGCCTTTTCTCAAGCAGTTGGAGTCGAGAAACCTAACTTACGTGGCAGCAATCGCCAAAAACCGCCAAGTTACTGCTCAAACATCAGGTGATGAGTCTGCTCGTAAGCAGGGATTAGAAGCTATTGCTCAAACCTTGGCAGTGGAGCAGTTCACACCTGTGCAACTCAATCTGGAGCAGCCCCGGACAGTTTGGGTGGCGCTGTTACCAGTTCACGTTCCGAAGCTCGAAGGCACTCGCTGGCTGGCGATTCAACTCAATGCCTCTAGTTTCGAGCAAGCGACGGAGGTGGATTACTTTCTCACCAATGCCTCTGACAACCAAGTCAGTGCGGCTTGGGTAGCTCAAACATATTCTGCTCGCAACTGGGTGGAGGTCTTCTATCGAGAAGCCAAGGGCTGGTTGGGTTTGAGTGAGTATCAAGTTCGGGATGCTCTGAGTATGAAGCGTCATTGGGTTTTAGTGTTCATCGCTTACACCTTCATCCTTTGGCATCAGTTGACCGGCGGATTCCGCAGACGTTGGGCAACCAAACCCTTACAAACCTTTGCCGAAGCATTGGAGGCATTCCGCACCGCAGTCGAGTTTCGTTTGGTCCGCTGGCTTAATGAGCATGTTGATGTATTTGCCTCTCACAGAGCTAAGTTCGGCTATATTTGGGCTTAGAAAGTTTTAAAGTCCCACTAGGACGGGCGCAGTGGAACGCGGACGCAGTGTGTGCAGAAATTAGAAAGTATGCAGTGGAGCATTTGAAGAGTGAAACAGATATTTTGGCAATTGATGAAACAGGTTTTCTGAAGCAAGGAGAGCAGTCAGTAGGCGTACAGGTGCAGTATTATGGCACAACTGGACATTTGGAGAATTGCCAGGTAGGTGTGTTCATGTCCTACATTAGCGACAAAGGACATACGTTGATCGATCGCCGTTTGTATCTACCGCGCACATGGAGTGAAGATCAAAGCAAACGTAAGAAGGGAGCAGTTCCAAAATCAATCACATTTGCGACTAAACCTCAACTAGCACAACAGATGTTGGAATCAGCTTTTAAAGACGGAATACGTCCCGCCTGGTTTGTTGCTGATGAGGTTTATGGCAACGATGGTTCATTGTGGTGGTGGCTGGAAAAGACTGCTAAACAACCGTATATACTCACGGTCAGCAAGAAGCAGCCTGTAGTTATTGGCTGGCAACGTTATCAAGCCCAAGAACTGTTACCTCAGCCGGACAGCCAGCTGTGGCAACGTCTTAGCTGTGGAGCTGGCAGTAAGGGAGAAAGATACTATGACTGGGCGAAAGTGCCAGTTAATTGTGACAGATCAGATGGTTTTCAACGTTGGTTATTGTTCCGCCGCTCTCTAGAACACCCTGAAGATCCTCGCGTCAGCTACTATCAAGTATTTGCTAAGAGCGATACTACCCTAGAAACGATGGTTCAAATCGCCGGGCAAAGGTGGCGGATTGAGGAGTGCTTTAAATTTGCTAAAGACCAGCTAGGTTTAGGAGAGTACGAAGTTCGTTCCTGGCATGGTTGGCATCGACACATCACCCTCGTCCTGGCTGCTCAAATATTTCTCACCGTCTTACGACACTCTTGTGAGCCTGCTATTCACTCCTCTACCCCCCCTTTACCTCTAGTAACAACTGGCAGTCTAACTGCGTTCAAAGCGGCACGAGGTTTATTGTCCGACTAAGTATCTGGGAGATGAAGCGGTGGGTATCTCGATTCTTGTTTCCCACATTCTGGTGTCTTGAACACGTTTTGCGTTGGTCTTATTGGCGCAGATCTCATCAAGCTACTGCTCGTTACTACCATTACCAAAAGCGAATTCATTCTTCTATTTATCTACAACTGTAATACAGTAGCGGGATGGAATAGCGTTAACAGCTTGGCTGTGCCATTACGGATATATTCATGTTCTTGCCGTGTCGGTTTACCTACTGGCTGCCAATTGCTACCAGGGTAAGGAGCAGTGCCAAATGGTCCCGCCTCGTCTTCGCACCACACACTCAAGCCTAGCTTCTGTCCCTGAGTGTAAGCGCGTTCTATCAGTTTTTTTTTGCCACGGTATCTGGGTCAGTTACTACTACTAGCTTGCCTTTGCGTATGCGCTTCACCTGTCCAGTTTTTAACCAACTGCGGCTCTTTTGCCAGCTATAGCCCGCCTCTTTGAGTACCTGCCAAATTGTATAAGTACTGATTTGGGTTAAGCCATCAGGAGCCTGACGCAAAGCCCGTTGAAGTGTAGCTACTGACCAGGTTGCCGTGCCCTCTTTCTGCCGCTCTGGTTGACGCTGAAATTCGGACAGGATGCGTTGTTTTTCTGGTTCGCTGTATTGCACTACTGCCCCACCGCCATGTCGAGGCTGTAAGGCAGCTAAGCCTTCAACATTGAAGCGACTGACCCACTTGCTGACCGTATCACCACAGCGTAATCCTACTAACTGCGCTGCACTCGTGTAATCAGCCCCAAGAGCCACGGCTAGAATCGCTTTGGCCCGCATGACACTAGCAGATGATTGGGATTGAGAACGGCTCAGTTTTTTCAAGTCGGTTTGTTCTTCATCACTTAACGGTCGCAAAGGTGCTTTTTTTTGCCGTGTCATCACAACCTGAAAAACTATGTATCTTCACTTTAATTGACCATCCTTTTTATAGCAACACTCATACCAAATGACCCACTAGTCAGCAGATCCGACAGCGCGGTAGTACAATCGAACTATATTCTTGTATTGGGCAGCCACATCATTTCACGCGATCGCATTTCTCAATCCTTGAATAGCCGGAGATTTCGATACAATGCAGCTGAATCCCGATCTGAATTTCAACGGTCAATGCGAGGCAGCATTTAAGTTCTACGAGCAATGTTTGGGTGGCAAAATCGAAGCGACAATGGCCTACGGGGAGTCGCCAATGGCGGAGCACACGCGCCCCTTACAATGTTGCAAAAGCAATCATAGAATTTTCAATTTCAATTCCACGAGAACAGTTACGCCCTGATTATGGGGATGGATTCGGGGGAGCACCCTTGCAGTTTCCCCAGGTCTTGCCTGTTGAAGAAGAGCCTAGTTGATTCGGGCTTTGACATCTGCTGGCTATTGAAGCAACGCATAGAAGTATCTGCCAATCGTGTGGTTAAATGGAAGGATTGTGATTTTGTGACAGATTCAAGTAGAGAGGTGTTGATGACTCAGGAGAATGCTTTATTGCCCAACAAATCAGGTCGGGGTGGCTACCCTTGACAACGCTGGCAGGAAATCAAGCTGGAAGCATTCAGTAACTCAAACGATTCGAGTGCCAAAAGTTTTTGCCCAGCAACTGGTGAAACTCGCCCACCAGTTAGACAATGGAGAAGCTATTGATATTGACACAAAATCTAAATCTGGTAGCACTGATAATGACACAGATTCAAAATCTGTCGCCTCTGATATTGTGACAAATTCAATGTTGCCACTGAAAGAAGCTCTAGTTCAAGCAGCTGCTATCCTCAAAGCCAAGCGTTCAGCTAGAGAATCCCTTGCGAAGCTGCTTTCATCGCTTTACCACACTAAAATTCAACCGGACGACTTGAGCTAAAAGGAAATTGCTATGAGTCGTCGCCAGAAAAAGCGTCAGCAAGTGCTGGAGGTCAAAGTCAGTTTTGAAGCGTCACGGATTGCTGCCGAGTGTCTAGCCAGTGCATACGAACAAATCGTTCCACAAGTTAGCTGTTGCACATCAGCCAGCCGGAAAAAAACTCATGCCAAACCAGAACCACCACAGCAACAAGTAGGAGGAATCCACCCATGAGCAGCAGTCAACTGCAAGTAGCAATCTATGCACGGGTTTCTTCAGAACAACAAGCAACGGCTAATACAATTGAAAGCCAACTGGCTGCACTACAACAGCGGGTCAAGGAAGATAAATTTAGCTTGGGAACTGAATTCCAATTTGTGGATGAAGGTTACAGTGGAGCGACACTGGTTCGTCCAGCCTTGGAAAGACTACGTGACTTGGCAGCAGATGGAGGGCTTGACCGCCTGTACGTTCATTCTCCAGATCGCTTGGCTCGGAAATACGCTTATCAAGTATTATTGGTCGATGAGTTGCAGCGAGCAGGCGTTGAAGTTATCTTCCTCAACCGAGAGTTGGGGCGTAGTCCAGAAGATGACTTGTTGCTGCAAGTACAAGGAATGATGGCAGAGTATGAGCGAGCCAAGATTTTAGAGCGGAGTCGGCGAGGCAAGCGCCATGCTGCTGATTCTGGCTCAGTCAATGCCCTATAGGAGTGCTCCCTACGGCTACCATTACATTGACAAGCATTCTGGTGGAGGTCAAGCCCGCTATGAGATTCACCTAGAACAGGCTACAGTTGTACGTCAAATCTTTGAGTGGGTAGGTCGAGAACGGCTGACAATTAATCAAGTTTGTCGCCGCCTTCAACAAGCGGGAATTCCGACTCAAACTGGGAAACAAGCTTGGGACCGTACCACTGTCTGGGGAATGCTGAAAAACCCTGCCTATAAAGGTATGGCTGCTTTTGGTAAAACGGCTCTGGGGCAAATGCGTCCAAGGCTGCGACCGGGGCGAGGCCACTGTTCACAACCACGTCGCCCCTACTCGACTTATCCAGTTGCAAAAGAAGAATGGATTAGTATCCCCGTACCTGCTTTAGTGGATGAAGCTCTATTTGAGTCCGTGCAGCAACAGTTGAGTGAGAATCGACGGCGTGTTCGGCAAAGCCAACGAGGAGCTAAGTACCTCCTGCAAGGATTAGTCGTCTGCAAGCAGTGTGGCTATTCTTACTACGGCAAACCTGTGAGTCACAAAGTAGCCAAAGGCAAAACCCGTGACTATGCTTACTACCGCTGTATCGGCACAGATGCCTATCGTTTTGGTGGTCAACGCATCTGCTCAAACACTCAACTGCGGACAGATTTATTGGAAGTTGTCGTCTGGAAGGAAGTCCGAGCACTACTAGAGAATCCACAACGGCTGGAGCAGGAATATCACCGTCGTCAGCAAGAGCCTACTAATGCTAAACAATTGAATCTAGCTAATTTAGAAGCTCAAATTTCCAAGCTGCGTCAAGGAATGGGGCGGCTGATTGATAGCTATGCAGAAGGCTTGATTGATAAGGGTGAATTTGAACCACGACTGACTCGCCTCAAACAACGGGTCGTAGTATTGGAAGCCCAAGCAAAACAGGTATCTGAGGAAATGACATTGCATACTCAGTTGCACTTGATTATCACTCGCTTACATGAGTTCACTGCTAGAGTCAAGAATGGTCTAGACTCTGTTGACTGGGCAACTCAACGTGAACTTATTCGCACCCTGGTTAAACAGGTTGAAATTGAGCAAGGACAGGTGAATATCGTGTTCCGAGTCGGACCCAATCCTTCGACTCCAGATCCTGGTAAAGATTTTTTGCAACATTGTAAAGGGCGTGACCGCCCTCCGAATGGCGCAATCGAATTATGCACGCCAGCCTAATTGTGGGTGATAAGGCAATACGGTTCATTTAAGGCTACGCTGTGCTGAGGATAAAGAAAATAGGAGGATTGGTTCGGGAGGGGGTGGCTCGATGTCTTGGCTTTTTTGAGCGAAACTTGGATACAGGTTTTTTTACAACTCTGGGATTGGTACGAGAAACTCGTTCAGGTAACAGAGTGTCTAAAATCTCTACAGTTAACCAACTTAAAAAAAGGGGAGTTCTTGTGATTGCAAGCGTTGAAATTTCGGGATAGCACGACGAATAACTCGCAATGTCCCAGTGAAACTCAGACGCAAAGGAGTGATACCCGCGCTCTTTGCAGCTTGAAACATCAATAACCGCACAGCCCAGTGTCCTAACAACCACCCGTAAACTTCCTGCACAACTTCACGCGGTTTTTGAGAGCGAATATGAGTTTTTCGTCCTGATAAATGTACTTTGAGTTCATCAATAGTATTTTCTACTTCCCAGCGTTGATGATATTCAATCGCCAGTAGTTGAGCCGGAAATTTCTCCAATTCCAATAAGCTGGTAATTAAGCGATATCTTAGTTGTTCCTCTGGGTTGTCGGTATTACCAATTGTGTATTCAATCACTCGGACTTGTATGGGCTGGCAAGCTTTTGAGCGGAATTTAGCAGGTGGATAAATCCAACTCAGATAAGAACCATCCGCCAGTGGTTCTTCGCACAAAAACTTGACATTTGCGGGAATTCTTCCTAAATAATCGCTACCAGTTGTGACAGTTGCTTGCACCATTGCATAAGAATGTAACCCTCTGTCCCACATCAACAACATCCCTGAACTCACGGAGCGTAATAATCTTAATGCCCGCACTCGTTCTCCTATTCGATATGGACACATCAATGCATCAAAGATTAAATGTGTTCCTGCTTCTACCAAAATGACTAATCGCAGTTTGGGAAATGCGGCTTGTGTGCCAGGACGGCTGCTCGGACGACCAAAAACTCTCGCATTTTCATCGCTGTCTGGCAGATCGAAGCAAGTCCGATCAATTACCACAATTCGCAATCCATTGAGAAATGCTCCTTTGGTATCGGTGCTAGCCATTGGTCGCACCAGTTGATGGAACAATTGACTCATCACCCTTGGACTTAATCGTTGTCGGGCTTGCGTTATTGCTGATTTACAAAAAACTCGCCAGTATTTCCCCACTTTCACCCATGCTTCGCTCAGCCCATCAATTAAGTTTTTCAGCACATCTCTCATCGAATCTCGTGACCACAGACTCATCGCAATTACCAAACAAATTACCAATTGTGCTGGTAACGAGCGTTTACGTTGTTCACAAACTTTAGTTTTAGCGATCGCTTGCTCGATCTCCGTGGATGGGATGGCTGCCTCTATCGCTTTGAACACATCACTACTTTGTATCGTAGGAGACAACAATGAGAAATCCTTCAGATGCACTACACTCACTTTCCATTCTTGGGAACAATGCTTAATTTACAACACTTTGAGCCTTAACTGAACCGTAGTGATTGATAAGGTACTGATGGGTGCTGACAGTTTGCCGGAGCGGTATGAAGAACCAAAAGGTCTTTCCGTGTTGCTTGGTATCGACGCTCCAGCAGAAGCTGAGCGCATCTTTCACGCCTTGGCAGAAAACGGAACGGTGCAGATGCCGCTCCAGGAAACCTTCTGGGCTGCCCGCTTTGGCATGGTTGTAGATCGATTTGGCATCCCTTGCACGATCGATTGCGATCGAGCTGCCGAATGACTTAGACGTGACCAAGAAAAGGAGATACAGCAATGGAGACAACCAAAACACAACAGCCTTCAACGATGAAGACCCAACCGCAGAAGGAACACAATTGGCTACAAAAGCTCGTCGGTGAATGGACGTATGAAATCGAGGTGAAGATGGAATCGGATCTGCCTGTTGAAAAGGCTACGGGAACCGAGAGTGTGCGATCGCTTGGCGGACTCTGGATTTTGGCTGAAGGACAGGGCGAGATGCCTGGTTGTGGTGCTGCGACGACGATGATGACGCTTGGTTACGATCCGCAGCAGCAGAGGTACGTGGGGACGTGGATTGGGTCGATGATGACCTACCTTTGGGTGTACGATGGTGGCGAATTGGACGCGGCCCAAAGGGTGCTGACGCTCGATTCTGAAGGACCCGTTATGACTGGCGCAGGGAAGATGGCAAGGTATAAGGATGCGATCGAGTTCAAGAGCGACGATCTCCGAGTGCTGACATCGCACGTGCTGGGCGATGACGGGCAGTGGCATCAATTCATGACAGCGAACTATTGGCGGAAGAAGTAACCCAATACCAGAACTGAACGGTGTGGGACATAGGGAACAACATGGCTTACTTTACTATGAAGATAGCACTAGAGACAGTTTTAGATAATGGATCGAATGCTTCAAGGTAAAGTCGCCCTAGTCGCTGGAGCAACACGCGGTGCGGGTCGTGGCATCGCTGCCGAACTCGGTGCGGCTGGTGCAACTGTTTACGTCACAGGTCGAACCACTCGCGATCACCGCTCCGAATATAACCGTCCTGAGACCATAGAAGAGACAGCAGACCTAGTGGATCGAGCGGGCGGTCAGGGGATCGCGGTTCGAGTCGATCATCTCGATCCAACACAGGTTCAAGCTCTGGTGGGACGCATTGCCAGCGAGCAAGGGCGGTTGGATATTTTGGTCAACGATATCTGGGGAGCCGAGTTTCTCGCCGAGTGGAACGTACCTGTGTGGCAGCATTCCTTGGAGGCAGGGCTGCGGATGCAAGACTGGCAATCGACACGCATATCATCACCAGCCACTTTGCACTACCGCTGTTAATCAAAAATCCAGGCGGACTGGTTGTCGAGATTACGGATGGCACGGCAGAATACAACGACAGAAACTATCGACTGTCGCTATT